>NZ_JAWOTE010000013.1:0-152750 GCF_033338695.1 Vibrio sp. Vb1166 | reverse complement strand
TGGAGGCGCCTCCCGGAGTCGAACCGAGGTCCACGGATTTGCAATCCGCTGCATAGCCACTCTGCCAAGGCGCCTTTTTATTACGCTTCAGGGCTCTACCCCGTTGCGTTGGTGTCTACTTTACGGATTGAGAGAAGATAGTCAAACAAAAACATTTCATTTTCTGTTCGTTTGATTTCTTTTAAGTCAATTCGACCAAAGTTCGATCTTATTGGCTTAAAACGAAGCAATATAAATCTCGCTTTCAGTTCGTTTTGTCCCATGAAACATTAAGGCGTTTAATAGTTGCTGACCCTTTTTAGCAATCTTCCCACAACATTAGGGTGATAAGACCAAGTGTGATCAAACATCGACATTAATGCAGGATTTCCGTATTTCGATAAGCTAATCGCGTGAAAACGGTTTTTCTTCGCTTTGAGCGCATCCACTTTGGCCAGTAACTCGTCTTGTTGTTTTGGCGCGATAAAGTCGGAAATGACTACCATGTCTGCGTTTTTATATTTATCACCGCTCATCAAGTCGATAGATTTAATCAAAGTTGGCTCTAAGTCTGTACCACCATGGAAGCTATAAGTTAGAAAGTCCGCCGCCTCGCGCAGACCATCTTGTTTGGTTAGTTCGTAGGTAATGTGTTCCGTAGAAAAAATAATGACATAGCAATCACGTTGCTCCGCTAGTGCGATTTGCATCAGAGCATAAGCCATGGCTTTGGCGCATTGCTCAGGAAAGCCACTCATGGAACCGGACGCGTCCACACAAACAATGAAGGGGCCTTTTTCGATATCTACCGCTTTATGGTCAGGTCGGTGAGCTTTAACTTTACGTAACGTGCGCGATTTGCCTTGTGTACGATAGTTCATGAGCCGTTTATCAACTAAGTGTTTATAGAACACAACTTCAAGTTCAGGATACGCCAAAAACATCGTTTCGTTGGGAAGTAGCTTATTTAGATCATCGCTTTCGTGAATACCAACAATATCATCCGTCGCCTCATCACTTTTCTCTTCGACCAATTGAAGTTCTTCAGCGGGCGCACGATTTAGTTCAGGATCATTTACTTGCCCCGCTATACGACCGAGTTGCTCCGCAATTTCTTGCAAGCCTTGGTGCTTCTTCAAAAACTCAGCATGGCGTTTCATCACCGTTAAGTCTGTTTTACTCAACTTGGCAGATGCCATATCCCACAGGCGCCCTACACTTTCAGCATCACCCGACTCCGTGACTTTATCCATATTACGCATGGTTTCCATACGTTGATACAGGTCATTCAGCACCTTTTCTTTATTGGCTTCAAGCTCGCTTACTTGCGCTTGTTTTATTGCATCGGTGAGGCTTTGGTACCATTGGTCACAAAAGTAATGTGGGAACATAGGGTTATTCATCCCTTTGTTCTTTTCCATCATTCGGCGAGCTTGCATGTAAAACGCAGAGTGCCATTCCAGCTTTTTAATCACATCTTCGATGTTTTCAAAAAACGCCTCTTCATCCCAATGAATAACCTCTTGATATAAAGACAGCTCTTGTTTGAAACGCTCTGTCTCACATACCTTGGTGATCCGTTTTTTAACGCTGCCTCGCCACTTTAACAAGTGACCTTTGACCGAAGATTTAACACCTCGGTTTTCTGCCATCATCATGACTTGTGAACGAGCCATCAAATCATTAACTGCGCTATCGATGATGCCGGAGTCGGCCACCATCAGCGCGAGGTTAAGTCCGTCTGCACCTAGCATGTCGTCTCCTTATGAGAAAAACTGATTTAAGTTTTTAAAGCGTTGGATAACTTTTTCACTTTCTGCTTGGATTGATTCAAGCCTCTGACTGACCTGTTGCAGACTCGACTCCATTAGGCGGGGTAATTCAGGATCAACAAAGCTATGCGGAAGCGCATCATGAAAGTTCGCTTTCACCTTACGCATATGGTGTTCTGCCTCACTAAGCTGATTTACGGCTTTTTCGCTCTGCGTTAACCACTTTTGGTAAAGCTCTACATCCAAGCCCTCTTGAGTCACTAGGCTAACCAGAATGCCTCGGTTCGCGATATCACGGATAACTAGGTTATTCGCCGCGTCAACGTCAAATCGTAAACGGCACATGTTGGTGTTTTGATTGACGTAACCATACACATCACCGCTTCCCTCTTTAATGACTCGATCTAACTCATCTTTGGGTACATAAACCCAGCGGCTATCACCTTTTTCTGATTCTGAAACCGACATGTTGCTTTGCAAGACCACCAATTTAACTAAGTTAACGGCTGCGCCAACTTTGTACATCTTGGCTTTAGAGGTATCAAAGCGCATGGTTTCTTTGCGCAAAATACCCGTTGCCGCTTCAGACGTTAACGTCATGCGGTAGGCATCTTCAAGTTCATGTTGAACATCAACCAAAGACTCACGGCAGTACTCGATTTCCTGCTCCGCGTCTTGTTGATCAAATGCATGTTTTAAGGCGAACTCTTGAACCACTTCACGTACCACATCTCGCGATTCAGGACTGTTCCATAAACAATCTTGCAGCAGTAGAAGGTCAAGCGGATTGATTTCATCGCGACCATTAAAAAACGCGCTCGCTTTTAACAACTTCACGGCTTTCTTCCAGCGGCGGTCAGAGACATACATGTCGGTATTGGCCACATCACCAAACTGAGCTTCAACTTTGCTTTCTAACATCGTTTTAAGCTGGAAAAGCTTTTCGAATGCATTATCGGTTAGCGTCAATTTGTCGAGCTGTTGTTGCCATTGATGATATTCTTCATCAGTTATCGCTAGGCCTTCTGGTACTTGTGCCTCTTGCGATGTGCCCACAGTCAACATCGACTTAAAGTTTTGTTTATTCTGAATTCGATTCACAAACACACGCACCAACATGCGGTCGTAGAGGGCATCCAATCCACTATCTTCATCGGGTAATTCATTGGAAGCCGATACCAACAGGCGCATTGGCACACGCTCGATATCGCTGCCATTTTTGAATGTTTTCTCATTAACCACTGTCAGCAATGTGTTAAGAATTGCAGGCCCCGCCTTCCAGATTTCATCCAAAAATACGACTTGTGCAGTTGGCAAATACCCTTTAGTTAAGCGAACATAACGGCCGTTGTCTTTTAGCTCTTGGATACTCAGTGGCCCAAACACCTCTTCAGGGGTTGAGAAGCGCGTCATCAGGTATTCGAAGTAACTGCTGTTATCGAACGCTTGGATGAGTCGTTTGGCAATTAAGCTTTTTGCAATACCAGGGGGGCCTAAAAGAAAAACACTTTCACCAGCAAGTGCAGCAAGAAGGCAGAGCTTGATCGTATGTTCACGCTCATAAACGCCATCCGTTAACGCTTTCGCCAATTTATTGATGCGTTCTGAGAGAAGCGCTTTTTCGGCATTTGAGGCAAATAAGGTTTGTGTCATACGTTCTCCGGCTACTGAAGTGGTATTGCGTTAACATTTTTATACACTTGTTATAACTTTGTTACAAATGTATTTTGTCGAATTCCCCTTATAGCAGATGCTTTTCCCCTTCTTGACGAAGCAATCAAAGTTTCCATTTATGAGACATTGCTCACTTAAAGTGCAAACGCTTTCGTCGTGTTGCAGTATTTTTTGCTTTTGTTTCCCACCATTTGTGGTTAATGTCGAAAAACGTCAAAAATGCGGTAACAGCTAGGGTTCATAACTGCATGAGCAAGATAATTCATAAATGGAAGCAAATTTCTCTGATTGAAGAAGACGTTGTGCTTCCTACAGGACAGGCAATAACGCACACCACAATCCATCATCCGGGTGCTGCGGTGATTCTCCCTATTACAGCGGAGGGTCACATTGTCCTTGTCCACCAATTTCGGCCTTCACTTAATAAATGGCTATTGGAACTTCCTGCTGGTACCAGAGAAGGCAACGAAGAGCCACTCTGCTGCGCCAAAAGAGAGTTAGAGGAAGAAACTGGGTTTAGTGCAGAGAAATTCACGTCTCTCGGCCAAGTCACCCCTCTTGCCGGATTTTGTGATGAGATACAGTATCTATTTGTTGCCGAAAAGCTCAACAAAACAAACCGTTACGAGTGCGATGAAGACGAAGTGATTGAGGTCGTCACCTTGTCAATCAAGCAACTCGAAGAAAAGATTGTCGATGGCTCGATCACCGATGCCAAAACGATCGCTTGCTTAAGCAAAGCGCGCCTTTGCGGATATATTTAGGACTTTGACCAAGGAGACATTCATGGATTTTCGATCAGATACCGTTACACAGCCCACCCAAGCCATGCGAGAAGCCATGTTTAAGGCCCCCGTTGGGGATGATGTTTATGGTGATGACCCTACGGTCAATGAGCTTGAAAAATTTGCTGCGCAGCTTGCTGGTTTCGAAGCAGCTTTGTTTACCACTTCAGGCACTCAAGCCAATCTGCTCGGTTTAATGGCGCATTGCGAGCGGGGAGATGAATATCTATGTGGGCAACAAGCACATAACTACAAATACGAAGCTGGTGGCGCGGCGGTTTTGGGATCAATTCAACCTCAACCAGTCGAAAATAACCCAGATGGCACGCTACCATTTGATAAACTGGCTGCTGCGATTAAACCAGATGATTGTCACTTTGCTCGCACTAAGCTTCTCAGCTTAGAAAACACAATTAATGGTAAAGTACTACCTCTGTCTTACTTAGCAGAAGCACGTGACTTCGTGAATAAACATAACTTGCAGATGCATCTAGATGGCGCTCGCGTTTTTAACGCAGCCGTTGCACTTGATGTTCCGGTAAAAGAGATCGGTCAGTACTTTGATTCAATGACGATCTGTCTGTCGAAAGGTCTGGCTGCCCCTGTTGGCTCGCTACTGCTTGGTAGCAAAGACTACATCGCAAAAGCACGTCGCTTAAGAAAGATGGTCGGCGGTGGTATGCGTCAAGCGGGTATTCTTGCCGCAGCAGGCAAACTTGCCCTTACCGAACAAGTGGAACAGCTAAAACAAGATCACATCAACGCAAAAACCTTAGCGGAAGGTTTAGCAGAACTGCCTGGTTTTTCAGTCAACCCTGAATTTGTTCAAACGAACATCGTGTTCGCGAAGCTTGCTCCTCAAGTGGACATAGTAAGTATCGCTGCGAAACTAAAGGAACAAAACATCACGATAACCCCTGGAAATCCAATTCGTTTTGTAACTCATAAAGATATTTCAGCGAAAGACATCGACACTTTCTTATCAAGTATAAAATCTCTACTTTAATTTGATTTTGATCATTGAGCTTCCCCTAAGGGGAAGCTTTATTGTATCGGCATGATTTTTAGCGAATAGATAACCTCCATGCTCAGATTTGTACTTCTAATCTCTTTTATTTTCTCTTCCGCTATCCATGCCGAGCCGTTTGGTGATGCTGATAAAGGTAAAATCAAATCACCTAGCTGTGTCTATTGTCACGGTGTTACAGGCATCGCAACGAACAACACCTATCCAAGCCTTGCTGGTCAAAATGCTCAGTACCTTTACAATGCAATGAAATCTTATCAAGCCGGTGAGCGTAAAGGGCCACTTGCAGAAATGATGGCAGCACAGTTAAAAATGTTAAATGATGAAGACCTTCGTGATGTCGCTGCTTTTTATGCAGAACAGACAGAAATCAAGTGATTAGATCACCTGCAGATGACTATGAAAGCTCGTGAATCATCCAAACTCAACGCATATTGAAACATTAACCCAACATTTGACCACAAAACAATCAAATTAACTTCACTTCAAATATTTGATGAATTTATAGTTCAACATAAGCATTAATATTGACTTTTTATTCTATTTTATCGATATTTCATGCTTTATTGAATTTGACGTGAAGTAAGTTATGTCTCACACACATGCGCAACCAGCAGACTCGGTTGCTACCCCTAAGTCGTGGCAGATGCCAGATACCCTCATTTTGATCTTCATTGTTGGTATTCTTGCTGCGATTCTTACCTACTTAATTCCTGCTGGTCATTTTGATAGCCAACAGGTGACCTACATGGTCGACGGTGCAGAAAAAACTCGCACAGTTATCGATCCTTCTTCTTTCTCTTATGCAACCGACGAAAACGGTGAACTGGTTTACAACAAGGTTGGCCTGTTTGCTTCTGGTGGTGGCATTGGTCTGATGAACTTCCCTTTCGAAGGGCTAGTTTCTGGCTCTAAATGGGGCAGCGCAATCGGCGTGATTATGTTCATGTTGGTTATCGGCGGTGCTTTCGGCGTTGTAATGCGCACAGGCACAATCGATAACGGTATCCTGCGCCTTATCGATAAGACCAAAGGTAACGAAGCGCTATTCATTCCAGTGCTATTTTTGCTGTTCTCGCTAGGCGGTGCGGTATTTGGTATGGGTGAAGAAGCCGTAGCGTTTGCGATTATTATCGCGCCGCTTATGGTTCGCCTTGGTTATGATGGTATCACTACGGTAATGGTTACCTATGTTGCGACTCAAATTGGCTTCGCTACTTCTTGGATGAACCCTTTTTCCGTAGCTATTGCGCAAGGCATTGCGGGTGTACCTGTTTTATCCGGCATGACAGTACGCATGGGGTTATGGGCTGGCTTTACGTTAATCGGTATCGCTTTCACAATGATCTACGCCGCTCGTGTGAAGTCAAATCCTAAACTTTCTTACAGCCATCGCACAGACCAGTATTTCCGTCAGCAAGAGCTTGGCAATCAAGATTCTCGTTGGAACCTAGGTGACACACTCGTTATCCTTACGGTTATTGCGACCACGGTGTGGGTTGTTTGGGGCGTAGTCGCTAACGCATGGTACATCCCAGAAATCGCGTCTCAATTTTTCACTATGGGCTTTGTTGTCGCGATCATCGGTACGATTTTCCGCCTAAACGGTATGACGCTAAACTGCGCAGCTGATGCATTTAAAGAAGGTGCAGCTATTATGCTTGCACCTGCCCTATTAGTGGGTTGTGCAAAAGGTGTATTGTTGATCCTTGGTGGTGGTACAACTGATGAAGCGAGTGTACTGAACTCAATTCTAAACAGTGCTGGCGGCGTGATTAGCGGGCTTCCTGACGTGGCTGCGGCATGGTTAATGTATGTATTCCAATCTATCTTCAACTTCTTCGTCACTTCGGGCTCTGGACAAGCGGCACTGACGATGCCTCTACTGGCCCCTCTGGCAGACATTGCAGGAGTTACGCGCCAAGTGGCAGTTTTGTCATTCCAACTTGGCGATGGCTTTACTAACGTTATCGTCCCTACTTCGGCATCTCTCATGGCAACGCTTGGTGTCTGCCGTATCGACTGGGGTGACTGGGCAAAATTCTGCTGGCGATTTATTCTATTACTCTTTACCCTATCAAGTATCGTCGTTATCGCAGCTCATATTATGGGTTTTGCGTAAAACGAAACCAATTGGTAATTAAGGCGAGACATGTTCTCGCCTTATTAATATTCATGGTATGACGACGCTAAGGTTTTAGATTAGCTTATGGTTTTGGAGTGGTAACTTTAATGGCAACACAATTTCTCGATGACGTGATTCAAGGTCATCAAGTGATTCAGTCTCTCAATGTAGCAGACCTAAATTCGGGCGAGCATAAGTTTTGGTTTCGCATCGCAACGAATGCTCTCTCTCAGTGGCAACACCTACCTGTGCTAGTGTTCAAAGGTGAAAAACCTGGCAAGAAGATCATGATTACCGCAGGGGTTCATGGTGATGAGTACAATGGTGTGTTAGCAGCGCAGAAAACTGCTCGAGAGCTCATCGGCACTGAAGTCGCTGGTACTGTCACTATTGTTCCAACCATTAACATGCCAGGTATGCTAAACCACAGCCGCGATTTCTATTCCGCAGACCCTGACGCGTCTCCTGCAAACTTAAACCGCTTTTTTCCTGGTGACCAAAACGGCAATGAGGCCCAACGTTACTTATATGCATTGTGGAATGATTTGCTCAAGCCAAATGCTGATTTAGCCATTGACCTTCACACTCAAACCAGTGGTGCGGCCTATCCACTTTACGTGTTTGCAGATTTCCGAATCGAGCAATCATTAGAAATGGCTCGTCTCATTAATCCTGATGCGATTTTAAATGATCCTGGAGATGCTGGCGTCCTTGAAACGGTTTGGAATAACCATGGTGTCCCAAGCATTACAGTTGAAGTAGGTATGGGGCGATACACCGAGCAAGAGCTCATCAGTCGAACTGTAACAGGCATTTTTAATGTGCTGAAAAAGCATAACATTGTTGAAGGTGATATGGACCCTATTACGTCATGCTTGGAAGGAAACGAAATCGTCAGTGTGAAAGCGACACACGGCGGCTTTGTACTGCCTCATGTCAGTTTGATGAATTTTGTCGAGCAAGGCCAACTTCTTGCGATTCAATACGACAGCTTTGGCGCTGAGATTAAACGCTACACCGCCCCAACAAGCGGCACAGTACTTAGCCACAATGTTGAATCTATTCGAGCACCAGGTTCCCTGATCGTTCGTTTGATTAAGTAAACCATAACCGTTTGTTGATAGATCAACCTTTCGACGCTCACTCAAATTTATATAAGCCCCATCACGAGTAATCACAAATGATGGGGCTATATCCATTTTGACCACATTAAGTTACGCCGTAACAAATTACTGTTAAGCGAAATGACAAACTGAGCTCTTAATTAGGAAGCTTCCCCTCTGTCCGCTTTTTCAGCCACGCTGATGAACTTAAAGCTGCCGTTGTTTCTCTTGTTCAACAAAAATGAGCTCGTCGATAGCGAAACCTTTCTCTTTAGCTACGTACTTAAAGCGCTCCACTACTTTCTCATCAACATTAGGAGTTCTAGACAATAGCCACAAGTAGTCGTGGTTGTAACCGGAAACAAACGCATAGTCATAGTTTTCACCTAGCTCAAACACAATGTAAGAAGAATATATTGGCCCAAAAAAGGAAACCTTTAAGTGTCCCACCGTTTCATCTTCAACAAAATAAGCTTTGCCTTCAGCTTCTGACCACTGTCGCTCTTCTTCGGAATATCCACGGTTTATCACCTTGACCCCACCATCCTCACGAACCTGATACTCAGCGGTAACGTTGGATAAGCCTCGCTCAAATGAATGGTCTAGGCGTGCAATCTCATACCACTTACCTAGATATGGCTCTAAATCGAAATTATTCACGGGTTCCACCCCATCCGGCTTCGAGGTACAACCAAATAAAGTTGCAAGTGACAAAAGTAAAAATATTTTTATCGATTTCATACAACACCTAAATTTTAATTAGTGATTGATTTTACTCTAGAAGATAACAAATCGATCACTAAGCCGCACCATCGCCCTCATAGGTACACATCACAATTCTTCATCATCAATAGCGCGCTTAACACCGAAACCTCGTCATCTCTGCAAATCGATAACAAGATTGCTCTATTTTTGACTTACAAGCTGACCATGCTTGTACATTTTGTCAGCATTTAACCCTATGCATATAGAAACTTTGCACAACATAGACATTCGTAGGCATATCACCCTCCTATAATACGTTGCGTTATAGACAGAGGTTATTGTTATGAAATTAAAAACAGTGTCAGTTTGTGCACTTTTGGTGTTACTTGCAGGTTGTCAGCAGGAAAAGCCGAGCGAAACGACACAATTAACGACCTCGGCAGATGTATGTAATGCACAAGGAAACATGCCAGGTGGGTGGAATGAGTTTAACGCGACCCCTGATGCACAAAAGGCAATGGCCTTTGTTTTAAAGAAAATGGACACAATAGCGTCGTTTAAACGAATACTGAATGTTCACGCGCAAATCGTTAGCGGCGTCAACTATGCTATTGAGTTTGAATTGGATGATGGCTCTGTTTGGAACACGATTGTTTATCGCAACCTTGATGGCGAATATGCGATTACCCAATCACCAAAAGAAGGCCACTTTTGCGAACAGTAGCGACTTAGTCAGAAAGCCCCTAACAATAGGGGCTTTTTGATCTAACAGTAGTCACTGAATTAGACAGCGAAGCGACATTGAGATTTAATCGACACCGTTGAACCAAGTCTTGATGGTTCAACATCAATCCTCTGCGCCATTTGCTCTTTCAGCTCAGAAACGTGAGAAATAACACCGATCATGCGCCCAGTCTGTTGCAGGTCCACTAGCGTTTGAATAGCAAGATCTAAAGACTCTGGGTCTAAACTACCGAAGCCCTCATCAATAAATAAAGTGTCTAAACGGATACCGCCACTATAGGATTGCACAACATCCGACAAACCAAGTGCCAGAGCAAGCGCTGCCATAAATGATTCACCGCCGGAAAGTGTCGCAACATCACGCGTTTTTCCTGTGTAGCCATCTTCAACCATTAAATCTAAGCCGCGACCCGCAGCGCCTTTGAAGCCCTCTGTTTTTCGAGCAAGAATATAGCGCCCTTTACTCATAAGGCTTAAGCGTTGAGAGGCCTGAATCAGCACATCATCCAACAGTACACCAAGAACAAAGCGATGTAGGCTAACCCTGCTGCCTGTTTTACCGCTAGCAACGTCGTACAACGTACCAAAGATTTTGTATTCTTCTTCTAACTTACTATTTTTCTCATGCAACACGGCAATATCTTTACGAACCTTTTCAAGGCGTTCAAATATTGAGCGTGTGGTATCAAGTTGATTCCTTACTTCAATATATTGCGCCTGCAGAGTGGTTAACCTGTCGTTAAACGACTCTAAATTAGGCCTTTCAAGATCTTTCAATGCATGATTTAAATCATGTAGTGTTTGCTCAAGCTTGGTTTGTGCCTGTTTGAAGCTGTCTATTTCTTGCTGCCAGGCTTGAAGTTCATCATCTCCCACTCGACTACTTAGATAATGGCTTTCATCCTCAAATTTACTCGCCTGTAGTGCCTCATTCCACGCTAATTCTGCTTGGCTAAGTTTTTGCTCTGACTCAGATAACCACTGCTTGTTCGTCGCTAAGTGACTTTCCGCATTTGATTTCTCCAATATCGCTTGCTGCAAAGCGTTTTGCGCCTTTTCTAAGCCTGTGTTCAAACTCAGAATTTGCTCGTTTGTCAGCAAAATTTCACGTTCAAGCAAGTCAGCGGAACTGTATTTTGGGTCAATAGAAGCTTGTAATTGAGCCAATTGTTCTTGGTTCGCTTTAACGGTTGATTCATTTGCCGCCATTTGATTCTGCAGCTCATGAATTTTATTTTCACCCACGACGCAGCGTTGATTAAGCTGTTCAACGTTCTTTTCTAGCTTTTCAATATCAATAGCTTGTAGACGTAGGAGTTGAGCATTGATCGCTTGCAAATCATTTTGAACCGTCGAGATCTCAGATGTAGCATACTCACCCAACTCCTCTTTCAACTGGTTACACTGATTCTGATACTGACTAATGACAACGTTATGTTGTTCTAGCTGATTGCTTAGTTGGTTCAACAAGGTTTGAGCTTCTCGCTCTTTCGCTCTAGCCGCCTGAACTTGCTCTTTTGTAACGGCTTCTTCAACAAACGTTGCGGGGTTAGGATGCGTTTCGCTACCACACACCGGGCATGCTTCACCTGCTTTTAGTCGCTGCGCTAATACTGCTGCTTGAGCGTTGTGCCACTTAAGCTCTATCGTATCAGCGTCTTGTTGATACTGCATATAGCGCTGACTGGCTTCGTTTAGTGACTGCTGCTTACCTACAGTTAGCGCATTGAGTTTAGAGAGCTCTAAAGTAAGATCATGCTGCTTTTGTAGATCCTGTAGCAGCCGTTGTTTTTGTTTTATTTCCGCATCGATGCTGCCAATAAGCGCAACATCAACTCGTGCTTTCTCTAGCTCCTTCTGTCCCTGCTGGGCCTGTAACGTTAACTTATCTTTTAGTTCTATGTACTGTTTTAACGTTGCTTCAAATTGTTGTTTTTGTTGATAACCCGCCGTTATTTTACTTTCCAAATTGTCTTTCTCGACCAACTTGTTTTTCATACTTTCAAGCTGATACTGCAGTTGCGTTAACTGCGGGACCTTTGCCGCGGCCTCTTTTGCACTTTGCTGCAAGTTTTCTTGTTCTCTCGCAACGACATGAGCTTTTTCGAGACTCTCTTTCAAAGCTACGATTTTTTGCCTAAGCTCTTGCGTTTGAGCTTTTGCATTTTGTAATGAGATGTAGGGCAACTCTATCTTATTGGCATTTTTAGCGTTTTCTAATTGCTGTTGACGAGCTTTTATCGAATCTGAGTGTTCTAGATGCAGCTTGAGTGCGCTTTCTGCTTGCTCTCGTTTCGAAAACTCTCCATTCAAGGTTTCCGCTTTTTGCAATTCAGATTTAGCAGTATTGAGCTTATCTAACGCTGCTTGCTCATTCTTTTTATCAGACTCTAATTGCTTAGTTACTTGTTCCAGTTGTTGTAATAGCTCTTGTTCAGAACTCGCTTCTGCAACTTGTAAAGCACCTCGAATTTGATTATCAAATTCGCCTTTCGCTTTACTAATTGCACTCGCTTTATCTTTGAGCGCGTACTCAATTTTTTTATATATGTCAGTTTGAAAGAGCTGGCCAAAAATTTCTTCACGCTCTTTAGAGCTAGCAAGCAACAGTTCTCGGAATTTTCCTTGAGGCAACACCATAACTTGACGAAATTGAGTTTCATTCAAGCCAATAATATTGCTAACTTCAGTTTTAACCTGAGTCGTCTTGCTGGTGATAAGCGTTTCAGTCTCACCGAGTTCATAAAGAGCCGCAGTGTGCTTTTTAATCGTCATCCCTTCACCACGGGCCTTGGGCGCTTCCTGCTCAGGGGATCGAACAACTCGGTATTGTTTGCCGTGTAACGAAAATTCGAGAACTACTTCGGTTGGTAAATCTTGCGCGGATAAGTCACACCGCATCTGAATACCTTGTCGCTCATTACCTGTGGTTTCACCATAAAGGGCGAAGCAAATGGCATCTAAGATCGACGTTTTACCGGAACCTGTAGGACCATTAATCAAAAATAGAGGGTTACTGCCAAGCTTCTCAAAATCAATGATTTCAGTTTTTGCAAACGGACCAAAGGCTTGCATGGTTAGTTTAATTGGTTTCATCTTTGGTCCCTATTGCTGTGATAATTGCTTAATAATGTCAGTAACAGCTTGCTCTTGCTCTTTAGACAACTGGCTATCTTGCGCCTCAATAAAAAAATCTCGGAACATATCAATTTCGCTTCGCGCCAACTTTGCTTGCGCCATTTCCTGCTCTACCCCAATTAACATGCCAGGTTTCTCAAGGTGTAAAACGTTTGGATACACTGAACGAAGTTTTTCCATTGGGTTTAAAATCGCATGTTTATCCATCAAGCGAACTAACAAATAATCTTCATTCTTAGGGTCTGTTTTGCCTTGCTCAATAACTTTATCCAGCTCGCCCTCTACAATGCGCATTTCATGAGGAGCCGTAAGATCAATATGCTCTGCAGAAACAAATCCTTTCTTGTCCAGTTCAACTAACGTGAAACCTTTTCTCTGGTTCTGTTCACCAAAGCTATACTTCATGAGAGAGCCAGAGTAACGGATATGCTCTGCGCCTTTCTTTTGAGGCTGATGCAAATGACCAAGTGCGACGTAGTCAAAATCTAAGAAGTGTTCATGACTCACGCGATCAGAACCACCAATAGATAATGGTCGTTCAGAGTCTGACTCGATAGCCCCATCAACAAAACAGTGACTCACGAGCACGCGCTTTTGCTTAGAGATAAAGCGCTCTTTAATTTGCTCAACAAGCAATTGATGAGCCTCATCATGAGTGGATACCGAGGCTTTGTAGGCAAACCTGACCTGTTCAGGGTCGTTATAAGGCATACCATAAAACGCGACCTCGTCCGCAGAGTCCGTTTTTATGATGATGGGAGTGAGCATCTCTTCAAAGTTGCTAACAATATGGAGACCTGCATTTTTCATTTGCTCTGAGCCGAAACCTAACCTTTCTGCACCATCATGGTTGCCAGATATCAATATCATTGGTGTTTCTAACTCGGTACAAATGCGTTTCACGACTCGATTTAACAGTTCTATTGCAACCGTTGGTGGCACCGAACGGTCATAGATATCTCCCGCCACTACAACTGCATCGACGGGGTTGCGTTCAATATAGTTAATCAGTTGTTCGAGTACTGCTTGTTGATCTTCGAGTAGTGATACGTTGTGGAATTGTCGACCAAGATGCCAATCTGAGGTGTGGATAAACTTCATTCGAATTCACTTTCCGCCAATTCTATGAGTAGGCTTGCTTCTGTCAGAGTCCATGTACCGTTTATAAAAAGGAATGCGTCACGGGTGGGATCTCGAACAAGCCAAAACTCAAGTTATTTTATTTCGGTAAGGATATCTTGAGTCGAACAGCTTTTCATGTGGTTTGTGTTCTATGGCTGGCTATTTAATCAGAAAGCGAGAAGAACACTGTAAAAACGCGGTGAGCAAAGCTATTTTGAAAAGCAAGCTGCGCCTAGTCATTGTCCAAACATCATTAAAGGGCCAGTTTCGAGTCAATCCCCCATAACATTTGCATCACTAAAACCTCAGCTACTACTAGAAGGAAAAGCAATAGCCAGACCTATTCACTACGCCAATTGTATATTACTCCTACCGCATAGCCATCTGACTCGATGTCCGCTTGCAACACGTGAAAGTCTGGGCAGGGGCTGCTTCTTTGAAGCTCATCAATCACTAACGCTTTTAAAACGCCGCCACATGCACCCAATCCGCCAAGTTTGATATCAACAAATTGATACTGAGTTTGATCGGTCACCCACGGAGACAAGAATTGCATTGAGTTTAACCATTGCGGCTCTTCCTTATTAACGGATAAATACAATTGACTGAGTGGATGTTCACAACTTACTCCTAATTGCTTAAACACCTTGTCCACGGCGATGCGTTGTTGTTTGGCATCTAAATCAATTCGAACAACATCAGGCACAAGACCTGAATGTCGAAAAAAACACTTGGTTAAAATGATAGAGCTTTGAGGTTTGACATGCCCTTCTACATCACTCGTAACCTCTATAGCCAGTATCCAAGTCGCTTGCGTTTCATTAACTTCACGATTTATCCGATTTAGTGCCATCAAAAATGCAGCTTGGCCATAAGGATAAAAGTAAATTTCAGTATTGACAGTTTGGTCAACGAAAATAGAAAGCTCGCTTATCAATGCTTTAAGCAAACTTTTGTCCACCGAAGATGGTAAAAGAACACAGAGATTCCCCTTGATATCAGCTTGCTCAAGACTCTCGCGCTCAGAGCGCACGAGGCTTAATATATGCTCATCTATTGATTGAGCAAAGTCAGGGGGTCGGATTTCCTCGGACAATCTAAAAGAATCATCAGCTATCTCGCGAACGGTGTGTGAACGGCCATTAAAAGATAGAAGATGCGTTTGAAATGCGAGTGGCATCTAGCCTCCGATTAAAACCGTAGGCATACCAGATAGAATTTTGCCACCATGAGACGTTGAATCGCCGACTCTCGCGGCTGGTTTACCGTTGATTGTTACGCTAGAAGAACCTGCTGAGATACTATCCGGAGGACCGATACAAATAAGCTTGTCGCCTTGTCTTGCCGCAGGTATCCCGCCAATCGTTACGTTTGGTGAGCCAACAACGACGGGACCACCGACATGCGGTATCTTTCCTGTTTTTTTAGGGCAAAGATGAAAGCTGCCCAAAACTGCGGCTGGTTTACCCACTTTAAATCACCTTAGTTCAATGAAATTTGCCCAGCTTTAAGAGCAATAGCTGAGCCGTTAATGGATATTTTATTACCTTTGATATTGATTTCTCCAGAGCTAGACATCTGAATAGAAGCACCACCTACTTTGATCTCGACGCTCTTTCCTGCATTAAAAGACAGCACTTCACCCGTTTCATTCGAAAAGTTTTTACCTACTTTCAAGCTCGCGTTCTGACCAACCTCTTGATTAACATCATTGGTCACTTTTTCGGTTTTACTGTTTTCAACGGCGATATCAACACAGTCTTCAACTAGCATTTGGAACAGTTTTTCAGCATGAAGATAAATGTGCTCTTCACCAGGCTTATCATCGAAGCGCAACTCATTAAAATTGGATGTACCTTTTTGTACAGAGCGTGATTTATAACCACTCTGAGAACTTTGCTCTGGTAAAGCGTAAGGAGGGAGTTGACTACCGTTATATAGTGACCCCGTAACGATTGGTTGATCAGGGTCTCCGTTGACAAACTCGACGATGACCTCTTGTCCGACTCTAGGGTGAAACACCGACCCCCATCCGTTACCTGCGATATTTTGCGCAACACGAATCCAACATGAACTATTTACATCGTATTTACCAACACGGTCCCAGTGAAACTGAACTTTGATACGGCCATGTTTGTCTATGTAAATTTCACCATCTTTGTTCCCCGTAACTATTGCAGTTTGCAAACCTTTCATCTGAGGTTTCGGATAGTTAACTGAAGGACGAAGGATTGTCTTTGAGTCAACACAACTAAACGAGACTTTGACACCTTGCGCACCGGTGCCACCTTGACCAGTCTGGTTATAAACAGCAGCAGACAAAAAAACAGAAGACAGTACATATTCTTTGCCAACTCGAGATTTATCTTCATGTTTTTTAAACTTGAAGCACTTGCCTACGCTGAATGTTCTGCACGTAGCCTCGCCACGACACAAATATGCATTTTGCTGTAGTGCTTCTATTGCATGCGTGTTTCTCAGTGCGTATTGATCATTGCTCTCCATTTCACCCATGTATTCAAAATACTCGCTTTCAGGCACTGTAAAAAAATCACTTTCACCCTTTGCAGTATTTTTAGGATTCGAAGAAGGCTTGAGCATGTTATAGCCTGACTTTTGACTCGCTTTAGTAGTCAGAATTTGCGTTTCATGCCAAGAAGAAATGTGGCTAGATTTCGCCGTACCTGTATCAAAATCGACTAAAAACTCAGTACCCGGCTTATAAAAACTGATGTCATCAAAAATATTGAGCGTATGGGCAGACTTAGTATGTGTAAAACAAAATGATAGCCCCTCTTCCGATAACAGACGTCGAACAAATTCAAGATCTGATTCTTCATATTGTACTTTGTACGTGTATTTAGGATAGGACTTGGTTAGCTCAAAACTAAAGGCAACACTATGCTCCGATAGTACTTCAGAGATAATTTCCTTTATATTTTTATGCTGAAATATTCTGCAATTTTTTCGATATTCAGCGAAACGTAATTTAGGCTCTATTAATAATTCTATGTTTTTATAATTTTCGCCTTTATGTGTATTAGAAACCCTTTTCCCTTCTAATCTTGCAGCAGAAACGTAACCATGCATATAACGAGGATTTGAAGAAACATCCTCATTATTTTCAAGGGTAATGGTAACTTCCTTACCAATAATTTCGTTTAACTCACTTCGTTGATCATTAAAGTAAGCTTTAGCACGCAATGAAAAAAGTTCTGAGATCTCTTCTTTATACTCAAACGAGTTTAGTATGATGGCATCTTTACCGAATGGGGAAGAAATTCGGATGAAATTGTTATCTTGAGTTGCTCTTTTCATTAAATACTTCTTTCAAAAAAATGCGGAGGAATACTCCCCCGCATGAAAATTACATTTGTTGACCTTTAACACCGCTGTAGCCGTATACCAATGGAGCAGAAGTGTTGTTCTTATCGTCAGTAGGAGTCACTGTCATCATCATTTCTGTGTAAGAAATTGTGATAGTTTCAACTGGACGATCGTCTTGGATAGAAACTGAGTAGTTAGAAATCATCGCATCAGTCAGTTCGATCTTCATGATCTCTTCAACCTTCTCACCCTGCTTAGTAATATGGAAAACCGCTGGTTTACCTTTACCAATCGTCGCTTCTTTAAATAAGTCAGGAGAAGAACGGTCTTGAAGTTTAGTGATAGTCAAATCATATAGACGAGTAGCGCTCGCTTCACGGTCCATCGCTGTACCAGTGTATGATGAGATCTCACGACCTACACTCCAATCTACAGATAGTAGTGTAATCAAATCTTTGTATTGCTCGGCTGTTGCCTCACCCTTAATATCTGCGTATTTAAGATACGTATTAGACTGCATGCTAATCTCCTATAGCATTATTAATTGACATATATCGTAGTAATTTAATTATCTGACGTTTGGTGATAATTAGTGATTAATGTATCAAAAACTTCATTTTAAATACGCCCTGTTATATCTTTAAATAAGATTTAATTTAAGCGTTTTTTATAAAAAATAATAGTTAATATGAACCAACTCCCAATTATTATTGAGAGTGTAAAGGATGTTAAACTATTGAGACATCAAGTCCACTAGTTGTACCTTTAACAATAATTTCATCAAACGTCTTATCATTAAGAATTGCATGCAATATTTCATGAGAAATCTTCGGAAGCAATGTATTTTCTATGGTTGTTTGTACCACACGCGCACCACTGCCAGACTCATTGCTATTGTCTACAATATCATTAATTAGTTCCTCATCAAAAAACAGGTCAGCGTTATAGTGCTTACGAATACGAGTCGTAATTTTATCCAACTTTAATTTTGTTATTTCTATCAATACTTTTCTTGATAGAGGCAAATAAGGTAATACGTTCACACGCCCTAAAAATGCAGGTTTAAAGTCGACCAACAAATCATCGCGTAAAGCATCTTTTAGTGCTGACGGCTCAGGAGATAAATCAGGATCAGAATACAAAGACATCGTCGTTTCGGTCCCTGTGTTCGCGGTCATAATAATAATAGTGTTTTTAAAGTCTATATCTCGACCTTCACCGTCTTTAATTGAGCCTTTATCAAACACCTGATAAAAAATATCTTGAACACCAGGGTGCGCTTTTTCCATTTCATCGAGGAGAATTACACTATAAGGTTTACGTCTAACAGCTTCAGTCAGTACACCTCCTTCTCCATAACCGACATAACCAGGAGGAGAACCTAATAGCAATGAGACTTTATGCTCTTCCTTAAATTCCGACATATTGATAGTCGTGACATTTTCTTCACTACCATAGACTTTCTCTGCAATCGCCAAAGCCGATTCGGTTTTACCCACTCCGCTTGGTCCGGTTAGGAGAAATACACCATTTGGTCGTGTCTCATCCGTGAGCTGCGCACTCGCGGTTTTTATCACTTCAGACATGAGCTCTAAAGCGTGATCCTGCCCGACAACTCGCTTACACAAACTTTCTTTCAAACCCAATACTGCTTGGATTTCATCATCCTGAAGTTTACCTAGCGGTATACCGGTCCAATCCGAAATAACTTCTGCGATTAGCGCTTCATTTACATGCGAAAAAACTAAGGGCTGTGAGTTAGCGGAAAGGTTATTTTCAAGCTCTTGTAACTTGTCTCTAGCAGTTTCAGAACCCTCCTGGATTATTTGGGTTCTAAGTGACTTAGCTTCATTTACCCATTCTTTTTCTTTTTCCCAAAGTACTTCTAATTCAATAATGTCATTAGATAGCGCATCAATCTCTTTTCGGACACCTTGCAGCTGCACATCAAGAGATGCTCCTAGCCGACTCTCTTGGCTAAGATGCTCATACTCAGCTTGCTTTGCTTTAAGTTTGTTTCTTTTCGCATCTAGGCCTCCCGGTGTAGATGACTGACTTAACGCAACTCGAGAACAGGCCGTATCCAAAACAGAAACCGCTTTATCTGGCAGTTGACGACCATTAATGTATCGAGCTGACAGTTGGACCGCTGCATTGAGAGCTTGGTTAGTGATATGAACATCGTGGTGTTGTGCCATTACATCAAGTAAGCCTCGTAACATTTCGATCGCGAGTTCAGGGGCAGGCTCATCAACCTTTACGACTTGAAAACGCCTAGTTAAAGCTGCATCTTTTTCAAAATACTTTTTATACTCTGCCCACGTTGTTGCTGCGATCGTTCTGAGTTCACCTCTCGCTAATGCTGGCTTCAGAATATTCGCCGCATCACCTTGGCCCGCTTGCCCACCACCGCCAATTAGGCCATGAGCTTCATCAATGAACAATATAATAGGCTGTGGAGCGTCGTTTACTTCCTTAACAAGGTTCTTAAGCCTGTTTTCAAACTCACCTTTCATGCCTGCGCCGGCTTGCAGTAACGCCAAATCCAGAGACTTAATTGCCACATTTTGCAGAGCGGGAGGTACATCGCCATCAATGATCTTTTGCGCCAAACCTTCAACAACGGCTGTTTTTCCAACACCAGCTTCTCCCGTAAGAATCGGGTTGTTTTGTCGGCGTCTTAATAAAATATCGATCATTAGGCGAATTTCATTATCTCTACCAATCACCGGATCTATTTTACCTTCCCTAGCTTGCTCAGTAAGGTCTGTTGTAAATTGATTCAAGGCGGAATTCGCGTTTGACTGCGCTAAGTCATTCGATCTTGATTGAGGCGCATTACTTTCTTTAAAGTTCAATAAGCGAGATGGTTCTATCTTGTTTAGTTCAGGACTAATCGAACCAGCCATGTTGACTAACGTATCATCAGACAAGTAGGCAAATAAAAGATGGATGCACCCCAACTGTTCTTGATTGAATTCAATGGTTGCAGACAACAAGGCATTTTGCATAACAGTCACAGTATGAGCTGATAGCCCAGGCACCGACTGGCATCCTGTTTTGTATTTTTCTAATGCCTTTTGAATATCGGTTTCAACCTTGATTTTATCGACATCAAATTCGTCAAAAACTTCAGAGTAAATATCGTCAGGATGGCGGATAATCATCATTAACCAGTGAGACATTTCAATACTGTGATGAGTTCGGGAGCTTGCCATCGCAGCTGCCTGTTCAAGTGTTTCCTTAGCCTGAGGAGACAATCTTTCGACCAACGCTGAAAGTGAGAGTGAAGCCATTACATTTCCTTTAAATAGTAATTGTTATAGTTCGATCTTTTGTACGTTCGTGTTTTTTAAGCACAGAACCAATACCTAACTGCCCCTGCTGTTTCGATAAACAAGCTTGTGGTAGCAAACTATGTTTGGTGGTGAGCTGCCACTTCAGTTGTTTATGTTTTCCAATCAACTCATAAGCAGCGTTCTTAATGATTGCTATATTGGGTTGGTTAGGAAGCAATTTACTAACTAGCTGTTTATCTTTTGGCAGAAATTCTATTGTTGTCCCCGCGTTGATGTTCCATGCTTTCGAACCCAAAGACGCTCCTAAACCAAGTTGAGCAAACTGCCCTTCAGGCATAGTTCGGGATGCAAGGCGTGTTTGCTCTTCTTTCGTAAGGTGTAACCATTGTCCTTGAAATTCATGAACTTTTACTTGGCATCCAGATAAACATTCAAGAATACTTTTCAGTCCACCTTTACTTCTCACTGGTGAAGCAAACACACCACCATAGTGCCGGGACAGTGAACTCCCTTTCCCAGTTAATGCCGATTTACAGCTTTCTAACGGCGAACGCGCGCCCTGCGCATGCGCACGAGACTGAACAGTCAGCTGACTCAGTTGCCAACATCGATAATAAAGAGATAATAAGCGATGATTGAAAATATCGTAGAAGTCCACCATAGCCGTATCGCCTTCTTTTTGGCGATGTAAAGCTAATTCACTATAGTGCTGGGGAAGCACACCTTGCTCACCCGTTAGGCCTATTAAATTGGTCTCAATCTCTAACTTGCTGTCATCTATATTTTTCAGTTCACAAAGCTGAGCATTTTCAAAACCTAATGATGGATTAACCTTTAAGTTTAGCTTTTCATGCTTCGGTAACGCATCTGTTCCTATTTGCGCCTCTGCTTGCAGAACTTCGTGTTCAATAAGATGAATCGCTTCAAACAATGGATGTTGCTTTAATTCTCGATAAAATTGTTCCGCGCTCATAGCAACACCTTATCGCCAGTTAATGCGGGCCATAGGTGGAAAGACTTTCCCGTGGACTTAATTCTTATTTCTAACTGCGTAAAAATGTTAATTTCAGCATATTGCGAGAAGTAAACAGATAAAACACTACCTAAGAGAAAGATCTGCTCTTTAGGTAAAATTTGATCAGAAACCGTCAAAATAATTTTTATACCGTGCGCAAATCCAACTTTGCCTTTCTGACTAATTCTTCCTGTAGTAGGCTCAAACTCTAACTTAGTTAAAGCATCGATTACCGCTTTCGTTTCTGCTGTCCCAGAAAATGCATAGAGATTAAGGGTCTGCTTCAAAGTTGCTAAACCATCTTCCTCGGTAAAATGGTTTAAAGTTAAAAGCTTAGTTAACTGCCATCGTGTGCTTTCATCCATTTCTGGCCGAATAGTTTCTGATAAAGAAACTAAACAACGAACAGATTCGAAATTGTCATTTACCTCCGGTAAAGATACTTGCGGCAGCCCACCTCCAAATGGAAGTTTCTGCGCTAAGTTGCGGTTACAGCACTCAGCTTCCACGTACATTAACCAGTTTTCCCGGCTATCCGGGCTGAACAATTGATGTTTTTTATCAACAAAAGAAATGTAAGTTTCTCTACCTGGCTCATCATACCCACCAGCCCAGTTCTTATCCTCACGTCTCATCAACCAATAAATCTCACTAGTGTTTGTATAATGCGTGTGCTCACCAGCGTGATAACATGGCAAATTGTGGTACGTTTTGTTCCAGTTTCTCAACGTTACGTCAGAAATTGAGACAACCTCATTACTTTCAGATTCTTGGTATTGCGGAGACAAGTGGTAATCGTATTCAGTTGGTAGAATACGCTTAGGCTCCATAATACTTTTAAATAAGTTGATTACAGGCACACAACCTACCATTAAGCTTTCTTCGTCCACTTGCTTTGGAAGCCAGTCATCGTTGGTATCAAAGTAAAAATACAGTTCGACTTGCTCTCCAAGATCTAGCTCAGATAATCCAAGTTCGGTGATATCAAAGAACATAAACTTCTCAGGAAAGTGCAAATACTCAACAAGTAATCTTGCTCCTGAAAAGCTTCTTTTACTGTATGGCACAACTTTCTCATCTTCTGAAAATCCTACTTCAGAAAGATGTCTTTTGGTTAAAGGACGAACTTCTTTGCCATCCACAACAACAGATAAACCAATTAGGTTTTGAAACAGCATTTGGTAGAGCTTAAAAGTCAATTGAGATTGACCGTTTAAATAGAAGCGCAGCCGTTCTATCCCCATTTCACCAAGAGGAGTCTCTTCATCTTGAGCCGTGAGCTGTACTTTCAAAACTGAATGAGCATTGCTTTCCCATCGTGAGCCAACTGGCTTGAAAGGCGCATTTTTAAAAACGCCAGAGGTCACATCAACAGGATACATTCTGACCGGATAACAAGTTCTAAACTCGCATTCATGATATCCAGTAGCACCGATAACAACTCGCTCGCCTTCTTCTACATCAAAATAAGAGGAAGTGGAGTTAGAACAGCTCATTTTAATGACTGACATTGACGGGATTGGGGCGTGAAAATCCGGATATAACTGTCCCATCAAAGACTCTGTAAACTGAGGGTAACTATTGTCTAAGCTTTGTCTAATCCTTGCTGTTAGAAATGCGCAGCCTTCTAACAATCTTTCTACGTGTGGATCGTCAACCTGTTCCTCACTAATACGAAGTCTCGCGGCAATCTTGGGATACTGCTCACCAAACTCTTGCCCTTTGTGACGCAAATAAGCTAACTCGCGATTATAGTACTTGAGAAACTCTTCACTCATTTTGCTCTACTCAGTTTCATACCTAAATTTACCGGCTCTACTTCAGAATTGAATCGCACTTCATGAATACTGTTATCAATTAAGCAAGTGGCATTTATCTGTAACCTCAATACCCTATCAATAGCGTTTTTCTCGTCCGAAATCTGGACATGAGGGTTCCTTAACCTCGGCTCAAACTCTTTAATTGCATCATGAACGATGTCGCAAAGCTGATTCTGCCCTTCTTGGCTGCTATAGGGCATTGAGGAAAAATCTGGCAGCCCATAGTTCAATATTGAATAACGAACCTCTAGAAGATCATCAGGAATATTTTTCCATCCAATACGACTATTCAGCATCGACTCTAGATCTCTAAGTAAGCTGCTCAACATCTGTTGCTGGCTTGCAGGGAAGTCTTTCTCATCTCGAGTGAGAGGATCACTATCTATCAATTTGTCGAGCAGAGAAACGGTTAACGACATGATATTTCTACGCTATTTGTTTCTGTTCTAATAATGTAGTCAAATCACAGATTGGAAGCGCTGAGTCACCGACTAACCAACATTTTTGACCCAAGCCAACAAAAGATTCTTGCTCACCAATCTGCTTCCAATCCGTTTCTCGACCTAACTTTTGCGCATCGGTCTCTGAGTCAACATATGTCAACGGCATATGGCCTTCGCCTTCACCAAGTCCATCGATATCAAACTCGACAGGTCGCCAAATACTCTCTAACAAAGAAGTAGGTGCTTTAACTTCTAGCGTATGGATGCTCGATATGGGTACAAGAAAATAGTTACCTGCTGTAGAAAACAGTTCAATGTAACCACCTAAACGATCATCAATATCTCTAGCATCTTCGTAGTTTGTGCCGTTTACGTTAAACCCTTTAATAGTGCGATGCTCTTCAATGCGATGCGATAGACGTGACGCTTCTTCGTACTCTTGATTTCCGAGAGCAAGATTAAATCGAACAAGCTCTTTAGTTAATTCCTCATCACCTAATACTTTGGCACTAGCCGCACCATTGATAAAATCCTTTCTAGCTTGAGCTGCTTTCACTAAATGTCGTAGCTGACTTGCACCAGGCAGATACTCAGGAAACAATTTAATCGATTGCATGAGCTGAGCGTCCGCACGCTCGAAGTCCCCATCAATGCAAAGAAGCTCAATGAAGGAACTTCTCAAGCTCGCATCTTTAGGGGTTGCTTTAATTTCATCAATTAATTGCTCTAGAGCGTGTTGCAATAGGCCTTGGGACAAAGCATTTTTCCATTGAGTCATTGTTATTTCCTTACACCATGTGCTCTGGTGATAATTCGGTAATTAATTTAATGCTAGATACCATTTGATCGAGTTGAAAATGCGGTCGCAAATGGATAACTGAGTAATAATGTCCAGGAGTTTCTCTTTTCTCTCGAACTGTAATTTTCGCTTCATTTAGGGGGTATTTAGCTCGAAGCTCATCAGACGCTTCATCTGATGCGGTAGTGTACTGATGTAACCAGCGTTGAAAGTCACGCTCTAGGCTTTCTGCGTCTTGATACCCACCAATTTTGTCACGCCCCATAACCTTGAGATAATGTGCGACTCGCGATACACACAATGTGTATTGCAACATCGATGTCAGTTTTGCATTCGTTGAAATATGCTTTTCTGCGTATTGTTTGGGCTTGTAGAGAGATACATTCGAGGTCATCCCTACCATATCAGTCTCAGGTATTGGAGAAATAGAAATAAAACCGCACTCAGACAATTCTTGTTCTTTTCTCTCAGTGATTTTCAAGTTTAACGGACATCTTTCACGATCATTCTTGCCATTAACACGCATCGTGCTCCTTGTAGGAGCGACGATAATACCCTGACTGTAATCGCCTTGTTTAATCCCTCGCATATGCGTGAACCAACCATGTTCCTGAAATGCTCTAATTGATACGGCAGCAAAACAGTACGCACTACTCCCCCACAGCAAATCTCGGTTGGAGTCGTAGATGTGTTCTTGAAAGTTGAATTTATCATTCCGCGAGCCATCACTTTTGTATGGCTGACGGAACAAGACGTTAGGTGCAGTCAAACCAATAAATTTAGCATCATCGTTGTCTCTCAAACTACGCCACTTTGCATAATCTTCCTGTTCAAATTGGGCTGCTATATCTCTTATCGCAGAGAGTTGAGCGAAACTATCAACACCAAACATCTCTGGCGACGCAGACATGATAAATGGGCTGAATGCTGCAGCTGCAGACTGAGAGATCTTACTCAACACAGACAGATCTCTATCAAAATAATTTTTACTAGGATCACAGCGAAGCTGATAATCTCCAACCACCACACCAAAGGGTTCTCCCCCTGCCGTGCCATATTCATTTTGATAGAGCAACTTAAATAGTGCTGATTGGTCAAACTCGATGGCTTTTAAAGCATCTTTACTGATTTCATTCCATGTCGCCGTTAAAACCTTAACTTTTACAGAATCCGATGAACGAGAATCAACCTGTTCACATAAATACCTAACTCCAACCCACCCCCTTTCGAGCTGTTGAAACTCAGGATGATGTAATATTTCATTGAGTTGAGATTCTAATAGCTCATCAATGCGGTTAATTGTGTTCATCACACTATGACGAAAGCTGTCCAAATCTCTTGAACGTGTACCTTCTAACCAAATTCGCGCTGACGCTACAAGATCAGAAGATTCATTGAATCGAGTCAACCACGGGCTATCAAGTTCAGCGTAGCCTCCGGTACTGAACTCATGTTTTAGCTTGCTAGGGTCGCGAAAGTTAAGTGACACTGCTAATTCCATCTAGAACATAAAGATTGGTCATGGCTGGCCTTTCGACCAGCCAATTCATTTCTTATCCACCTGACTGAGGGATCTTGGCCACAAGTCGCAAAGATGTCGTCAGTTCTTCCATTTGCAACCAAGGTTTCAGCCATGCTACGGCATTGTAAGAACCAGGTGCGCCAGGAATTTCCTTAACCTGAACACGAGCGTCTGCTAGAGGGTATTTCGCTCTGATCTCTTGACCACCGCCTTCAGAAGCATTGACGTAACCTAGGATCCAGCGGTTCAGCCAAGACTCAACGTCTTCTGCTTCCATAAAGCTACCAATTTTATCTCGAGCCATTACTTTCAAATAATGCGCAAAACGAGATGTTGCCATCATATAAGGTAGGCGGGCAGAAATGGCCGCATTGGCCGTTGCTTCAGGGGATTCATGGTTCGCTGGTTTTTGACAGGTTTGCGCACCAAAGAACACTGCATAGTTGGTGTTTTTGTAGTGACAAAGCGGTAAGAAACCAAGCTTACCAAGCTCCGCCTCACGTCTGTCGGTAATACCAATCTCTGTTGGGCACTTCATATCAGGGTCGCCATCATCACTCATGAAGAAATGCGTTGGCAAGTTATCCACTCGACCACCGCCTTCTGCACCACGGATGGCAGTACAAAATCCATATTTTGAAAATGCGTCGGTTAACTTAACACCAAGAACATACGAAGAGTTCATCCAACAGTAGTCGTTATGTTCAGCGTTAACAGCAATACCTGAAACAGGATCTACTTCGAACTCTTCAAACCCAAACTCTTCGACTGGAGCGGTAGCTTGTCCGTATGGCAAACGAGCAAGGACTTTTGGCATCGTCAGACTAACGAAGCGCGAATCGGCACTCTCGCGGAACGAACGCCATTGGGCGTATTCTAGTGATTCAAATACCTTATCTAGGTCGCGTGGTTTTGACAGCTCAGTCCACTCATCAAAGCCGAATAGTGCTGGTGAAGCCGCGGACAAGAATGGAGAGAAGCCAGAAGCCGCTACATTTGACATTAGGCGTAACGACTCAATATCTTCTGGGTGGTTGGTAAACTCATAGTCTCCAATCAATGCACCATACGGTTCACCACCAGCACTACCAAACTCAGACTCGTAAACCTTTTTAAAGATCTGGCTTTGATCAAACTCAACAGCTTTGCTCAAGTCTTTATGTAGCTCTTTCTTGGTCATGCTCATCATGCGAACTTTCAGAGTAGAGCTGGTCTCTGAATTCATCACTAGATAATTTAAGCCGCGCCAAGAACCTTCGAGTTTCTGTAATTCTGGGTGATGCATTACTTCAGACAACTGATCAGAAATCTGCCTATCGAGCAAATTAATCGCTTCACGAAAAGTTACTGTTAGGTTTTTGTTCCAAGTAACTGTCCCTTTCATTGCTTCTTCAGCGAGCGTTTTAATCAGCTCCTCAGCACGAGAAGCTTCGGTCTGCTTAGTCGCACCAATAGCTTGATCTAAGAATGAAGTTGTCTGTTCATTAACTGTTGGATCTAACTGTTTTTCAGCTTCAGTCGTCATTATTCCGCTCCTTCAGTACTGTCTGACTTCGCTTTCTTGTCAAGATCTAACTCGCCTGCAAGTCTTGCCAGATTGTCCGTATTGTTCAAAACATCCTCTAGGATATTTTCAAGCTCTTCTGAGCGGTCAACTTTTGTCATCAAATCACGCAGTTTATTACGCGTTTCCATCAATTGGCGTAGTGGATCAACTTGATTTACGATCGCAGCAGGCTCAAAGTCTTGCATTGATTTAAAGTTTAAATCGACCTCAAACTGTGAATCGTCATTCGCAAGCTTATTCGCAACTTTAAACTTCACCGATGGATTCATTTTTTTGAGTACATCGTCAAAGTTATCTCGATCGATCTGAATAAAACGGCGGTCTTTTAATGGCTTCAACGCTTCTGTGTTTTGACCAGCGAAATCACCCATTACACCTACAACAAAAGGCAGTTCTTTCTTAAGAGTTGTACCTTCAGTTTCAACATCATAGGTAATGTGGACACGAGGCTTCCGTACTCGTGATAGTTTCGAGTGGATACTCGTCATACCATTCTCCCTTTATTAATTTTCATTTTGTTCTGCTATGCCAACCAAACGGAAGTAGCTTTTCTTTGCATCCCCGTCGGAGATAAGTTCCGCCAGTAACTCCGGCAGAGGCATCCCACACCAACGAATGATCTGTTCGATGGAGTAAGAAACTGGTGAGTGAGGTTCACTCTCTCGGAAGAAATCAGCTACTTGCTGCAATTGTCTAATTGCCTGCTCTCGTGATTTCATGTTTGTCGCTAATAATGCATCACAACTTTGTGAACTTAACGGTTGTTCAGAAGAAGATTCATCAAGATCCTCTAGCTCTTCAATCACTGCTTGTGGTTGATTAAAACGATCTCCAAGAAGGTGCCTTAATGCCGAGTGTATTGATTCAAGTCTTTTTGATATATAAGAACTAGGAGTCACATCACCGACCGCTTCATCTAATCGCTGACTGAATTCATTAAATGATTCCGTAGCGAACTCCAAATCCGTGATTAATTCTCGATAAAACGTATCAGAAGTCGACTTAACCGTAGTTATAATTTCAGATAGCTCAACAGCCCCAAGCTCGACTCGATTTCGGCGCTTATCTTCGTCTAAGCGCTCAAGCTCTATAGCTTGCTGATATTCCCAATAGGCATAAGCTTGCTCCACGCCTAAGTCAGTCAATGGTATACAAGCAATTGGAAAAATAAGTGTTCCTTCACTATCGATACCATTGAGGCCAATAATCGCCGATATTCTTGTCTCAATACCATCTTCATCAGGCATTGGGTACAGATCATCCCAAAAGTTCTCAATTAAACTGGTTGCGAGTTTGTAGCCAACGCCCATACCACGAAAACCATACAATCGAGTTAGGGCTTCTATAAGCCAGGCAACAAATTCCAAATCTTTAGACTGATTCGTGAGTATTTCTGGGACATCTTCAATAAATACTCGCCATAAATTACTGTGGGTATAGATACTTTCTTCTTCTATAAGAGCATTACGTTCAGCGTTGCGGGCGGCCATACGCTGATCTTTCAACCGATAGTAAGCAGACTGTGGTGATACATCCTCTCTAGGATCAACACCTGTAGGATTTTCTTGAGATATAGGAGCCAACGCTTGTTCATACCAATCAAACATTTCATTACTCATAAGCTCTCCCTCTTAGAAAGACAGGTATTGTCGCGTCTTCTCTAGCTACTGTTTCGCACTCCGTTTGCGCTTGGCGAACTTTGATCAAAGCACAAGTTACGTTATCACTTGCGCCCCGAACCAAAGCCGAATGCATGAGCGCTAATCCAGCTTGGTTGACTGAGTCTGCATACAATGTCCGATGAATTTCATCACTCGTAAGTTCCTTAGAGAGTCCATCGCTACAGAGTAGAAACTGATCGCCGTCAGCCAACTGCCCTGAAACTTGATCAATAGTGACACTTTCGTCGACCCCAACAGCTCTGGTAATAACATTTGCAAGAGGGTGAGATTCGGCATCTTCAAATGCCAATAAGCCCTGATCCACTAAGTCCATGACTTGACTATGATCACGTGTTTTTTGGACAAAATTACCACTTCTAAGCTGGTAAATTCGGCTATCCCCCACCCAAAGACAGTGGTAATACCCATCCTGAATAAACAACAAAACAAGTGTTGTTCCCATCGTTTTACCGTCTAAGTGATTTTGTGCGTATTGGTAAATTTCTAAGTTCGCTTCTTGAACCACTCTTCGGATATCATCGATATTAGTATTGGAGACATCCTGCATGTGGCGCGCGACTCTATCCACTAGCATCTGGCTTGCTATATCGCCAGCACTGTGTCCACCCATTCCATCGGCAACCACCCAAATATGCTGCTCTGTCATATCCAACAGAGCATCCTCGTTATAAGGGCGTACTTTTCCTGCGTGCGATTTAGCAAAGGTAAAATAGTTCCAATTCATTCTTCTATCCTACCAATTCCACTTTTTCCAGCCGCCATCAAGCATGGCTGAAAACTGACCAATTGAAGGAAATCCACTAGTAATGAACATGCATGGTTCAACCTTCGTTGAACCTTCAGTCCACCAAAAACATGGTTTACTCAATCTTTCTTTAATGAGGTAATTCAAAAGCGTATTTTGATCAGTATTGCCGTGATCATGAAAAACTGTAGATATTTGGCTTTGATAAAGAAACTCTAGAGGCCTAACTTCACTTGTTACATTCGCAACGAGGTCATTTTTTTCTTGAGTACTCTTATGCCAAACATCAAAGACAAAGTCGTCCTCAAGTACTGAAAGAGCAAGAGCGGCACTGTCCTCTGTCCAAGCTCTGTCACCCCAATATTGCGCAGCTTCACCTTTTACGGCACGAGCTATAGTAAAGAAAAAGTATCTACCGCATGCATCAACACTAGGAATCATGCTACCAATGTAGGTTGAGTCTTCTAAATAGCTAATATCCAAAGCAAAGTGCCACACAGGAGCCGTTAAAAAGTGCTCATTCCAGCTTTCACCCAGTTGTTCCCTGCTGACTGCAATAACCGCCTGTTGCCAATCATGCCAACGCTCCGAGAAATCTTGTGATAAACCATCTTTCACAAAGTCCCCTTTTGCAGGCATTTTACCGATATAGCCCCAGCCTGATGTTATAAGGTTCGTGGACATCTGAACCTCTCCATTTCATTTGACCAAAACGGATTAATGGCACTAGAAGGAATAAGCTCTAGCTGCACCTTATTTCCCTTTAAATCAATCATAACTATATTGTCTTTACGCGATTCTGGCCTTGCTTTAAGTGATTGATCCAAAAGCTTGAATATGCCCCACTCACCTTCATAGGTATGCGCAATTTCGCGTTTAGATTCAGGTGGTGTGAACACAATTCGAGTCTGATCTTGACCGGCAGGCCAACTCAACGATTTAGCTCTTGCTGGTCCATGCTTATAAACCAAATCTTGTCCACCCAACTCTAAGACAAATCGAGTAATGTGCTGGTCTAGATAAACAGGCTTCATCCCAAACTCTACGCGTAAGGAATTATCAGATTCAAAGAAAGACTGCCTGATACGTTGCGCTCTTTGAAAGACCATTAGTGTTTCTGGACGAACTCCAATTTCCTTTTCTAATCGCCAACGACTTTTCGAAGTATCCACAAACGGTTCGAGGTATTCTTGGAAGAATGCGTCAAGCGTGCCTCCATAACCAAAGAATCGCTTAAAGTCTTTCAATCTGACTTCTCTGCTCGCATTGGGCTCGAATGGATATCTGCCAGCAATAGTCCGCTGATAAGGGCGCACCACTTGTGTTACCCAAAGTTGATTTAGATGATCCTTCGAACCGCTCTCCGCAAACTTGACCGACTCTTGAGAAAGCTCACCTAGCCATTGATTAAATGGTCTCGGCAAAAGTTCTTTAGCACGAGCAAAGGAAGCTGCGACATCTTGTGTAACGGTTCCATCTAAAATACTTTTGTAGGCAATTTTCTGATTGTTACCAGAGCTTGATAAGTCACTTAAATACGAACGCAAGTTAACCATTGCTTGTTGAATATCATCAAAGTCTTGCTCACCAAGGCGTAAGATCTCTGAAAAATGCGATTCGACTTCTTTACCTGGCAGAGCAACATTGAAACCGTTTTCTTCAGGTAAATACATGTCTAGTCTATCTGCCGTATTTGAAAACTTAACTTTGGCAACTTTACCAGCAACTTCAGAAGCGGCTTTTTGATTTTCTGACAATGATACTTTTGATAGAGCAACCTCTTTTTGGATTGCTCTCAACAAAGATTCGATTGGTCTTTCAACTCCAGATAAAACCCTCGCTTGCTCTGTCGCAAGTTCTAGGCTCGGAGCCTGCTTCAATTGAATATCTTCGATCAACGTTTTCCATTCATTAACATAATCTTGATAGTATCGAGACTGAACGCCTTGGATGGCACTATCTTGATCAATTTCATGGGCCTTAAGATCGTCACCATAAACCCAGTTCTCTTCCATTAGGCTTTTTACTGTACGGTTGATCTGAATCTGAAAAATGCTATGAAAACCATTGTACGTGTAGAAACCCGAAATGCCTTGTGATAGCGGTTTTCCACTAGCTCGCTCGAACTGCTCAAGCCCTTTAGGTCCCAATACATCAGTCAAGCGAAATGAAGGTACATGACTATTAGAAAATTGTATTTTCATTCGCTGATAAGCACGTTCAGGTAGAGACATTTGAGTCAACACTTCTCGAGCACTCGTCACAGCAGCAGTGTTGTAAGTAAAGCCTTGTCCATCGTTGCCTAATAAATATTGAGTGTGCTGTAGCAAGCGTCTTCTTAAGTCTGCGTTTAGCTCACCCGGATATTGACGTTCGAAATAAAAGTTAAACCAAGCCAACACTTCATCTTGTTGATATTTGTCTGGATTGAATAACATCAAATACGTTTTTAACGTTTCGTACAAATACTCACGGTGCTGTTGATTGCTCTCCATTTCTGACACCAAGCTATCAAGAAGCAGAGGGGCGTAATATTGGGTCAAAGCATCAGAATATGCATTATTTGCCGCCTGAGACACTTTGTCTCCCTGATAGAGACCAAACCTCTTTACAGAGTCGGCATCACCGTAGTCGCTTTGCTTTCCGAGAGGAAGCGTCATCAACCTATCTAATGTTTCTACAGCTGAAACAATATCTGCTTCAAAATCTAAACTTTGAGCGCCAATCATTGCATCAATATGGCTAGCTTGTTCATTGGTGTCGACAATTAACTGTGAGTTCCACTTATAACTCATAAACCAAAGCGAAGAAGCTCCGAGCAGTAGCGTTGTACACCCAATGTAAACACCTCGACGCATCCAACCTGACTGCTTTTGATAGTGACGATTAACTGTTCCTAACAGTTGCTCTTTGAAAATAACCTTGTCAAAAAGATTCTTTACGAAATAACTATGAGAACCAGTCTGACTCTTTGCTAGAGCTAATCGATTTAACCCAAGTCCATTGGTTGATTCATTCATCAGCTTATCGACTGGTAAGCCTTCTTGAACCGAACTCAACATAAACACACCACGAATCAAGGCAGGCTCTTCAAAACTGTTTTGTGCAAAAATTTCAGCTAAAAACTCGTCAAGATTAGCTTGTAGCACTCTTAATTGCTTTGGAAATTCAAAGATAAGCGCGCGTTTATCTAAATCGTCCTCTGTTTCAAGTATTCTAAGCATACGGGCATCAAGGCGCTCCAACATGCCATGAAATTCTTTGTTGAATAGAGAAATAACGCCTCTTTCATCATCCACTTCACGAGGGAACATGAAACCAAATAATTCCTCTCGCTCTCCCTTACTTAAATCGGCAAAAAACTCATTGAAACCGGCAACTAAATCCATTTTGGTGAGCAATACGTAAATCGGAAACTGCATGCCTAACTGGTTTTTCAGTTCTTGAAGTCTCGACTTAATTGCTCGAGCATGAAGACTTCGCTCGGTTCGAGTCTGAGACATCACGCTGGCTAAACTTATCGTAACAATCGCACCATTAATTGGTCTTTGCGTTCTATACTTTTTCAACAATCCTAAGAAACCATGCCACGCTTTAGAGTCGACCTTTTCTTGACTGTCTTGTGTCGTATACCGGCCAGCCGTATCTATAAGAACTGCTTTATTTGCAAACCACCAATCACAGTGGCGAGTGCCACCTACACCGGCAATAGAGTCAGAGCCAAGGCTGTCTCCTAATGGAAACTCTAACCCCGACTGCTTTAATACGGTTGTTTTCCCCGTTCCAGGAGGGCCAATCAACACATACCACGGTAAGTCATACAAGCTTCTCTTGCCTTTGTGTGTTTTCGTCACTACTTTGACAGCTTGCTCAATACGCTCGCGCATTAAGTCAATTTCACTTGCCGCTTCTTTATCTGATAGGCTATCAACCTCAAGCAACGTTTGAATACTTTCGTCTTCTTTCACCTTTTGCTTATGCTGCTTGGTAACGTTAAATATCGCCCAAAGCAACACCAACACTAGAATAGTGACTAGCCGTTGAAAGTCACTCTTTAGGGGCTCATATCCCGCTATCGCAATAAGTGGACCAACAACCCAAATGAAAATAGAACAAGCAGCGACACCGATAAGACCGAGAAACCATCTTTGAGTAAATATTCTGCCAATTTCTTTAATACGCATCTCTATCTACCTATTATTAATTCGCGACAAGAAGGTCGATTTCAATCCGGCGGTTAATAGCTCGGTTTTCATCACTACTGTTTTCAACTAATGGTCTTGCATCCCCCAATCCCTCGGGTATCACTCGCCCTTCTAATGCACTATTCGAGATCAGTTGTTCAGACATAGCAGTGGCTCGAGCTAATGATAGGTGCCAGTTCGAGGGATATTTACTCGTGAAAATAGGCCTATCGTCGGTGTGACCAGTAACAATGATCTTGCCTTGGGTCGACTCCAATGTTCTCGCAAGCTTAGACATAACGGGTTGGATGTAAGCGACAACATCAGCACTACCTGATTCAAATAGATCTTGAGACTTTAACGAAATTCTTACCCTGTCTTGCAGCGGCTCAACATTGATTAGCCCCTTACCGATCTCAGTTGCTAGATACATTGAAATCTTTTCTGCAATTGGCGCTGATTTTGATTCTGACGTTGCATCTTGGTTAAGTTGTTGCGGTTGAATCAAATTGACTAATTGAGAAAAGGTGCGATTGGATGCCTTATTTAGCTCATAGCTAAAATACATATATATGCAGACCAATAATGCCGCCGTTACAGAACATACAACCCAAAGAGGGGCTCTATCAGAAGCCTTTGAGCCATTCAAAATGTGTTGGTCGATACTATTACTTAGCTCCTGAGGGACTCCTCTCCCATAAGACTTAAGAGTAGCAATAACCTGTCTTCTCAATTTCCGGTGCGATTCCAGTCCATTTTTTTCTAAACGGTATTGACCCAGAAACCCGAGAGATAAGCACACATACATTAGTTCAAGCAAATCTAAGTTCGCATCTGGTTTCGCCATGCACTTATCAAGATGCTTAAAAAACGCTTCCCCACCTTGACTGCTAGCATAGAAGGAGCTAAGTAATGAATCGTGACTCCAGAATGAATGCCCACCCCAATTGGTGTTAAGGACAACTTCATCTAGTGAACAGCATAAACAATAACGAGCTGTATCAATGGTATCCAAATCAACGTCATGCTGACGTAATCGGTTCTCATAATCTCTAAGCTTTTGTGCCAATGTCTCTTTTAGAAACAACGGATCGGAATGAGTCGCTGTCGACCGAATTTGACCGATAATAGATAACAGGCCATTCGCCTCTGCTAGTAGAGAGTTACTCCCATAAGCGACCACTGAATCATTGTTCACCAATTCAGGGCTTTTTGAGATAACTACGGTATTATCCACAAACTTTTCTGATTGTGGTTTCGATGCGGGTGCTCTTCCACCCGGTGTTGGTTTTACTATCGTTTGTTCCATACAGAGCGCGCCTATTGATTAATACTCCAAAGCTCAAGTTCAGCATTAGGAAAATGCCCTGATAGGTGAAGCGCAATACCGCCACTATCTTTTAGCCTCATCCAAAATGGCCCTTTCTTGACAACTTCGAAATAGACATAGCCCGTTTGGTAAGGAATCTGTCTCGGGACGACACTCAACGGCACTACGTTTATACCGTTGATCTGATTATTAATTAGATCGCGAATCTGTTCTGCCGGGCCAAACTTGAGTTGCGCTGGGACCAGGCGTCTTATTTCATCTGTTGTGGTATCTGCTTTAATTGCTAGCACAAATTGGCATGACTCAAGCAAGCGTTTATCTGGAAGCGGCGTCACTTGAATACCGTATTGGCGAGGCTCCAACGGAAGTTTGGTCGCAGTTTGGTCAAGAACAACACTGAGGTACTGACTGAGTATCTGATTCAACTCGCTATAAACACTTGATACATCTAAGTGATCATACGCAAGCAAACTTGGGACTCTTTTAGTTTTATTAGAAAAAGTGGCTAACTCACCAATGTAACCTTTAAGTGTCGTCGCTAATTCCAGTGGATGTAACCTATCTAACTCACTGAAATGCTTTAACTTCGCCTCATATCGGTTCAACATTTGGAGCATGATGAAATCAACAGCAGATGCCGATGCAGATTTGCCCTTAATCAAGCGCTGCGCAATAACGTCAGCACGCATCTTTGTCATCGCGATAACGTTACGTAGATAAGCTGACATAACTTTATCGCTCAGGAGATTGATAAGCGGAGGAACGTACTCATCGTCTAGTATAACTTCCCCTTCAGGAGTTACCTCTTTGATCCTTAAGATAGGTAACTCCACATAACCCGCTAATTTGTCATTACTCGCTTTCAACTCAAGGTTGAGGGCTGCAACTTGGATGGTTTCTTCATCTTGTCCTGTAAGGTTATCTATCACGTCGATATCTTGAAGTACATAACGAGAGACGATCGATTCGCTTACATCCGAAACGTTTTTACCTGTAACACTTGAAAGAGGGAGAGTTATTTTTACTAACGTATTTTCAGTGTTTTTATCAATAAGTAGAGGCGAAACTGAATCGTTGGATATTAACGTATTAACCAACGTCATATCCGGCAAAACAGCTTCAAGATGCTCAAGTTCAATAAGACCATCTTTTAGCGCGTGTTTTTTTACTCGACATTTGCAAACTCCCCAATTGTAAACCCCACCTAACTGATGTAAGCCTTTGAATTCTTGAGAGGTTGCGCGTTCTTGTTGTTGGAAGTGCTGGGGACGTAAAAACATTCCCTCGCACCAAGCCGTCTTGGAGTATTGCGTCATTTATAATTAGCCAACTAAACGTTATTTAACGACCAAAGACAGATCTTCTAACAATACTTGATATGTGTTGTAACCGGTCTTATCCACTTTAATGACTTGTCGCCAATTTGAGTTTTCAATATCTCGAAACGCTACGACAATGCCTAAATATTCTGTCTTTGGAGACATACTTGCTTGATATGTTTCTTTCTGACCTGGAGTTAATGAAACTTCATATTTATTCACTAAATCAGGTCCTAAGACTTTTTCACTTTCTTCATAAATAGAAAAAAAGTCCTGGCTTTCGAAAATGGTATTTGACGTTAATTCAAATACATACACCACTACAGGAGAAGGCCTGCCGTTTGAATCAGGATTAATGTTATGACTTGCTGCTATTTCTAAATCTGAGTATGGATCAACAACTAGGTTCGCTGCTGAGCACCCAAATAAAGCCATTGAAATTAATAACAAAATATATTGGTAAAACTTTTTCATCACCCTAATTCCTAGCCTTTGTTTTTTAATGCTAATTCATAGTGCTTAGCGAAGTCTTCTAAATAGAACGGAGACTCTTTATTGATAATATCATCGGATAACTTTTCATGAATATCCTCAAACCTCTTCCAACTTTGAGCATATTTTCTAGCTGGAATAACCTTATTAATAACCGTGTCTTTCGCTAAAGCATCTGAGTATATAGAAGTAGGTTCAACAAGTGACATAACACTCGAAACCGTACCTTCAACACCTTTCATTAAGGCTTGCTCATGACTTTCGATGTCATTAAATGCTTCTTTAATGGCTGCATTTGGCTTTAAGAAGCTAGCCGTTTGACGGTTATATAAGTTATGAATCGCATCTTCTAAGTTTGCAGAAAACTTTAAAGGGTTATTTTCTGACTTACGAAATGCGGTATGACTAAGTCGATTTGTTTGCTTAAACACTGCTCTGTTATGCAGTGTTTCCATTAAACCAACTAGCATCAAAGAAAATGACTCCCCCAGTTGTTCAAACCATTCCTCTCGGTTATCGCTGGGAATCATCATTGGATCTATACCCACCCCTCTAACAAAAGCCGCAAGTTCACCCCCATTGGTATCAAAGTTGGGAGTCGATAGGTGTTCTGATTGTCGGTTAACTTTCGGTAAAGTTTCAGATACGGTGCTCTGTTTTTTGGGCTTTGGGATATCAATAAAATCATCGACTAAACCAATATCTAGCTGAAAGTCAGAAGGAACACTTTCGTTTAAGAGTTCACTAGCACTAAGGCCTAGGTCAACAAATTCCTCTTCCGATGGACTTGAGACTACTTCAGGGGGGGCGCTAGAAAGACTTTTACTTGTCTCAAGGCTGAATACATCTGTATCTGTTTGAACAGAAACTGAAATTTGATAATCCCCTAAGCTAACCATATCGTCATTGCTTAGTGCTATTTCATTTCCTTGACCCACAGGAGTTACAGCATTATTTACAAAAGTACCATTCGTTGAGAGGTCTTTTATCAAGTATTTGTCACCAAACTTAATCAGTTCTCCGTGGGTTCCGGATACCACTCTTTCAGGATCTGGTAGTGTCCAATCACATTGTTCAGACCTACCAAATGTAACCTTGGCATGTTCATCACTTGATTCAAACACGAACTCACTCTCAATCTCTGGAGTAAATTTGTGAAAACTTGTTATGGTTAAAACCAACTTCATGTAAACCTCGCCAAAGACCTGCTAGATATTATTTTTAATTTTATTATTAACCGCTTTCTTATTAACAGTAAGATTAATAAAAACCTTAATACTGCCATTGAAAATCATGCACGGAATAATGAATCATTTTTTTATCAAAGCAATCACGTATTGTTCAACAATTTTAATTATCCAACCAAGTTCAAATTTTTGACACTTAGACTTTCATCAATAAAAAAACGAATGTTAGTTTGGCCGAGAAATTCTAACATAATGACTTTTCATTGAGCAGAAAGGTATATATTCCCCCATCATTTATACGGAGTTCTTGTGATGGAAGACAGTAATAAAAACAATTCTATAAATAACGAAGAAAGCGGAGATAAAACTAAAATTGTAAAGACTCAAAAACGAGACAATGCAATTAAAACAACTAAACTCACTAATAATGAAACCTCCGTTAAAAATAAAAATGAAACAAATACAAAACTGTCTCAAAAAGAAAACACTCCGTTAGTTAATAAGAAAAAAAACAATAAAGATGACTCATTAAATAATAACAAAGATGTTATTAACGAAAGCTTAATAGGAACGACCGTTAAAAATCGGTATGAAATTGAGTCGGTTATTGGGCATGGTGGGCTTTGCGATGTTTACTTAGCTAAAGATAAGATTCTTGAATCTTCAGGTTCAGAAACACCCTACGTTGCGTTAAAAATATTACAGAAAGAGTTTGCTTCTCAACCAGAGACTGCACGCATGTTAATACGTGAAGCTCAACAAACTCAAAGGTTAAGCCACCCTAATATCATTAGGGTTTTTGATTTTGGTGTTGATGGCGAAATATACTTTTTAGTTATGGAGTATATTAACGGAGAAACATTAGAGAGTTTAATACAGCGTTCTAGGCCCCATGGGCTGAAGTTTAATGCAACTTTATCAATCCTAAATCAGGTACTCGATGCACTCTCATATGCTCACTCTCTTGGTGTAGTGCACGCCGACCTAAAGCCCGCTAATGTGATTTTAACGTCTGAGGGTAACGTTAAACTGCTTGATTTTGGTGTATCTAAAACTCATCAATTAAAGCAGGATCAATATGCGGCTAAACGTAAATCCGAAAATGTTGAAACGCTTGGTTATACTCCCAACTATGCATCACTCAACCTGTTATCCGGTAAGGAACCGAACTTAAGCGACGATATGTTTGCTCTATTTTGTATTGCTTACGAGTTATTGAGTTGCAAACACCCTTACGCAAGAACTCCAGTTAATGAAGCTCTCAAAAAGAAGATCAAGGTCTCTAAACCAACTAACATGCCTGCATCTAAGTGGCCAATATTTTCAAGCGTATTTTCAACTGGCATCATTCCGTACGAGCTGACCCCTGAGCAGTTGAAACGCAAATTGAATATGCGCTATTGGCCTATTGCTAGCGGCGCGGCAGCGAGTATATTATTAGTTAGCGGCATTGTATTTGGTTATCAGCAGCAACAAGAAACCATCGCAACTTTGGAAACCGTTATTAGCAAGCAAAATGATCAAATTGCCGGACAAGAGTGGCAGCTTGATACGCCAGCAGAAAAAAGTTTGGCACTGATTGATAGTGAAAAAAGCTTACATCCAGTCGTTAAGGCTGGCTTATTACGCTTACACAAGACCTATATTCTCAGCGAGTTTGAATCTGAAATTGATCAGGTTTTGAATTCTGATGCCAACAACTACCCGAATTATGATGAAATTGAGTCCATACTTGATAAAGCAAAAACCTACTACCCTGACTCACATAAAATAGAAGTTCTTGCCTTAGATATTCAGTCAAGCAAGCACTCCACGTTACTTTCGATAGCAAGGCAAATCAACAGTCAACTTGAAAAGTCTCGGTACAGTAAAGAAGACGGCAATAAATCCATCTATGAGCTCAAGGATGAGTTAAATCAGATTCATCAAGGTTATCCTTTCACGCCAAGTTCGTTATCTAGCGATGTTTTCGGTCAGCACCTCACTGAAGCACTCCAAAAGAAAGACGCAGCTGCACTTGTTGCTCTTATTAAGGTTGGGAACACCTTCTTTTCAAACGTAGAAGAGCATCAAGAGAACTTACAGATAAGTAATGCGATGAAAGATGCAGTGCTGGAAATGAAATTATATGAGACAGCGCTAGATTCCAACAGCCCTCTACCGTTTCCAGAAGATGCCGCTAGAATCCTGTTCCAAGAAGAGTTTGAAAACTTTTATTCTCGCCTAGAAAAGGCAAGGACGACAACTCATCTCGATAACTTGGTGAAGGATGTGGATCTGTTCTCGAAAAACTTTCCTATTGGTTTTCAGGATGTTAACGATTTAAGATTCAAAACTGCTGATAAATACTTACGCTTCTCCGATATACTACTTAATAAGCGAAGGACTTCAAGCGCAAGACGCGCTATGAAGAAAGCCAACGAGCTTATGAAGCAAATAGAACAGGACTCTAAGCAAAGCTAGTAATACAAAAGGGACGCGAGTCCCTTTTTTGCCGCAGATTACTTGCCAATATGCAACTAGATTGCTAGTTTATACTTGTACTTAATGAGGAGAGTTAGCCTTGACTGAAGGAATAGTCAAAGTTGGCGAACGTCTGGCGTCCGTATGTAACGATAGCCTTAAACTAGGACTGCAAGACACTTACCGACTCGGCGTTTTACGTGGAAACGTCCCCTTTGCTACTTGTGTTAAAAACACGCGAGTTGAAGTTTTTTCATCCCTACATTTCGACCATTGCCGTTTGGAACATTTCGACCATTGCCGTTTGGATATAAGTCAAAATATCTTTAACAATGACTTTCTTTTTGTAAGTTTATCTCAAGCGACAAGCAAACTATTTCTGCTCAAATACTGGTTATGCCATTCATACCTTCGGCTAAGCCTTCATTATCCGAAACATTCCTCTACCTCAACGTTTAATAGGGGTATACATGATTAATTTTGATGTTCTCAATACATACATGGATAACGACGTAGATCTCATCGTCACTGTTTTTTCTACATACCTTGAAGATCACACGAGTGATATAGAGCGTATAGATGAGCTATATGCAAGCAGATGTTGGTCAGAACTCTATCTATTAGCTCATAGTTTAAAGGGCATTCTAGAGAGTTTCGGAGAAGACACCGCGGTCATTGCGTTTCAAAGAATAGAAGAAAAAACCAGAAACGATACAGCGCCAGATAGCTCAGATATAGCTATAGTTACTAAAGAGCTAGCTGCAATTAATCAACAAATCTTCGCTTACTTGAAGAATATGCAATAAAGAAATTCAAGGCTTAACTGGGGGAAATATGGCAATGAATAATAGCAATTTCAGGGAGTTGATTGAGTCTCTCAAAGACCTAACACCAACTCAAAAAAGGTACTTACTTAGCCGTACAAAGATGGCGCTAGATGATGAAAGTAATATGTTAAACATCAGTGATATTCTAACACCAGAAGAGTTGGAGGCGTTACTATCACCGGCACCAACAACGAATACAAAATAACAATGATATACAACGCAACCGTCAGATTAACGCTAGGGACCAAGTGAAGGAAATCGACTTTGCTTGGTTGTTAGTTTCTCTCCCTATTCCTTTTCACTACAACAAACGTATTGTTTTCGAAACCTTTTTCCAATTTAAACAGGTCAGATAATTGAGCGACTAACATCAGTCCGCGACCAGAGGAGGACCAACTATCGTCATCCATTAAGTTAGGTGCCTCAATCTGTTTGTTTTTATGTTGGATGAACGTCTTTTCATTGATCGGCGCTCCGCAATCAGAGACTCTCAGTTCCACGAAACCGGACACTTGGTCATCCCCAACCCTACACTCCACTTCAATTGGCAGGCCTTCTATTTCACTGTAAGAATGAATATAAGCGTTATTCATGAGCTCAACGACACAAAGCTCCAATGATTGAATTGCATTTAAGGGGATTTGATGACCCATCAAAAACCGAACAACGTCTTTGCTCGCACTTCGTGAGTGAGTAAGGGAGCTCCCGTAAGTTCGTTTAAATTCGCTCTTTGACATTCTTTTCCTTAAATCGAGCCTCTCACCATGCCATTTTACCTGTAAAAGGCTGGCATCATCATCAAACTCATCTTCGCTATGCCAAGATTGTACTTTTTTAAAGACGTCTCCCACTTGGTCTTCAACTGTCAGCGTGCAAACAGCTTTTATACTCGATGCCAATCGTTGTAGTGAAAACATCTCCTCACCCTGCCTCGCTTCAATCAAACCATCCGAATAAAGCCACAATGCATCGCCCTCATCCAGACTAATTTGGTTACCGATATATTCCATCGGCTGCATTGCACCAACGATAAAGTTATCGTCACCTATCTGTTCCATCGTTTTCGTACTCGCTCGCCAAACTAAGATCCTGGGGTGGCCAGCCGTGCAATAGCTAAGTCGCCCTGATTTTGTGTTAAGAATGGCGTAAGCCATAGTAAAGTAAAGTTGACTGTTTCTAGTTTGCTGATAACGCCGATTTAGCCGTTCAATCACAGATGCAGGCTCACTTACGCAATAGCCGTCATCTCTCAACTCCATCGTGATCGAATCAGGCCCCTGACTTTGAGATAGCGTCTGTTGAATAGAAAAAGCCATCAAAGCTGAAGAAATACCATGACCAGAAACATCAAATACATAAAACGCAACATGTTGTTCATCGAGCTCCAAATACCCCAACATATCACCACCAATCTGGGAGCATGGTTTGTAGACATAACTAAACTGTATATTTTGGATAGTTGATTCAGCAGGGAGTAGTTGCTCCATCAGATGACTAGCAGACTGTAGGTCTTGGTGAATTGTTTGATAGGCCGCATCTAGCTCTTTATTTCTCTCAACGAGTTTGTTGTGCAGTTCTAAAGTACGAAACCCCGCACGGATTCTGGCCTGAAGTTCCTCTACAGACGTCTTCTTATCTACGAAATCATCTGCGCCAGCATCAATGCCTTTCACGATCGAACTTTGGTCATTTCTAGAAGACAGTAGAACAAAGAAAATGTAACGTTCGCTAACTTTAGATTTTAATTGGCGACACAATTCAATACCATTAATTCCAGGCATCATTAAATCACTCAGCACAAACTGAATATCAGGGCGGTGGGTTAGCACCTCAAGCGCCGCTCTTCCGTCTTCAACTGCAACCACTTCATAGCCCTGCTTTTCCAATGCACTGCTGATGTAAAGCAGTACTGTTTTACTATCATCGACCAAAAGAATGGGTTTCATCTTCCTCCTTAATACGGTTGCTTTACTGGCTAACGCAAAACACTAGTCACTGACTGCTCATTTCTAAAACGGCTGTAGTCTTCGGCTAATAATTGGTGTTGATATCGAGTGTAAGACAACGCTTCATTAGAAATTAGTATCTGATGCTCTTTTTCGATTAACTGACTTTGTAGCCTTTCAATCTGTTCATTCTGCTGTGTGTAATTGAGGTACAGTGCGAATAGACCAAAAACCGAAACCATTAACAGGGCGATTAGAATATTATTGATAGTTTTCACTTGAATACTCATGACCTCTCCTTGTCTATTATTAGACTTTCCATGATGAAAGAGAGCGTCTACGGACCAAGAGCCCAAGGCTCTAAAACGCAACGAAGCAAATTGAGGTTGTTTTTCCAATTATAGGCGATAGGAGAAAAAATAAGAAAAATCTGAAAAAATTTGAATATCCTGCTGAGTTAAGAATCGGTAAGGTGGTAGCAGCGAGCTATCATCCACTCGCTGCAATACATTAACTCTGAAATGCAGGTCTAGCTAAAATTTGGTTATACCATCGAGCAATGTTTGGCGACGTCGATAGCACATCAATTTCTAGGCCTTTAATTGCGAAACTGATCAAAATAAAGCCTGTTATATCGACGATAGTAAAATGGTCTACGGCGATAAAATAATTATGTTCAAGCCGCTTGTCTAAGACAGGCAGAAATTCATAGACGCGTTGTTTTGATTCTTCGCCCCATGCTTCAACGCAACGTTCTCTGTCTCCATAAACTCCGGTCATGTTTCGAAACGCCTGAAATGCCGCATTTAGTCCTTGGAACTCCACCACACGATGCCACATTTCCACCTGAGCACGTTCAAGCTGGTTAGCACCAAACAGCGCCAGATCATTTTCAAACGCTTCATCTAGGTAGCGACAAATCGCAACGCTTTCACAGATCGTCGTACCATCATCCAATTCCAGCAGAGGCACTTTGCCGTTCACGCTTTTCGATTTAAACGGTTCAGATAGGTTATCGCCCTCACGAACGTTCAGCGCAATTCGCTCAACCTCGCCACCGATTTCCTTTAGAAAAATGCTAACTCGCTTACAACTTGGAGTCATTGCGGTTTCATAGAGCTTCATTTCACATCCTTTTATCTTTTTCTAACCGATTGGTTAGGATATACTGTAGCCAGTTTATAAACGATCAGTCAAGAACTTCACTATCAAAAATTTTCAAACAGTTGTGGGTCTGTTTGCTGAGCGAGATTTTTGATGCCGTTTGTGAGTTCACATGAATTTGGAGGCTGATACCCAAGAATAGATGGGTATTCATCATATTGGTTCAGTTCGAACGCTAGAGGTTCTCTGTACCATCCCTCCAAAGCAATTTAATTACCCGATAAGCAGACCCAGGCAGGTAATTTATGGCAAGAAAAGCCAACTTCGACCGAGATGAAAAGCTTCTCGTGGCTATGGATGTGTTTTGGCGCAAGGGCTTTGCGAACACGTCGATCTCGGATCTCACCGACGAGTTAAACATCAACCGCTTCAGTCTTTACAACACCTATGGTGACAAGCAACAGCTCTACTACGAAGCGCTCGATACTTACTTAAAAAAGGTCTCGCTACCGTCACTGAATGATTTGGAAAAAGACGATGCGTCTTTACCTGAGTTGGAATCGTTCCTTAAATCTTTTGCTGAGCTGCAACGCAAACGCAACTGTGGGTGTTTTATCCAAAATGCGTTGATTGAGCACGCTGGTGAAGACGATGATGTACTGCGTAAAGGGCATTTTTTGTTTGACCATCTTATCGACATCATTGCGGATGCGCTGACCAATGCACAAAAAGAAACCTTAGTGCCGAAAACGCTGAAACCAGAAGAGCTTGCTCGTTTTGTTCTCAACAACATGCAAGGCATGCGCGTGCTTGGCAAAGCCAAACGTTATGCCGACTTGGATACCGCGCTTTCCTGCTTACTGGTTTTGATTAGGAAATAACATGTCGATTGAAGTGATAGCAGTACGCCTTACCAAAGGCATGGACTTAAAGCTGAGCCTAGCGAAATTGGTCGAGCAGCATGGTATCAAAGCAGGCTCGATTGCCTCATGCGTTGGCTGTGTCTCTGACCTCAACCTTCGTTTGGCAGGTGCAGAGAGTACGTTAACCAAACAAGAGCCATTTGAAATCGTCTCGGTGATGGGGACACTAACGCCTGAGCATCAGCACGTTCATATCTCAGTGTCTGATCGTGAAGGACAAGTCTGGGGTGGGCATTTGCAGGAAGGCACAGTGATTGATACTACCGCAGAATTGATCATCCATTCTTACTCAGAGCTTGAGTTCACTAGGGCGATGGACGACTCGACTGGCTATACCGAACTACAAGTGAATCCTTCCAAATAGTAAAAAGCTCCAGAGCCATACTGTACTGTCTCTGGAGCTTTATTCGCATGTCTCTCACGCGAAGAATTCACTCATATCGAGCAAGCTAACTTCGGAGATCATTCTTCGACTAAATAACAAACCTGATTATCGTCAACCGTTACTTGCCACGTTTTTAGACAGTGCGCTTCGTCTTCCAAACACTGCCCGCTCTTTAAACTGAAATGCTGTTTGTACAGTGGTGATGCAACACACATCTCACCATCAATATCACCGACAATCCCTCGACTCATCACATAAGCCTTACCAATTGGGTCCCAATCTTGAACGGCGTAAACACCGCTATCAGGAATGTAGAATAGCGCGACATGCTCGCCTTCAATCAACACCGTGGCACCGATGAACGGCATTAGGTCATCAAGCTGACACAATTTCACTTTGGTTAAAGCTGCCATTTACACCTCCTGTTTCACTGGAATACGCTGACCGCGCACACGTTGGTACGGTAAGACTTTACTGCCCGACGTGCTGTTCAAGAAAGGACGGAAGCGTTGCAGTTTCTGAGGGTTATCCAACGTACTCTTCCACTCACATTGATAAGTATCTACGACTCGCGCCATTTGTTCATCCAAAGAATCACAGAGATTCAGAGAGTCATCCAAAATCACTTGTTTAAGGTAATCTAGGCCCCCTTCCATGTTCTCCATCCACACTGACGTGCGCTGCAAGCGATCAGCGGTGCTGACGTAGAACATCAAGACTCGGTCGATCATGGTGATCAACTCTGATTTGGATAAGTCGGATGCAAATAAATCAGCGTGTCTTGGTCTCATGCCGCCATTACCGCAAACGTATAGATTCCAGCCGTTTTCGGTGGCGATCACCCCAATGTCTTTACTTTGCGCTTCTGCACACTCGCGAGTACAGCCCGATACGGCAAACTTAAGCTTATGGGGCGCTCGCAATCCTTTGTAGCGGTTCTCTAACTCAATAGCTAATCCGACCGAGTCATCAACACCATAGCGACACCAAGTAGAACCGACGCAAGATTTCACGGTGCGGACCGATTTTCCGTAGGCGTGCCCTGTTTCAAAACCAGCATCAATTAAGGTTTGCCAGATTTCAGGAAGCTGTTCTAACTGCGCACCAAATAAATCCACGCGCTGACCGCCAGTGATCTTGGTGTACAAATCATATTGCTGAGCAACTTCGCCTAGCACGATGAGTTTGTCTGGTGTAATTTCGCCGCCCGGAACACGAGGCACAATCGAGTAAGAGCCATCTTTTTGCAGGTTTGCCATAAAGGCATCGTTAGAATCTTGCAGAGATTGATGCTGTGGTTCCATGATGTGTTCATTCCACAAAGAAGCAAACACAGATGCTGCTGTCGGCTTACAGATATCACACCCATGCCCTTTGCCATGCAGTGCAATTAAGGTGTCGAAGTCTTTGATTTGTTCCACTTGGCAAATATGGAACATCTCTTGGCGACTTAACTCAAAGTGCGCACAAAGGTGGTTGTTGACCTCTACCCCCATAGCTGCCAGTTGAGTATCCAATACCGACTTGACCATATTGTTACAGCCACCACAGCCAGTACCGGCTTTGGTGTTGGCTTTAAGGTCCGTCAGGTTGGTGGTGCCAGCTTGTATCTCGGCAACTAAGTCACCTTTTGTGACGTTGTGACAAGAACAGATAATGGCGCTGTCTGGCATCTCTCCATCAAGCATTCCGGTATCAAACAGCAGGTTCGCCGCGTGATCTGGCAGGACCGTTTTGTTCAAATAACACTGCAAAAGCGCATCGTAGTCACTGTTGTCACCGACGAGAATCGCACCAAGTAATTGGGTACCACTCGCATCAACCACCAACTTTTTGTAGATGCCTGCAACCGCATCTTGCAAGACCATTTCTTGTGCGCCTTCGGTTTGCATTTGTGCATCGCCGATAGACGCCACATCCACCCCAAGCAGCTTGAGTTTGGTGCTCATGTCTGCACCTTTAAAACCTTCGCTTGGCATTCCAGTCAGGACATCGGCAGTGGTTCTCGCCATGGTGCAACCGGGTGCGACTAAACCAAATATCTTCTGCTCCCAAAGGGCACATTCGCCAATCGCATAAATGTTCTCATCGCTGGTTTGGCATTGGTTGTTAATCACAATGCCGCCTCGCTCGCCTATTTCTAGCTCAGCCAGCCTTGCCAACTCATCTTGAGGACGAATGCCTGCGGAGAAGACAATCACATCCACTTCGAGAGGATCTTTGTCTTTAAACACCATACGATGCTTAGCCGTTTCACCATCGCAGATTCGTTCCGTACCCGTTGAGGTGTGAACGGTTAGCCCTAGCGCTTCAATCTTCTCTTTTAGCACTAAGCCAGCACCATCGTCTAACTGCACGGGCATCAGGCGAGGCGCAAATTCAATAACGTGAGTTTCTAACCCCAATAGTTTAAGTGCGTTTGCCGCTTCTAAACCCAACAAGCCGCCGCCAATCACTGCGCCCGTTCTTGCGCCTTCACATGCTTTTTTGATTTGTGAAAGGTCATCAAGCGTGCGGTAGACAAACACGTTGTCGCGGTCTTTACCTTCAATTGGCGGCACAAATGGGTACGAGCCGGTCGCGAGCACGAGTTGGTCGTAACCCAGCACATCTTCACCATCAAGTAGAATGCGCTTTTGCTCTCTGTCGATGCCTGTTACTTGGCTGCCAAGTACGAGTTGGATGCCATGCATGTCATACCATTCTTGGTTACTCAGCATCAAATCATCATGAGACTTACCCGCAAACAAAGAAGACAACTGTACACGGTCATACGCGATAAAACGCTCTGCACCAATCACGGTAATTCTGTGCTCCAAATGCGCGTTTTTCTGCACTAATTGCTCGACGAGATGTTGCCCGACCATACCGTTGCCTACCACAACGATGTGGCTTAATGCGTTCTTTACTGGAATCGTTAAAGGACTGTTCATCGCTGCCTCCTTATGCCGTTTGCGCTGCGGTTTTGGGTTTGTCTTCTTTCGAAGCAGGAATCTCGACTTTGGATTGCTTCTCGTAAAGGAACTTCAGCACGGCTTGTCGACACTTCTGATACTGCGCATCATCCGCCAGTGCGACACGCTCGCGAGGACGCGGTAGATTCACTTCCAACACTTCACCAATGGTCGCTGCCGGTCCGTTGGTCATCATCACGATTTTGTCGGATAGCAACACCGCTTCATCCACGTCGTGAGTAATCATGATCACGGTGTTGTTTAGCTCGGCTTGAATCTTCATCAGTGCATCCTGTAAGTGCGCACGAGTTAACGCATCCAACGCACCAAATGGCTCATCCATCAATAAAACCTTTGGTTGAAGTGCCAGTGCTCTCGCAATGCCGACTCGCTGCTTCATACCACCCGAGATTTCATCCGGCTTTTTGTGCGCGGCATGCTGCATTTGAATCAACTCCAAGTAGTGATTCACTTGTTCCTGAATCCACGCTTTGCCCTTTTTACCGGCAATTTGTTTTAATGCGAGCTCAACGTTTTGATATACGGTGAGCCAAGGTAATAATGAATGGTTTTGAAACACCACTGCGCGGTCAGGTCCCGGTCCAGCAACTTCTCGTCCATCGACGATTACGCCGCCGTCTGTTGGCATGTGCAGACCCGCGACTAAGTTCAATACCGTTGATTTACCACAGCCAGAGTGACCAATCAGCGATACAAACTCGCCCTTATTGATTTGTAAATCGACGTTCTTAAGCGCGATGAACTCGCCATCTGGCGTTGGGAATCGCATCCCTAAACGCGTTAGATCTAATAATGCTTTTTCCATGATCGTTTCCCTTATCTCAACGCTTGTTGTTTATTCCAAGACAGCCACTTTTGAAGTTGCAGCATGCCTCTATCGAGCATCAAACCGATAAAACCAATAGTGATGACTGCCACCATGATGCGACCCAATGATGCCGAACTGCCGTTTTGGAACTCGTCCCAAACGAACTTGCCTAACCCTGGGTTTTGCGCGAGCATTTCTGCTGCAATCAATACCATCCAAGCGATACCTAAAGAGAGACGTAAACCGGTGAAGATCATTGGAATGGCAGAAGGTAATACGATGGTGCGGATGTGCTGCCACCACGAAAGTTGAAGCACTTTACTCACGTTGATTAAGTCTTTATCAACGCTCGTTACACCCACTGCGGTATTAATCAGCGTCGGCCATAAGCTACATAGCGCTACTGTGATCAGAGAGTTAATGAACGACTTAGCAAACATCGGGTCATCACTCACATAAGTGGCACTTACAACCATAGTAACGATAGGCAGCCAAGCTAAAGGTGAAACAGGCTTAAGCAATTGAATGATTGGGTTGAACGCTTGATACAGCCCTTGATTAAGACCAAGCACGATGCCAAGCGGAATCGCGATAACCGTCGCCAGCAAAAAGCCCGCAGTTACGGTCACTAAGCTTGTTATGATTTGGTCGAAAAACGTCGGTTTACCTGTGTAGGGGCGAATCTTCACTTCCGCGTCCGGATTCTTGGCTAACTTCGCAGCATTGCGTTTTTCCTGACGCTCGATAAAAGCTTGTTCCTTTTCTCGTTCTTGCCAATGGTCATCGACAAGGTTGCTGAACTGCTGAAAAGTTTGCACAGGTCCCGGTAGCGTACCTAATGAAGTTTGCACTTCTCTCGCTGCTAAGTGCCACATTGCCAAAAAGATCAGCAAGCCAATGACGGGCAAAAGCACCAACCGACTTCGGTTCACTACCTGCTTAGCAGGAAAAAGGGAAATGACATTACTAGACATACTCACTCCTAAGAAATTTACATCCTTGTTATTGCGGGCAGACTCACCTGCCCGCTGTATTTTTTGTAGGACTGCTCATCCTAAACTTTGTCTTTTCCTTTTAGCCCGATAGAGAACTTCTCTAAATATTTATTTGGCTCGCGACCGTCATAAACGATGTTGTCGATAAAGTGTGTTTGTGGCGCGCGAAAACCATCTTCAGCGCTGAAGTCTGGGAAGTCTTTTTTGCTCAACACACCATCTTCAATTAGCGCTTGAGCTGCTTGTTGGTAGATATCTGGACGGTAAACCTCTTTTGCCACATCCATGTACCAATCATCGGATTTCTCGCTTGAGATTTGTCCCCAGCGACGCATTTGGGTCAGGTACCAAATCGCATCGCTGTAATACGGATAAGTGGCGTTATGACGGAAGAACACATTGAAGTCTGGCACGTCTCGTTTGTCGCCTTTCTCGTATTCAAATGTGCCGGTCATTGAGTTAGCGATAACTTCGGCATCGGCTCCAACATATTCGCTTTTTGATAGCATCTTCACAGCTTCTTGGCGGTTGGCATTGTCGTTTTCATCCAACCAATGTGCCGCTCGAATCAAGGCTTTCACTACGCGAATGTGCGTGTTTGGATATTTCTCAGCCCAAGCTTTGGAAACACCAAACACTTTCTCTGGGTTGTTCTTCCAGATCTCGTAATCGGTCACGACTGGCGTACCAATACCTTTGAATACGGCTTGTTGGTTCCATGGTTCACCTACGCAGTACCCTTTGATCGTGCCCGCTTCCATTGTGGCTGGCATTTGTGGTGGCGGTGTAACACTCAAAAGAACATCAGCATCCAGCTGGCCACTGTTATCGCCTGAGTCTGGTGCGTAAAAGCCTGGATGAATCCCCCCTGCCGCTAACCAGTATCGCAACTCATAGTTGTGCGTCGATACAGGAAACACCATGCCCATGTTGAACGGTTTGCCTTTATCCAGATAGCTGTCGACCACAGGCTTCAGCGCATCCGCTTTGATTGGGTGAACTGGTTTGCCATCTGGTTGTTTTGGAATGTACTGCTTCATCTGTTCCCAAGTATCATTGGAAACCGTGATTGCGTTGCCGTTCAAATCCATACTGAACGCGGTAATTACTTCTGCTTTTGTGCCAACACCAATCGTTGCGCCCAATGGCTGACCAGCAAGCATGTGCGCGCCAGCAAGCTCACCATCGATGACTCGGTCTAAAAGCACCTTCCAGTTTGCTTGTGCTTCTAAAGTGACGTACAAGCCTTCGTCTTCAAAAAAGCCTTTCTCATAAGCAACCGCCAGCGGTGCCATATCGGTTAACTTAATAAAACCAAACTTCAGGTCTTCAATTTCTGGTTCACCCAACTCTGCCTTTACGCTGACCGTGGTGAATACCGATAACGAAATTGCTGACACTTTCAGCATCGAACTCCATTTCATTGGTTTGCTCCCATAAAAAAAGCGCCACTACTCCGAAGAGCAGTAGCGCCGTTGCTAAGTCTACAATTACCGCCGTTGATAATTGAGATAAGCGATTCAACAATAAACCCAATTCTTCTAATTCAATTACTGTGCCAACTTATTTTTCACTGTAAATATAATGAATTAGTTTATTCTACCGTTTCTAATTCCCTGTTATTGCTTGCTGATAGTGCAACACGCACCACGTTAGAAAACGCACCTTAACCCCAAAGTGGTAGAAAACTAATCAAGCACTTCCAAAGTAGTTATCAAATTCTTGGCAACTTGTGCGAGCGTTTGGCTGGATTGCATGGCTGAATTTCTAAGCGCTTTATAAGCCTGTTCTTCATCAACGCTGTGCATCTTCATCAGCAGACCTTTGGCTTTTTCCACCAGCTTGCGCTCTTCAATCTTGTGGGTCAGCGATTCAATTTCCGATTGCATACTTTCGAATTTCGCTCTCACTAATGTCGCATGTTCAATCCAAGGTTGAAGTGCAAATTCACTATCGTGCGGCATGAGTACATAGTCCATTTTTTCTGATAACCGATTGATATCATTGGATGATAATTGCTTTAAGACGATAAGAAGTGGTGCCGATTTTCTGCGGCAGAAATCGACGATCAAACGCAGTTCCGCGGTTGGTTGCTGCCATCCAACCACAACGCTTGCCGACGGTTCTCGTTGCATTAACGTTTCTAGTTGTGCCAATTGGCAGCCGATGATGTTGTCGTAATCTTTGCTCAATAAGCCGGACAATCGAGCCTGCTCTTGGAGGCTATCACAGCATACTATGATGGGTGTTTTTGACGTTGATTGAGTCATGCACATTCCTTGTTTATATCTCACTCACTAAGAGAGACATAACAAAGAATGTGCCAACTAAAGTAGAAGCCTTTTAACTAGAGGCGAGATGTTCTTTGAAGAAGCCGAGTGTACGTTCCCAAGCGAGCGCCGCTTCTTCCGGTGCGTAGCGTGCTGTTGAGTCGTTATGGAAGCCGTGGTTGACGTTCTCATACATTAACGCTTGATACTGTGCGTCGGTTGCGATCAATTGCTGCTCATAAGCAGGCCATGTGTCGTTAACACGCTTATCGAGCCCTGCAAAGTGAATCATCAATGGCCCTTTGACTTGCTTTTGGATCTCTTGCGCAGCAGGTGTTCCATAGAAAGGCACACCTGCATCGAGATCTTCTGGCATTACCGCGGCAAGCATGTTGACAATGTATCCACCGAAGCAGAATCCAACCGCGCCCAATTTACCGTTGCCACCCTCGTATTGCTTAAGGAAGTTAGCGGCTGCAATAAAGTCTTGTTCGATCTTGGCCCTGTCCATCTCTTTCTGCATTGCGCGACCTTCATCGTCGTTCCCCGGATAGCCGCCGAGTGGATAAAGTGCGTCTGGAGCGAAAGCAATAAAGCCATCTTTTGCAAGTCGTCTTGCGACATCTTTGATATAAGGGTTCAGACCTCGGTTTTCATGAATCACCAACACGGTCGGCGATTTTAAGGTCTTCTTCTGTGGCATCACCAAATAACCACGCCCTTCTCCATGCCCATTTGGAGATGGAAAGGTTTCGTAAGTTGCTTTGATGTCAGGATCGTTAAATGAAACTTGTTCTGCGAGTGCGTAATTCGGGGTTAACGCATCGACCAGTGCTGTCATGCTAAAGCCAAGCACCGCAAGGCCACCCAGCCTGTTAAGAAACTCACGGCGCGTGATTTTTCCGTGGGCGTATTCGTCGTACCAATCGAAGGCTTCTTGCGGGATCGGATGAGAAGCCTTTTCACTAGGAGTGGTATGCTTTAGAACCATTATCCATGTCCTCTGTGTCTTACCATATGGGAATTTCTCATTCTCAAAAGCGCAGCGAGAAACGAACGCGATTGAGGCTAAAACTGCGGTTTCACCACTCTGATACGGAGCAAGGTGGTGAAACACATCATTGGCGAGCTAGGATCTTTTACCTTCTTCAAACAATAGATAATGGATTCAGATTCAACAACTTTGCGTCGTTGGTTTTACATTAATTGACAATAGTTCGTTATTGCTGGCCGCAATAGGCTTGCCAGTAAGAGAAGGCGCGTTCGAATGCTTTTTCTCTGTCGTGCATTTGTGCAAACAAGACCACTGTCATCGTAGCGAGAACCGTATTCGCCATTTGGTTCATGTCATCTTCTGACGTCCCAAACGGGCAGTTCGCAGGCATTGGCACCTCAGACAGCATTTGCTCCGTCCAGTAGTGCGATGTCACGCCGCTTGTTTGGCTTAACCATACGGTTTGACTTACTTTCGGGTTGTATTCTGACTCACCAGATTGTCCTTTGAATGACACAACGGCATGAGCGGTTTGACCAATCTCGTATTCGACTTCAGCATGAAGTTGTTGGAATCCCGGATGGAAGCTACCACGAATACCAACCGTCGCCTGCCCCGGATTCAATGCTCGAACCACGGTATTAATCGGCGTTCTAAGCCCATAACGATTCTTCCAACCGATCATGATTTCTGCTTGGGGTGCAAACGAACTCAGCGGCAGATACACAATGTTTTGTGTTTCTAACACACGCTTTGCGTCTTCTGCTGATTCCGCTTTGTTGATAGAAAACTTATCGAGGTAATCTTCGGCATGCAAACGACCAGATTGACGGTCGTGATAGCCGTGCATCAGCACTTTATGACCATTATCGGCGAGGATCTTGGCTGCCAACAGGTGCCAAGGCTGCCCTGCCGCTTCACGTTTGCCTGCATAACATGGCCAGTCAATATCTGCACCAATAGCTGGCATGCGGGATTGGAATGCTTTCACAAAGCCAGCGATTTCTTGTTGAGTCTCGTTCTGTACGCGGATCAGCATCAACAGCATTGCCATCTGATCGTCGTCGCACTCACCGTTTAGGTATTCATCCATAACTCGAAACGCTTGGTCAAAGTTCAGTGGTTTTCTACCACGTTCGCCACGACCGACTGTTCTAATACATTCCAAAATGCTGCTCATATTCCCTCGTATTCCGTCACTGACTGTACGGTTTCTATTAGTTGTTCGCGCAGTTTGACAACTTCTCCCATCACAATCAATGCTGGGCTCACGCCTTTAAGTGTAATCGATAAATCATTGAGCTGATTGAGTTGTGTAACGTGCACTTGTTGTTGAGGGCTGCAACCATGAGTGATGATCGCGACTGGGAAATCTGCTCTCAAACCGGAGTTGATTAATCCCGTTTGTATTTGCAATGACTTTTCTAACCCCATATAGAAGACTAACGTTTGTCCGCTTTGCATCAGTTGACTCCATGCTTCAAATGCGCCTGTTACCACTTGCCCTGTCACAAAGGTAACGCTGCGAGCAACGCCACGATGAGTCAGCGGAATCAAGCTGTTTGCTGAACATCCAATCGCAGCAGTAATACCAGGGATGACTTCGTAAGCGATTGAGTGTTTGACGAGTGCTAACGCCTCTTCGCCTCCACGGCCAAATACAAAAGGATCTCCCCCTTTTAAGCGTACAACTCGCTTTCCTTGTTGAGCGAGCGATACCATCAAGTCACAAATTTCTTCCTGACCAATACTAGGTTGTCCGCATCTTTTGCCCACGTAAATCCAATCAGCTTGTGGCGAAGCCAACTCCAAAATATCTTTGTTAACCAAACGGTCGTACAGCAGAACCTCTGCCGACATAATCGCTTTCACTGCCTTCACCGTTAATAAGTCAGGATCGTGCGGCCCTGCTCCAACAATCGAGACAAAACCTTTGTGGCTCGCGTCTAGGTCTACTGAATGGTCTTTTAAAAGTTGGTTCAGTTTGCTTGCTTGATCATGCTTAGAAAAGCGAGACGAGCGTTCTTGTTTCTGACTCGCTTGTCCTTTCTTAAACCAAGACTTTTGATAAGGCGCTTCCATGTGCTTATCCTCTTTATGACTTACTTTATTTGAATCGCCAGACTTTGCTGGCTCGCTTGCTGTTTGCCCTTTTGATGCTGATGGCTGTCGACCATTTGTTTGATTTGAGAGACGCACGAGCCACAGTTAGTGCCGCATTTGAGTTTGTTTTGAAGTTGAGTCAGTGAAGTGCAGTCTTGCTTCTCCATCGCGTCATGTATTTGTTTATCAGTAACACGGAAACAACTACAAACCAGTTTGGCACTGCTTTGCGATTGAGTGATGGTAAGCAGTTGCGATAGCTCCATTGGCTTGCCAATCAAGCCGGTAAAGTTGGTGTAGTCGGTTTGAATCGGTTCACTAGACACCACTAAAACAGAACGAATGATACGAACGTCTCCAACAAGGTCGTAATCCACCGCTAGCCAACCCTGGGCAATATCTATCGTAATCCTGCGGCTCTTTTCCGTTCGACAAAAACTCTGCTTCTTTGGCCGTTTATCGTGTGCAAAGCGCCAGATGCCCAGATTACTTTCTGCTTGAAATGCGCTGTAGAGAAACTTGCCGGAATCAAACTGTGTACCGATGAACATACCGTAGGTTTTTACTGCTGTATCTTGCACTTCAACATAAGACGACTTAAATGCAGGCTGCCCAGAAATAGGGTCTTTTGCGCTGTTTACTATCGCGTTAACACCGCTTTCACCGCCATATCGACCCGCCCAGTGCATTGACATAAACAGCTCCTGAAAACCCAAACCTTCATCAATGGCAACTTTGGCATAAATACTGGTGTTTGAATTGGGCTGGAACAGCTTGGTGAGTTGTCCTGCTTTTAAGCGATTTTGAGTGGCAGAGAGTGTGTTCATGTACACGGTTGGTTCTAACTCAGAGGCGGCAAGGTGTGCGATATGACCTGTGCGCGTCATGGTATGCCATTGATCGCGTTGCCTGCCCGTATTGAGCCACCAGCCTTTTGTTCTTTCTAAACGCGTTGGAGATTCACTGGTCACGACAAAACGCGCTTTACCATCTGGGTGCGAATAGATTCCATCAGCAAAAGGACGCTCTCCTCCCCATTGTGTCGGCACCCACTCTTCGTATTCTTGCTCGGCTAAGTTGGCGTATTGAGAAAGATCTAGCTTCAATGGCGAATCTGCATTCATGCCTGTCATCGCGGCATATTCCCTGAATACCGCCCGCTCAGAAGTAAACGCAAAGCCATTTTGTGTCTTTTCCAATGCACACAGAGCTTGCCCAACTTGGCTTATCGCCCACCAATCTGATTTTGCTTCACCCGGAGGCATTTGAAACTGACGCTGCCTTGAAAGTCGACGCTCAGAGTTGGTCACCATGCCTTGTTTCTCCCCCCAGCCAGCAGCGGGTAGCAACAGGTCTGCGTAATGCGCGACATCCGAATCCGCTGTGATATCGGAAACAATCACAAACGGACAAATCTCGAGTGCACGTTTTACCAATTGGTTATCTGGCAAAGAGACAACCGGATTGGTTGCCATGATCCACAGAACTTTAATCTCACCACGCTCTACCGCCTCAAACAGCTCAACGGCTTTTAAACCGGGCTGAGTGGCAATCTCTGGTGAATCCCAAAACGCCTGTACTTGCTTGATAGACTCTGCGTCAAAAGCACGATGAACCGCTAATTGGTTTGCCAAACCACCCACTTCTCGGCCCCCCATCGCATTCGGCTGACCTGTAATAGAAAATGGCCCGCAACCTGACTTGGCAATTTTACCTGTCGCCAAGTGTGCATTAATAATGGCATTGCCTTTATCGACACCATTTTCGGCTTGGTTAACCCCTTGGCAAAACAGCGTGATTGCGGTTGGGCTTTGCGCAAACCATTGGAAGAATGTCGTGAGTTTTTCCTCTGAAATGCCAATGGAAGACGTTAGATTAGCGACACTGTAACGCAAATCAGAAACTTCTTCTCTAAGTGCATTAAATCCGTCGGTATAAGAATTTATGTATTCAGAATCAATCAATTGTTGTTCAATAAGAAACTTGAGCAGCCCATTGAAGAGTGACACATCACCATCGTTTTTAATCGGTAGATGCAAATCCGCTTGCTGTGCGGTGACCGTTTCACGCGGGTCAATGACCACCAGCTTGAGGTTAGGATTGTTTTCTCTCGCTTGTTGAATACGTCGGAATAAAACAGGGTGCGTCCAAGCGGTATTAGCACCGCAAATGATCAATAGCTCAGTCTTATCAATATCGTCGTAATTGACGGGAACGACATCTTCACCAAATGCTCGTACATGAGCCGCAACCGCCGAAGACATACACAAACGCGAGTTCGTATCGATGTTTGCGCTGCCAACATAGCCTTTCATGAGTTTGTTGGCGACGTAATAGTCTTCCGTTAACAACTGCCCTGACACGTACATCGCGACGGAATCCGGTCCAAACTCCGCTTTCGCTTGATGAATCTTTTCAGCAATCAGATCCGTGGCTTGTTGCCATTGCACCTCTTGCCCTTGAGGTCGTTGCTTGGTGATAAGCTTTGGATACAACAAGCGCGAAGGCATATTCAAACTCTCTGCCAGCGCGACACCCTTCACGCACAGTGATCCCGCATTTGCAGGATGACACGCATCCCCAACGATTCCTTTCGCATTGACCTCGACACCACATCCAACACCACAATAGGGACAAGTGGTTTTTTTGCATCCTTGCGACATAACACCTCCAGTGCGATTCAGCCCAACTTACTAGCAAAAAAAAGCCTCTCCCGAATCGAGAGAGGCAGCAATGCCTTTAACGCTGTTAGTACATTTTCAAAAAGTAATACCCTATACCGCTCTCGCCTGCTATTAAGAGCGGCGCATCGAGTTATCGATGAACGTTTATGTAAAGCAAGTGAGGTGCCAATATTAAAAACCTTTACTATACAACGGGTTATATTAAAACCAATTATAGCAACGTAATGCTACGCACTGATTGTGTGCAAATTTCGGTCATTATCGTGCAGTATTACTTTACTAATTCCATAACTAACCTGGATTCTTCGTCACCAAAATAATGCGCTTCTTCTTCTAACGTTTTAAAGCCAAGGGAGAGGTATAAAGACAATGCAGGTTGGTTCTTAGGATCGACAGTCAATTTCACGCTTGAGCCTAACGTCAACGACGCAATAACGTTTTCTAGGAGGGAACGCGCAATACCTTTACCTCTATGTTGAATATCGACGGCCAATGACATGATCCAATATTGATGTGCATTTGTGCTAGTCGTTAGCAATATATACCCTGCGACCTGCTCTCCCTCTTTTGCTACCAGTAAACTCTCTCCCCAACAATCAAAAGCTTGCCGAAAGAAAAATTGAGGATAGGCGTGTTCTCCAAATAAAGTATTTTCGAGCTTATATATGGCAAATAAGTCCTCTTTTTGCGCAGACAAGATGTCCATTCAATGACTCCTTCTTTAACATGAATGGCAGCAGTATACCTAAATCTCATCTAAATGACGGGACACAAACATCTCAATTAAGTGCTTAAGAAATGTAATATTCTTCCTGAAAATTAGGCCTAACTCACTTAGAACATACATCCGTGATTAAGTTTTAACCGCAAAATCAAAAACCACACAAGATGAAAATTTCAATACATACAACCATTAAACGCATTAAAATTAAGAACTTTATTCTGGTTTATTGAGAAATTCATAGTTGGATAATTTACAACCACCCCAAGTCCACAGCATTATTCACCAATCTTCGCATGTGATAATAAACACTAAAACCTTTACCATTTTCAGCATTATTATTTTTATAAAAGCGAGTTTTAAAGTGAAAGAATCTCGAAATGCCTTAAATCCTAGTGAAATAAACACAACCACAGCTTGGTCAAAACATGATACACATTGGGTTCTTAGCCTATTTGGAACAGCCGTTGGCGCAGGCATCCTGTTTCTGCCAATTAACCTTGGGATTGGAGGTTTTTGGCCTTTAGTCGCGATGGCAGTACTTGCTTTTCCAATGACCTATCTTGCGCACCGTGGCTTAGCTCGTTTTGTACTATCTTCTAAGATCAAAAACGCAGACTTCACTGATGTAGTGGAAGAGCACTTCGGCGCAAAAGCAGGCCGTTCTATTTCACTGCTGTATTTTCTTTCGATCTTCCCGATCCTGTTGATATATGGGGTTGGAATAACAAACACAGTAGATAGCTTCATGGTAAATCAGGCTGATATGGCTTCTTTACCTAGACCTTTGCTTTCTGGCGTACTAGTGTTTGCACTAATTGCTATTATGATGGCGGGTGAAAAAGTAATGCTACGGGCCTTTGCCATTATGGTGTTCCCACTTGTTGCCATTCTTGCCTTTCTATCATTTTACTTAATACCGAACTGGACCATGCCTGTCATGGATGTGCCAGAAGCGTCAGCTTTTGCTAGCACTATGTGGTTAGCAGTTCCTGTAGTGATTTTCTCGTTTAGTCACGCAGCTGCAATTTCAAGCTTTGCAAATGTACAACGTCGCCATTACGGTAAGCAGGCAGATGCCAAATCCGAAGTTATTCTTCGCCGCACTAGCATCATGCTGATTGCCTTTGTTCTTATTTTTGTATTTTCCTGTGTGCTAACACTGTCACCTGAACAATTGGCTCAAGCAAAAGAACAAAACGTATCCGTATTGTCTTACCTAGCGAACGCAACCGATAATCCATTTATTGCAACACTTGGTCCTTTAGTAGCGTTTGTTGCTATCACTTCATCTTTCCTTGGGCATTTTTTAGGTGCGCGTGAAAGCTTAAATGGTTTAATTAACAAGCATTTTAACCTATCTGAGAAGCGTGTTGATCGTATCAGCGTGGCAGCACTGTTCTTCTCAATCTGGGCGGCCGCGATCATGAACCCAAGTATTCTTGGTATGATGGAAGCATTGTCAGGGCCTGTTATTGCAATGATCTTATTTATTATGCCAATGTTAGCGGTGTATAAAATCGAGGCGATGAAACAATATCGAGGAAATGTCTCTACTTACTTTGTTCTAGCAGCAGGCATTGTGGCGGTAAGTGCATTGATTTTTAGCTTCTTCAGCTAATAACTAAAGACTAGCTTGGATTTTCAGGGGAATACCTTACACAAGGTTAAGGTGATTCCCTGAATTTTCTTACTCTTTAAAAGGTAATCATCGTTACCCTTGACTCTTAAATAAGAGCGAAAACACCCGCAATCATAAGTACTGAAGCGATGCAGGTACGGCCGATAATGCCGAAGTGCGAAGGTTGAATCATTTCATTATGCATAGTTAATCTCCTATTTATTATAAAAGCCATTTTTTATTGGCTTAGTAACACTATGTCTAATATCCAGTTTTTTAACAACCCATACAAACATTAAATATTTATGACAGAAACGTAATTTTTTACACTTCACCCTGATTTCGAGCGATGAATCCGCGGCTTAAACCACTAGATTGAGTCCACCGAATATGCTCACTTACCTTCCATCGTTACCCTACCTATGCCATCTTCCAATCATTACATAAGTTTTCAATAGATTTTTTTATAAATCATAATATTATAGAGATACTTCTCGTATCTCACTCCCAAAACACTTTGCCACTGGGAATCCATCCGCACTTAACCAACAAGAAATGGTAGACTTAACTGGTATTCGGTTAAGAGATCACATTTTATTAATACGCTCATGCACTTCTCAATTAAAACACTGGCTTGCGCACTTTGTACTGCACTTGGACTTTTCTTGCATCCCACCAACGTACTGGCGAGTACCGAAAAGCAAGCTTATCTGGAAGAACACATTTCAGCAGAAAGCAAGCCCATGTTAAAACTCTACTTTCGCTCGATGGGTAAGCCGCGATCAATTCAAAAAGATGAGTTAAATGCGCCACAGAATGCATCAGCGGAGTCTCTAGCTCTGTATTACTTTGCACGAAAGTACCTTAAGCGTTACGAAGGCGTTCCATTACCGAAAGATATGCCCGATTTAATCGAATTCGGTAAAAAGCACCATTTGGAATGGGTCGTCGCTGAAGCACAGCTCAATAAGGCAGTAACAATGATTGAACAAGACGATAACTGGAACGCAGAATTGTTACTCCATGACGTTGTTTCTACAGCCCGTGATCTTGGTTATCTAGCATTAGAAGGCCGTGCTTACCGCTGGTTAGGCAATCTAGAAGTATCTCGAAATCAACTACGCAGTGGCCTAAAATATTATCGCAATGCCTATGAGTTATTAGAAAAAACAGTATTTGAAATACAAGTCGCGATGACACTGAACAACATTGGGACGGTCTACATCGACGCATCAGATTGGGCTCGGGCCAAAAGTTACCTAACGCAAGCTCTCGACACTTACCTAGAGAGCGAATATCAATACGATAATAGCTTTTTTATGGGGGTTATCTACGCAAACCTTAGCATCGTTCACTCGAGCCTCGGAGATAACAAAAAAGCGGAATATTATTTCAATGAAGCCATTCGACTTTCAATGCAAACGGGGTCGGACACAGTCAAGCACCACTCTTTATCCAGCTTTTCACAAATGTTGAGCTCGGTAGGAAAAATTGATGATGCATTAATGGTCGCACAGCGTTGCGTAGACCTGCCCACTCCAAAAAATCTAGAAATGCTAAAAACGTCTTGTTACGAGGCATTTGCAGAGGCTTACCTCGCAAACAAACAATACGATAAAGCTATTACAACAGCGCTTAACGTTCTAGAACAAACCAAGTCAACCAGTGAATTAGAGCTGCGGCAACGTATTGATATGCTTTCGGTACTGGTAAACGCTCATCAAATTCTTAATGACTATGAAGCTGCTTTTCATTATTTAACCCAATTAAGAGAGCTAGAGGCTGAGTTTTCTCATCATATTCATGGTGAAGAGATGATTAACATTAAGTTTGATCTCGAAGCTAAGTTAGCCCAGAAAGAACTCAAATTGCTAGAAACAAAAAATGCGCTACAAGCGTCTGAACTGCGTTCGCAGCGCTATCGAGAAATGTTCTACTTTATCGCTATTACGGCAATTGGTGTCGTTGGTTTTCGTTACGTACTGCGCGTTAGACGTATTAATAAAGCACTTACTCAAGAAAATACTACCGATCCATTAACTCAACTGCATAACCGTCGCTATCTTCACATTTGGTTGGACAAAATGGCTCGTAGAAGCCCAGATAGAACATTTGCCTTAGCAGTTTTAGATGTTGATCATTTTAAAACCTTTAATGATCAATATGGACACGATATTGGCGATAAAATGCTGACTCATATTGCCACGCTATTTAATGAATCCACTCGCTCTGGTGACCTACTCATTCGTTGGGGTGGAGAAGAGTTTGTCCTATTATTCGAAGTACAGCGAGTTGAAGATTGCGCTAAGTTTTTGGAGCGATTGAGATATACTGTTGAAAACACGCCATTGGTGGTTGACTCTAAACCATTAAGCGCGACAATTTCCCTTGGAGCAGTGGACAAACTGTCGGCACAAATAATTAAACAAGAATGGGATCAGTGGTTTTTCTTGGCAGACCAAGCTTTGTATGATGCGAAGCAAGCTGGCAGAAACCAGTTCATCATTCACCCTACATCATAAAAAAGCACACATGAAAAAAAATCTAATCATTATTACTTTTGCGCCTCTATTTCTTATGGCGTGCAGTAATCAGCAAGCATCTCAACTGGGAATGCGCAGCAGCAGTGTCAATGTATATGCCCAGCAAATGAGTAACACTCAACTATGTGAAACTCTCTACTACAACCGTGCAACCAACCAAACCAAAGTGGCGATTGGTGCTGAGTTCAATCGACGTGGATTAAACAAAAAGTGGTGTGATAAAGAATTCGATAAGTTGTACATTAAAAAGTGGATTGATAACGTGCTGCCTAAAGAAAAAGCCGAACCTAAGAAACCAATAGCAACTATTCAACCCGCTTCAACTAAATAACTCCCCTCTTGAAGCAGACGGTACACTCGTATTTTCTGCTTTTCACTTTTCATGCATGCTCGATGCGACATATAAAAACCTCATGGTTTCAGTAAATTAACAAAGACTTATGTTGTCCATCGAACTTTTAATGTAAACAAGTTGTAAATGGTTTTCGTCCTTATTCTTTGTCGTTAGCTTTGTTTGTTCCTGTTAGCGGAATATGAAACAGGAACTAAAAAATTCCAAACAAAGACATGAGGTCAAAAATGGAAATACGCATTAATCGCCTATTTGCTGCTATGTTGGCAGTAGGCATTGCACCTGCCGTCTCGGCGTTTGATCCACTCTATTCTGAACAATGGCACTTAGACAACACGGGGCAAACTGCGTTTGCGGCTAATCCTGCTGTTGCTGGGAACGACTTAAACACTAAGCTCACTCAGGCAATGGGGATTGCAGGTGTTGGTGTGAAAGTTGCCGTTATTGATTCTGGAGTGCAGATCGATCACCCCGACCTTGCAGGTAATATAGTTACAGGTAGCAGAAACTTCGTCGAAGACTCTTCATTCCCATCAAGTTATCCGGTTGATACTAATGGTCATGGCACTGCTGTAGCCGGTTTGATTAGCGCCGTCGGCAACAACGGTGAAGGCGGACGCGGTGTCGCTTCTCACTCTTCCCTCATCGGTTTTAACTGGTTAGCCAACCAGACATTAGAAGGCTGGTTAATCTCCCATGGCATGGACCCAGCAACACGCGATGTTCGCGTATTTAACCAAAGTTACGGTTTCAGCCCTATAAACCCGATTACTTTTGATGAAAGCGACCCTCAGCTAAAACTTGAAATGGACGTGATGAAAAACGTCAGCAACAGTAACGCCTGGGGTCGAGGTGCTGTATTTGTAAAGTCAGCAGGTAATGGTTACCGCTATTTCAATGCAGGGCGATTCTTCGTATTGCCAAGTAACTTCTTTGCTGGTGGAGACAATCAAGGCTTACCGATGCACAACTCTGCTCAGTCTTATGATAACGCCAATTACTTCAATTTAGTCACTAGTGCACTACGAGCGGATGGTACGCGAGCGAGTTACTCATCGGTGGGTTCGAACGTGTGGGTTGCAGCACCAGCAGGTGAATATGGGCAAGATTTCCCGGCTATGGTCACCACTGATTTAATGGGTTGTGAAGAAGGGCAAAATACCAGTGAAGGCCTTGGCATTAATGGGTTACACGGCGGAACGGAGCTCGATCCGAACTGTAACTATACCAGTACGATGAACGGAACCTCATCGGCTGCGCCAAACACATCGGGTGCCATCGCGGCAATCATGTCAACCAACCACGCACTTTCTGCTCGTGATGTACGTGCTTTACTAGCGGAGACAGCAAAAGTAACGGATAAAGCGCATCCAGGCGTACAGCTTGAATTTACTAACCATAAAGGTGAACAGGTTAGCTACGAGGCAATTGCCCCTTGGCAGAAAAACGCAGCAGGCGTAGATTTCCATACTTTTTATGGCTTCGGCGCTGTAGATTTAGATGAAACGATGCAACGTGCTCGCATGACGAATCGTGTTTTACCAGCTCAAGTCATTACGCCATGGGTTAACAACGCTACAGAAGTAAGTGTACCCGATGCAAGTCTAGTTGGTGGTTCTTCAAGTATCGCCATTGCCGATGAGCTGACAGTAGAATCCGTTCAAGTGACATTGACATTGGACCACGCTCGTCTGCCCGACTTAGCTATTGAGCTCATTTCGCCATCAGGGACTCGTTCCGTTTTGCAAACACCGCGCAATGGTCTTGTTGGCCAATCTCTTGATCCAACGATTACAGGCTACAAAGATCAATTAATGTTGTCTAACCAATTTTATGGCGAAGATGCAAAAGGCGAATGGACGTTGCGAGCAATAGATACGAACAGCGATGAAGTCTATTCTTACATTGCATATTTCAACTCTTCCACCATCTATGACGTTCCGATGGCAAACAACGCTCAGCCCGGTGTTATTAAGAACTGGTCGATGCGCATATTTGGACACTAAGGAGTCAATAACATGAAATACAAATCATTTTCTATGCTGGCTCTCGTTATCATGACGTCGAGTGTATACGCTGAGCAACAGCTCTCTCAACAACCTGCACCAGAACTGTTTGTGCCATCAGAAGCGGTTGAGATTAATGGCCAAGATTATCGAAAAGTGCAAACTGGCACTGTTAGAACCCTATCTGAAGACGTAAAACTTCAAGCGGGTGATGAGGTGTTTAAGAATGCGTTTAGTAACGTATCCAAAGCCACTGGACTGGTTTATATCACCGTAAACAATCCTAACGAAGCGAAAGCAGTCGCCAAAGAGTTAAAATTAGAAGTTATCTTCGCAGAGGGGGAATCAGCGGTGTTAAAAGCATCTCAAGATCAAGATCTGCTAAGTATTAGCGACTACCTAAACGCAGACACCCGGGTAAAAGCGTCTAAAATTGAACTAAACAGCGGTAAATACCGTGCACAATAATTCTCTAACAAGAGAAGTTGGCCTGTAAAACCATGCCTCAGCGATTGCTGAGGCATTTTTATGGGTAGGAACAGATACGCTATTATTCTTTAGTAACATTTCGCATAACTAGTATGATACCTAAACACCCTACTCGCCTGCGCCTGTCATTTCTTAAACAAAATAATTTCCGTTCTTAGCTCTTCTTCCGTGGTTTCCTTCGGGCTATTCAGATAGCGTTCGATTCCTAAAGGACTGGTTTTGACTTTCATACCACTCTGACGAACCAAGTTCATCGCTAACGCCCATGCATTTCCCAAAAACTGATATTCACCTCGGTGTTCAACGACAAATGTTTCACTCTCAGGAATGGTACCGGTAACCGCCCCTTGAGGCGCTGGTACTGAGTTATGAAGAGGAAAGCAAGTGATAAACTCGAATGTACCTTTCTGCATATCCATCGACTCGTAATAACAAAACAATTCACCATTCACGGATAGGGTTTCGTCACTAATTAACTGTTCTAGTTGCTGAACATGCTTCTCAATTACCGAACCTAATTCCTGCAAGCTAGCCACACCCTTGATCCCAATGTAATGAATTTGAGGCAACGTTCGGTTACCAATTTCGGCTAAGTCTGAATGCACTCTTCCGGTTTCAAGCTTACTTTTAAGCATGCGTAACCCACGTTGATAATCCATCTCTATCATCGACTTAAACATACTTTTCAGAAAGAACAGATACCAAGGGACGCGAGATTGCATTTGCCATTCGACTAAACAGCCATTTTGTGACGGCGTCACGATTAGAGTCACCTTTCCATGGCTCTTGATTGGGCGAAAGAAATGTAGCTCCATATCTAATCGATGCTCTTGAGTACTTTCCAGTACAATCGCGCCAGTCCCAATACGCTGACCATTCCATTGATAACCAGCTCCAACGTGGCCCTGATTATCACTGAATGTCAGCTCGCAGCTTGGTTCAAGAATGACCCATGGTGACCAGCTAGGCCAGTTATTGAAGTTCTTGAGATAGCCAATAATTTCACTTTGATTCTTATTAATTTCAATACTTCGGCTGACCTGATAAGAGAGCATAACGGTTCCTCGAGTTTCCGCTTCACTAACTTCAGTCTAATCCAAATTCCAGTTTTTTCTTGTTTGACTGCGGGTTAGATGCGTACGACAAGAAAAATCCAGAGCGTTAATTCTCACTTGAATCAATACGCGCAAAGCTAAGAGCAGAACTCCACTTTTGCACTAAATCGAACACCATCATCTTCCAGTACTAACGCCCACCCCATCCGTTCACATATTCGTTGTACGATAACAAGCCCACAACCATAACCAGCGTTGTACGTCTCGTTGCCATCGTGACGGTTTAGGATCTTAAGCGCATGACCTTTCAACTCAATTTCAATATCTCCCACACTATAGCTAAAGGCGTTTTTAATCAGATTGTTGATAACAATGGTCACAAAACTCTCCGGTGCATTCACGACACCACTATGTTGTTCGTGCAAAGCGTAGTTCGAATCTTGCTTGGCAAATAAAGGCGCTAGCTCTTCCAACTGTTTTTGTAAACAAGTGAGAAGCTGATGCTCTCCGTAATGCTGAGGCTCTATTTTCTCTTTACCAAGTAAGAGAAACGCTTCTGTCAGTACACGCATCTCGTCACAAGCTGACTGCATCCTCGTGATGGCTTTTTGCGCAACTCGAGGTTGATCAGGAATACGCGTCAGAATGTCTGTTGAGCCTTTAATCACCATGATTGGCGTTCTCAACTCATGCGATGCAAAACGGCTAAATTCTTGTTCTCGTTTGAAGTAGCCCGCGATATCGTTCTTATTATCCAGCAAAGTCTGCTCTATCTGGCGTGTTTCGCTGAACTTAGTTTCAACTTGGAAAGCGGGTTGATCCGGTGACATTTGGCTAATTTTGTCTTCAATTTGCGCTAATGGCCGAGACAATATTCGCACCATGTAAATGCCATACCCAACCATGACAAATGAAAACAAACCACCGAGCAGCAGCGTAAACTGATGCAGCGAGCTTTCGTATTCGTCCAAGTAATCATCTGAGTCATCTTGAAATACAATGTACATAAGCCCCTTCCCTGAGGGATGGTTCAATACAACAAAGTGTTTATCTTCTTCACCAAGCAGGTATTCGTAAAAACCAGGTGAAGTAAAAGAGAGCAACCAATCCGGTGTCGGAGCTTCACTCCAATATGAGTTGAACTCCAATACGTTTGGCAATGGCGCATCCCAGCCCTGTTTCTCGAAATTCTCACTATAAAGCGCAGCTTCAGTATCGAGCCAGTGATGTAAACTCAGCACTTCCAGTTTGTTTTCTGCCACATAAATCAGCGACCAAAAAAGAGTAAACATCACAAACGTCATGACCCCAAAACCCCAACGGATCTTGCGATAAATGCTTGGATATTCGTTATGCTTTAAGTCGGTAACCTTGTCCATGAATAGTCTCTAATCGTGATTCTTCAAAACCTTTGTCTAGCGCGGTTCTTAAACCGTAAATATGGCTACGAAGTGCATCACTTCCGGGTGGTTCGTCTCCCCACACACTATCGATCACTTCTGTGCGCGAGACCGCTGCTGGAGCACGTTGGAGGAGCAATTTTAAAATTTTAGTTTGAATTCGACTCAGCTTAATTTCTTTGTCTTTTCTCGTTACTTTTCCTGTACGCGCATCTAAACAAATATCTGCAAATTTGAGCGCTCCGATATCTTGTCTTGGACCACGATTAGCCAAAGCATGAACACGCAAACTGAGCTCTTCCATCGCAAATGGCTTCATTAAATAATCATCTCCCCCCGCTTTAAAAGCCGCGATTTTGTCATCTAGCGTATCTTTTGCCGTTAGGAAGAGAATTGGCGTTCCACATAACTTATCTTGTCGAAGCTTCTGTACCGTACTGATGCCATCGAGCTTCGGCATCATGATATCCATGATGATTACATCGTAATGATTTTCCTCGATTAACTTAATCGCAGCCTCTCCATGAAACGCACAATCGATAATCATGCCTTCTAGCTCAAGATAGTCTGCAATCGTCTCCGAGACGTTATGGTTGTCATCTACAATTAAAATTTTCATAAAATCACATTTCTTCACGATCTCTTCACGATATGCCCAATAAGATACAGGCAATTTCCTAAACTCGCTCGTAAATTGAGGTTAATACAATGAAAAAACTCGCTCTTATTTCTGTAGTAGGTTTGGCATTGTCTGGTTGTGGTGGTTCAGGTGGTGGCAGCAATAGCGATAGCACATCAACTCAACCAGCAGTGAAACCAAGTGTAGCGATTGGCTCTGTTGAAGCGGTCAACGCTGAAGAAAGCACGTTAACCGTCAATGGACATACGTATCGTGTGTCTGAGGTGGTTTATGACGACACACAAGTGCAATTGGCCGATGTAAAACCAAAAATGGTGGTTCGCGTGGGGTCAGATATTCAGCAAGCTTCGGACAATGGCGTCCGAGTCACACTTGAACCAACCATTACAGGACGTGTCACAGCGATTGATCATGTGAAGAAAACATTTACGGTAAACGGCGTAGAGCTGCAGTTTGACGATTTAAGTGATGATATAGAAGTCAACGACTGGGTAATGGTGTCATCATTGCCAACTGCTGATGCGGGTTATCGAGTGTTGTCTGTGGTCGAACTCGACGTAGATAACGATTACCCAGTACTTGATAACGACTACGAACTGGAAGGCCGTATTACCAGTATCGATGAAAATGCTGGAACATTTAAGTTAGGTGGAAAAGTAACGGTGGCATATAACAACATTAGCCAACTTAGCATCGGCCAATGGGTGGAAGTAGAAGGTGAAATGCAAAACGGCATCTTCATGGCAAATGAGGTAGAAGTTGAAGGCTACGACGTCATAAGCAATGACAGCGATGTGGAAGGTATCGTGACTTGGGTTGCCAAGGATTATAGTGAGTTCTCTCTAAACTACCGAGGAGCATTCTTCATCGATAACGCAACACGATTTGAAGACGGCAGCAAAGCGAACCTAAAACAAGGCCAAGAAGTGGAAGTAACGTCTGTCATGAAAAATGGCAAACGCATCGCTACCGTTATTGAGTTTGAGCAACCAGACTTTGACGATAACAACCAATGGCAAGGTAAAGAATTTGAATGTGAAGGATACGTATCAAACTACGATGCTGAAGCAAGAACATTTGAAATCGAGCGTTGCGAAAACGACGCAGATCAATTGCTAAACAACACGACCGTTGTGATTGATGCACAAACACGCTTCCAAGGCATCGAAGAACTTAACCTAAATGGTGCTCGTGTCGAAGTCGAAGGTGTGATCATTAACGACCAAAATATTGCCCGTGAAGTGGAGTTAGACGTTTACGACAACTAATCCCTTCTACGCTTAAGAAAAAGTGTCACTTCGATGGCACTTTTTCTTTTTACCTTACTTTGCTTCCCAAGCTCAAACCAACAAATTCTCAGCCAAAACCTTTTCTCTCCGTTACACTTTACCTATGTTTCACAACATTGGTGACAACTATGAAAAAACGCAACCTCATTTTGTTAATCTTGTTTTTTGGTTCAGCCACGAGCTTAGCTAGCGTGATGGATCCTGACTGCGATGCAGAAAAGGCAGCTAAAGCCGCTGCGACAAAAGCCGTGGTTGGTGTTGGGGGGCGCTGTACGCCTAAAGAGGCACTGAAAGATACCGCAGTTGATGCAGGAAAAGACAAATTGCCAGATGAAGGGATGGCGGGTAAAGCTGTTGATGCAATGACACAGGAAAAAGAGAAGAAAACGGTGAAAGACGTAACCAAAAAGCTCAATAAAGATTGATACGCTTTCTTGTAGTTAACTTTAATAGCGAAACTCCCCCCTCCCAAAAAAAAGAGCGCCGATTGACGCTCTTTCCGAACTTTAATAGATAACCAATTATGCGGTCTCTGCTTCACCTATCCAATGATAATGGTGGTTGGCTTTTTTCCCCACTAAACCGAGCTCTGCCAATTCTTCAAATACCTTGTCTACCTCTTCCGCAGACAGCCTAAACTGTTTAGCAACGGCTTTTTTGGTGCACGTAATTTGATGCGTTTTAAGTGCATCGCTAACTTGCTCTAACAAGGTTTTCGGTTCCTTTGGTTCTTCTGGCTCCGGCGCAGCTGGTATTTCTTGCTCTTCTTCCTCTTTTATATGAGGAAGATAACCCGCAGGCGCTGGGTCTATATCGCGAACTGTTTTCAATATCATGCCCTCATTTCTGCGATAGAAATATCGGAACCGTTGCTCTTCACCAATCAAGCCAACAAAAAATGCAGCAAAGAAGTCCAAAAGAATCGAAAGAAATACAACCAAGCCAAGCTGAGCTTGCTGAGAGGTGGTACCAAATGCGTTGGCTAGGCTATCAATCAAACCAATCACTGAGCCTTGCGTAACCGGCGGTAAACTATCACGCTCCATAGCCAAGCGTTGCTGCTCTTCACGTAAGGCTTTGTTTTGATCCTGAATGCGAGTTACACCAGTCGCGATACGCTCCATCTCGATGTATTTCTGCGCTGCCATATTGTTGAGCTCAATCTGCTTATCGATTGCCGCAATCTGACGATTAAACGCTTCCACTTTCGCCTGCTCTACCGAAATATGACTTTGTGCACTATTGGTTGCACTATTAATCCCACCAATACTACCGCCAATGGAAATCGCAGCTAAGACTAAATAAAACACGAGAGCGGTTGCGGCTCCTGTGTAGTTGCGATGGGCTCGGCGCTCACCGTATTCATACCAAGCGTAAAATTTACCCGCTTCAAAAATGATCGCTAAACCACCAAATAAGGTTTGCATCATCGGGTTTTCGTCGATCGACAAAAACAGCAATAGAGAAAAAATAGTCGATGCTAAAATCGCAGCACCGGTGAATGCATATACACTCACCATGGCAAATCGACCTTTAGGGTATCGATATCCAATCTGTTGTTCGTATTTCATTTGAGAAATTTCTTAAGATTAATCGCCCCTCCGACTAAGTAGGACGGACGTTTCTGGCATGTACAAAGGAGCGCAGAATACCGTATCCTTTATTAAATTACTGTCATAATTCCGTTAATGGAAAACAAGTGAAGATTCGGTGTGCATTTTGAATCGATATCAGCCAAATCTAGCACGTAAAAACACCACCACGACACCCACTAACCGAAGCTTCAGTGGCATATAAGAGAGATTAATTCGGTATCTTCAAAAGCGACTAGGCAAGACTGACAAGTTGAATTGGAGGTTGTGAATGTCAGCCGAATCAAAACATTAAAGCGTTAAAAATAGGCAATAAAACAAATAATGCACACTTGCATCACCTTTTAGTAAACTGATAATTACATTGTTTGGTTAATTTGTTAGTATCCCGCGCCGAAGAAGATAAGCACTCAATTGTATGGAAAACACTCTAATACAGCACAAACACCATCGCTTGCACGCTATTGCGGTTATTATCGCGGTGTTGTTTCAGTTGTATTTAGCGTCCACAGCCGCTCTTAACCCTACACAAGTTCACAGCACAACTTGGCTCAACAAAGTCCAAAGTGAAAAGGTTTTACTGTGTACCGCAGATGGTTTCAAATGGGTGGATATCAATACGTTGATTGAGGCTAACGCTCAATCTTCTTCTAAGCTCATCCAAGATCTTAACTTACACGACGGCTTCCAGTTTGAATGCCCGCTTCTTCAAGCTGTTCAATTCTTTCTTTTAGTTGCGATTGGGCTTTACCTGACAACCATCCATTGGCTGCGCCGAGTAAAGTATGCACTGACGACTTATCACTTTTCAAAATGCGATAAGCTCGTTTACAAACACATCGCGCCTAAGCACTCTCCGCCGAGTGTTTTTCCTGCCTAACAGGCATCTAATCATTGACAACTTTATTCAAAAATAACGATGACTCTGTTTGTTGTCCATTCAGAGAAGCTATTAATTCAAAAGGAAAAACACATGCTTAAATCATTAAAAACCGCCGCTATCGCGCTTATTGCTGTCATCGCTAGCCCACTGAGTTTAGCGCACGATTATGAAGCAGGAAAAATTCATATCGACCATCCATGGAGCCGCGAAGCGCCACCAAACGCACCTGTTATCGGTGGTTTTTTTCAATTAACCAACCACGGTGACAGTGAAGATGCATTGATCGCAGCAGAAAGCCCAATCGCAGGGCATGTCGAAATTCACACGCATAAGAAAGAAGATGGTGTGATGAAAATGATTAAGATTGACGAAGTGCGCGTTCCAGCCAATGACTCAGTGTTGTTTAAGCCAGGCAGCTTCCATTTAATGATTTTTAACCCAACACAAACTCTTAAAGAAGGCGACCGCTTCCCTATGACGTTAACATTCAAAAACGCGGGTAAAGTGGAAGTAGAAATGGCGGTTGAAAAACAAGGTCACATGGAAAAACACATGCACCATTAATGACGTAAACAAAAGTGCCCGCTGATTTAGCGGGCATTTTTATCTCAGCTTAGTCAAAATCATTATTCCGGTAGATCCTAACTCGACTCTTCAGAATAATGGTGATGAATAACGCTCGGCGAAACGGGGTCACATATCATAACAGCGTGCTCGGGCAAGAGATTCTAAATCACGCTCGTCCCTCACTATTCAGAATGACCTTGAAAGACTTAAGATCCTAAAAAGGTTCCCTACCCGCTTAAAACTCAACCTCTCGACAAAGTTCTCCAACCATCACTTGGCAAGCCTAAATGAAATCATAAGTTTGGCAACAAAGACCCACTGTTAATCGGCTTTCTTTCTACTTGAAACAAACCTCAGCCCAACGAGCTAAGCCGGCAGTTACTGAGCCAAAATAGTTTCCACTGACAACCGGAATACTTGGCAGTACGGTTTGCACCGCATCGCGCAAGATTGGCGAGCGTGCCGAACCTCCAGTCATAAAGATAGCATCGGGTTTAACTCCAGCTTGCTCTACCGCTTCTGTCACCAACGCCGTCATTTTATTCTTTGGCGACTGGATCGCTTCGATCATTTCGTCACGTTGTACATCAACTTCAATCGTTTCTGATAGTAAGTTGATGCCAGTTCGGTAAGAAGCTTGTTCTGAAAGTGCCACTTTTGCCTCTTCGGCACGGCGAACAATGTTGTAGCCTAAAGACTCATGATACACCTCTAGCAAACGAGCAAGTTTTTCTGGCTCTTGAGCCTGCTTTTGAAGCAACTTTAACGCTGATAGGTTCTCTCGCGAATAGAAGTCACTCTGCGCTTCTACATTATTGATTGCTATCGGGTTCCAGAATTGGGTAGTCGGCATCACAATGCCTGACTCCATTTTACTTCCCATGCCAAAAGGGAACATGAGCTGCTTAAATGCTAGCGCGATATCAAGATCATTCCCGCCGACACGCTGGCCACTGTGAGCTAACAAGCTTGCGGTCCTATCTGCTTTGCCGCGCCAAGACGGTCCCATTTGGATCAACGAACAGTCCGTTGTACCACCGCCAATATCGACTACTAGAATGATTTTATCTTCGCTGAGTGTCGCTTCATACTCTAGGCCCGCCGCGACAGGCTCAAACTGAAACTCCACATTTTGGAAGCCCGCACGTTTCGCTGCCCGCAACAAAATGCGTTCAGCCTGAATGTTAGCCGTTTCACCGCCACGCCCATGAAAGTTAATTGGTCTGCCGATCACAGCATCGGTAATACTTTGCTGCGCATCGTTTTCGGCTTGAGACTTAATATTGTCCATCATCGCGCAGACAAGGTCTTCGAAGAAAGCCAATTGCACATCACGCAAGCCAGATGCACCAAGAAAAGACTTCGGCGATTTCACATAATAGATATCGCGAGGATCTTCCAAATAGAGATTAAGTGCAGCCTGACCAAACGCGATGTCGTCGGATTCTAAGTCAATACTTTCTTCTCGGTTTAAATTGATTGCCCGGCGTAAAACCTGCTCACCAACTTGATCTAATGGTTTAATATCTCGATGGCGAAATAAATGCTCGGATACCGATTCACGAGTCGGTGCAGCAAGGGTGGAAGGAATAAAAGGGCTGTTTCCTTCCAGATTAAGCAGTACTGGATCACCCGATTCCATTTTAGCCACTGAACAGTTTGCAGTACCATAGTCAAAGCCGATAAACATTGTTTCTCCCACTGTCCCACTGATTAGTGGCCTTTTGAGCGTTAAAAAGCTGGCAATGCTAACTTAATGGCATAAGAATTACTATCCCAAAATCAAGTGTAATTTAACGTGGAAAATCTATCTAAGGTACACTACTTTCTCTTTTTGCAGATGGCACAACAACCGCTACCAGTAAAGCTAACAGCAGGAACACAGGGCTAAGCATTAATCCATGCCAGATTGAATACCCATCATGGAACAGCCAGAATATACCAAGCGTCAGTAGGTACGAAAAGTAGCTGCAAAACACCAAGCTAATCGCGACAAAGCGCTTTTGATTAATAATAAGAATCCGCACTAGATACTGGCTAAGAATACCAGAGCAGCGCATGGCAAGTTGCCAATTAATGATAAAGAAAGCAAGCGCAATAAACCCAGCTACGACCAGTGCATCATGCGTACTTAAAATGAAGTAGCTACCAAATCGGCTTATGATGACCGGATAATCGCCTTCGTATATCGTTGACCAAGATATTGCGTTCGCTGCTGCTACGTAATTGGCAAAATAAGCAATAGCGTAGAAAGTCGTTTGAGAACTGAACGGCTGAAATACATCCCTACAAAATCCTCGCCATTCTTCTTTGTTGGCGGTAGGCCCAACCCAGTCACGTTTTTTTTGAGCGGTACGCCCGGCAAACGCAGGCCCGTTGCGAAACAACAGCCAAAATATATAGAGTGCAAGTATAACCAAGAGTATTGAAAACATACCCTTCCCCCTCATAAATTATCGGCGCCACTGCCAATGGCGTTGGGGTCGTAAACTGCACTTCCCTGCTATACCTATTTGATTTATCAAAGACTTATTATTTTATTACCACCAAAATTCATTTAATGGCATGCTAAACAGCAACATTTTCACGCTTTGTGCGTGAAGTTCGAAAGCCTACTTTTAGGTTTAGCACAAAAATAACTACAGCAAAGCGTAAGAGAGGGATTCCGCACCCATCAATGAAGATGAGGCGTTAAGCAGAAGCTGTGAACGCAATGAGAAGAGAAGGATTCAAAGCGGCCATGCATGGGCAAGAGGAGCAACTATTTCTCTAATTTTTCTTCAAATACACCAATCTCTCTGCCCAACCAAATCGCGCGTTCTGTGTGATCGAGCAACTCTTCTTCGCTTACTGGGTGAATGAGCACAGAAAAATCGCCTCGAATCGTATCAAGCCACGCCAAGAACTCTTCACTCAATGATTCTAGGTGAATTTCAAACATCGGCATTTTGTGTGGGCCAACTAACCTTCCAACTAATGGAAACACACGCAGCACATCTTGACGCTCTTGACGGATGATCTCGTTCAAGGCTTGCGCTTTATCTTGTTCTCTTAGGGGAAAATAAACATGAGCGTGGTACATAACTTCTCCATAATCACTTCCGCTTGAGCACCACCTACTTTGGATAAGCTCAAGGACTGCCGAGGGTATACATTTGTAATGCCGTCACCCTACCTTGATTCCACTCAGTTGGGAAGAAGTTATGCATTCTCATAAGGTCGAGGCTTCGAGCACAACAAAAATTTGCAATTCATCATATAGCAACTGTTTGAGTTGATTCATTAATAATGACTCACTTTGTCAAATTTTACAGCCAAATTTTGTTGCAAATATGTTTCATTAACCAGTAATTAAATTCGAGTTTAAAAATACCACCAACAAAATAGCAGCATATTACTCTACAAAATCAGGGTGTAAGCAAAACTTTACTACTGAGCGAAAGTCAAAATGAAGCATAATTTAACAATTTGTTTACACTTATTGTATCTGGCTATACCACGATTTAGTTAGAGGGTTAGATACAGAAAAGCCTTTCTCTGTATCTTGCGGTGAAATGGTCGCAGCGATGTTATCGACAAATAGTTTAAGGGACGAACAGATGCCTACCGCTATCGAAAGCACACGCAACCTTAGGTATGGCCTTTGCGCTGATATCAGAGTTTGAGTACCCATACAAACTCTGGTTTTGTATGAACAGCTGCAGTCCAAAAGACCCGCAGCGTCAAAAGGAGCTTGAGATGAACGTTCAGGCATTACCCATGCATCGGTTTATCGACCATCGTGGGGACCTAGTCGGCCAACTACCCAACTGGGCTGACACTGAAACATTGGTCGGGTTTTACCGAGACATGGTATTAACTCGCACTTACGACAACAAAGCAGTTGCCTTGCAACGCACCGGTAAGCTAGGGACCTATCCCTCACACTTAGGCGCGGAAGCCATAGGCATTGCGGTCGGCAGAGCACTTAAAGCCGATGATGTGTTTGTCCCTTACTACCGCGATATGCCTGCGATGTGGTGTCGTGGCATTGGCATGGAAAAGAACCTTCAATACTGGGGTGGCGATGAGCGCGGGAGTGATTTTGCTCCTGAGGGCAGTCCGGTTCCTAGCCGAGACCTTCCCTACTGTGTACCCATAGCGACGCAATGTACGCATGCTGTCGGGGTGGCTTCCGCGCTAAAAATTCAAGGTAACCATGAAGCTGCGCTAGTCATGTGCGGCGATGGTGGTACATCCAAAGGGGACTTTCTTGAGTCAATAAACTGCGCAGGTACTTGGAATATTCCACTTGTTTTCGTCGTAAACAATAACCAGTGGGCAATTTCAGTGCCGCGTAGTCTCCAATGTGCCGCCGATTTCTTATCAGAAAAAGCGCAAGGTGCAGGTATACCGGGTATTACTGTCGATGGTAACGATGTCGTCGCCGTTTATGATGCAACTAAAACCGCACTTGAGAGAGCAAGAAAAGGGAAAGGCGCAACACTCATCGAAGCGGTGAGTTACCGACTGAGTGACCACACTACGGCCGATGATGCGACTCGTTATCGTAAAGAAGATGATGTTCAAACCGCATGGCAATACGAACCTATCGCACGTCTTAAAACGTACCTCCTTAATCAAGGCGCTTGGAGCGACGAACAAGAACAGCAATGGCTAGATTACTGTAAAGAGCAAGTAGAGTTAGCTGTTGAACGCTATCTGAGCTTACCGCCACAAGCACCAGAAACCGGTTTCGATTATTTGTATGAATCGCTACCTCAAGAGCTTCATGCACAAAGAGATGAACTCATCAACAAGGCAATGAGAATGCAGGGAGGCAGACATGGCTGAGCTAACGTTGGTTGAAGCAGTAAACCTTGCCCTGCACCACGAAATGCAACAAGACCCCAATGTTGTCGTATTAGGTGAAGACGTGGGCGATAATGGTGGTGTATTTCGTGCCACTGTTGGACTCAAGCAAGAGTTCGGTCTTAAACGAGTCATCGATACGCCACTCGCTGAAGCCTTAATCGGCGGGGTTGCGGTCGGTATGGCAACGCAAGGATTACGACCTGTCGCCGAATTTCAGTTTCAAGGTTTCGTTTTTCCTGCGATGGAGCACTTAATGTGCCACGCGGCTCGAATGCGTAACAGAACTCGCGGTCGGCTCACTTGTCCCGCGGTTTTTCGTGCGCCATTTGGCGGCGGTATCCACGCTCCGGAACACCACTCAGAAAGCGTGGAAGCGCTATTTGCTCACACTGCTGGATTTAAAGTGGTGATTCCTTCTTCTCCACAACGCGCATACGGCTTACTTCTCGCTGCAATTAGAAGCAATGATCCCGTCATGTTCTTCGAACCGAAGCGCATATATCGCACCGTTAAATCTGAAGTCGTTGATAACGGCGAAGCACTCCCACTCGACACCTGCTTCACCTTGCGTAAGGGGCGAGATATCACGCTCGTTACTTGGGGCGCATGCGTCGTAGAGTCACTTCAGGCCGCGCAAACCTTGTCTAGTCAGGGGATTGAAGTCGAGGTGATTGATTTGGCGAGTATTAAGCCAATTGATACCGCGACGATTTTCAGCTCACTAGAAAAAACTGGACGTTTACTCGTTGTTCATGAAGCGAGTAAAACTTGTGGTGTGGGCTCTGAGCTATTAGCTCGAACCGCTGAACATGCCATGTGCTTACTTAAAGCCCCACCTAAACGAGTAACTGGAATGGACACCATTATGCCTTATTACCGTAACGAAGATTATTTCATGGTTCAGGAAGAAGACATTGTGACCGCGGCACGCGAACTCGTGGAGGATTGGAAATGAAGACGTTTAATTTACCCGATCTCGGTGAAGGTCTCGCTGAGTCAGAAATTGTCAAATGGCACGTTAATGTCGGAGACATGGTTAAATTAGATCAAGTGATCTTAACCGTAGAGACAGCAAAAGCGACGGTAGACGTCCCAGCCCCCTATTCGGGCCGTGTGGTCAGCCGTCATGGTGAGGAAGGTGAAATCGTCAATATTGGTGCATTACTGCTAGAGATTGATGAAACAGGTGCCGGGAGAGAAGTAACGGCAGAGAAAAAAGCCACTGCTGACGCCGCAACCGTCGTCGGCAGCGTTTCTCACCAAGCGCATCATGTAAACGTTGATGATTTCTGGATAGGTGGCAACCACAACACGACAGAAAGTAACCTCGTTACCGCCCTGCCTTCGGCTCGCTTGTTGGCACAAAAACTTGGGGTAGATCTTAGCCTCGTGTCAGGTAGTGGCCCGAACGGACTTATCGTTGATGCCGATATTTACGACGAAGCCGGAAAACAGCGTCCAGGCACCGAAGTTTTGAAAGGTGCTCGACGTACCATGGTATCGTCTATGACCGAATCGCACGAACATGTTGCCGCCGTAACCATTACGGAAGAAGCGTTGTTGGAAGATTGGCTGCCAAACGAAGATATCAGTATCCGCCTTGTTCAAGCGATTGTTCATGCGTGTCAAGAAGAGCCTGCTTTAAACGCTTGGTTTGATGCCGAAACCATGACACGCTGTGTACACACAACGGTCAATGTAGGAATTGCAGTAGATAGCCGTCATGGATTGTACGTACCAGTCTTGCGCCACGCAGATGAATACGAGCCACAAGATGTTCGTCGTTGGCTCGATCAAACCGTTGAAGGGATCAGAGAGAGAAAAATCGGTCGTGAGCAATTGCAGCACGCGACGATTACGCTTTCCAACTTCGGCGCGATTGCCGGTATTTACGCAACACCTGTCGTCACACCGCCACAAGTCGCTATTGTCGGCGCGGGCCGAATACTCGACCGAGTAGTGATAAGAAACGGTCAAGCAATTTCGGTGAAAGCAATGCCGCTATCCGTAACGTTTGATCATCGCGCTTGTACTGGTGGTGAAGCTGCAAGGTTTACGAAAGTACTTGCAGAGCACCTGCAACGTCCGAGCGAAAAGTAACTTATAAAAATCAAATGATAAAGGCTTCCAATTTGGAAGCCTTTTGTTTTAGGGAACAAGACTATATCTACAGCTTCTCTAACAGCTCAGGCATTACCACAAACAAATCGCCGACCAATCCATAATCTGCAATGTCAAAAATAGGCGCATCAGGATCGCTATTAATTGCAACAATCACCTTGGAATCTTTCATTCCCGCCAAATGCTGGATCGCGCCAGAAATTCCGACGGCAATGTATAACTCCGGTGCAACAATTTTGCCGGTTTGCCCAACTTGATGGTCATTAGACACATAGCCCGCATCGACCGCCGCTCGTGACGCCCCTACCGCTCCACCTAGCTTGTCAGCCAATTGTTCTACTAAAACAAACTTCTCTTTACTCCCGAATGCACGCCCCCCCGACACCACTACTCTAGCCGCTGGCAATTCTGGTCGCTCACTTTCTGGCGTTTGTTGCGAAACAAACTCACTAAGTTTATTGATAATCACCGTGTCGACTTGAGTAAGCTTAGGGACAACTGGCGTGTCAGATAGCTCTGCGGCATCAAAAGCCGTACTTCTTATGGTCATCACTTTATAGGGATCATTCGACGTGACTCTCGCCAATGCATTTCCAGCATAAATTGGACGAATCACCGTATCGATAGACTCGATTGTCATCACGTCAGAAAGTTGACCAACATTAAGCAACGCCGCCACACGAGGCATCACATTCTTACCAAATGTACTGGCAGGAGAAAGAATATGTGAGTAGTTTTTGGCTACTTGTGAGATCAAAGGTGCGATATTTTCCGCTAATCCATGTTCATATCCCTTCGCATCAACCCAGATAATTTCTGCAATACCCTGAACGCAATTCAACTCATCCAAAACTGATTGGCACTGATATCCAATAAGCAACACAGAAACAGGAAGCGATTTATCATCATCCTTAATCTCAAATGCCGCTTTAACTGCACACAGCGTCCCTACAGCCAACGATTGGTTGTCATGATCTGCGAGCACAAGTGTTGCTAATGGTCGGTCTTCCATGGTCATGCCTCATATAACACGTCAGATCCATTACTTGAGCTTAGTCCACTTCACGTTAACGTCAACTGAGCTATAGTTTTCTGTATAGAAACCAAAAACCTGTCACGCAGATGACGATAATAGAAAGGAAGCATAGAGATGGAACGAGAATGCATGGAGTTTGATGTCGTGATCGTGGGGGCCGGACCTGCAGGCTTAAGCGCCGCTTGTCGGCTAGCACAACTCAACCAAGACAGTGAAGATGACGCACTTTCAATTTGCGTTGTAGAAAAAGGCTCAGAAGTGGGTGCACATATTTTATCTGGCGCTGTTTTTGAAACTAGTGCCTTAGATGAGCTTTTCCCCAATTGGAAAGAAATGGACGCCCCGCTAGCAGCCTCAGTTCAACGAGATGATTTCCTTTATCTTACTACTAAACAAAACCATATTCGCATTCCCCACTTCCTTACACCGCGTCCAATGATAAATGGCGAGAATAATTACGTAATTAGTCTTGCCAACCTTTGCCGTTGGCTCGCTAACCAAGCAGAAAATCTTGGGGTGGAAGTTTTTCCGGGCTTTGCCGCTGCAAGCATCAATTATGAACAGACTGGCGCAGTGACAGGCATTAACACGAGCGATATGGGACTAGATAAGAACGGCCAGGCCAAACCTAACTTTGAACCAGGTATCGAGCTAAGGGCAAAATACACCCTTTTTGCTGAAGGTTGTCGCGGACATCTGGGTAAAGAACTTATTCAAAGGTTCGACCTAGACGCAGGAAAGCAACCACAGCACTACGCGCTTGGCCTAAAAGAGATATGGGAGTTACCCGCTGACAGTAAGGATGTATCTGGCAGTGTTATCCACTCCGCTGGCTGGCCCTTGAGTGAAACAAATACCACAGGCGGCGGTTTTCTCTATCACATGGAGAACAACCAAATCGCCGTCGGGCTTATTGTCGACTTGAATTACAGCAATCCTTACTTGAGTCCGTTTGACGAATTTCAACGCTTTAAGCACCATCCTGCTATTGAACCACATTTGAAAGGTGCTCAGCGCATCGCTTACGGCGCAAGAGCCATTGCGAAAGGTGGGCTTTCCTCTCTGCCGAGACAGCAATTCCCTGGCGGTTTATTGATTGGTTGTGATGCGGGGACTTTGAACGTCGCAAAAATTAAAGGCAGCCACACAGCAATGAAGTCCGGAATCATTGCAGCAGAAGCGGTACATACGGCCCGACAAACTGGAGCTTCTGAGCCAGACTACCAGTCGTTGTTTGAATCATCATGGTTGTATGACGAACTCGCCGAAACGCGTAACTTTGGCGCGAACATTCATAAGTTTGGCAGCATACTTGGCGGTGCTCTTTCGACTTTTGAACACAACCTGTGGCAACCACTGGTTAAGAAGCCGTTACCTTGGTCTATCAAGGACTATTCGCACGATCATGAGCAGTTAAAACCTAAACAAGAGTGCCACCCAATTGCATACCCAAAACCAGATGGTGAAATCAGTTTTGATAAGCCTTCGTCGGTATTTTTGTCGGGAACACAGCACGAAGAGAATCAACCTTGTCACCTTGTTCTGACTTACCCTCACATTCCAATTGATGTGAATTTAGGTATGTATGACGAGCCGAGCCAGCGCTATTGCCCTGCAGGGGTTTACGAAGTGGTGGAAGTTGAGAGTAAGTTGAAGTTTCAGATAAATGCCGCCAACTGCGTGCATTGCAAAACCTGTGACATCAAAGATCCTTCGCAAAACATCACGTGGAAAGCACCAGAAGGTGGCGGCGGACCAAGCTATCAAAACATGTAGATACGTTAGTATGTTGACGATCTAACAAATGGATAAACAAACCGATTGGCAGAGCCTCATTACTCCTGCCAATCGACAAAATGATCAAGCAAGAAGTCGATAGCCAATCGCGCTCGTAGTGGTAGAAAGTGACGATTCTGATAAACAATCCAGCTGCTGTTGCCGCTTCCCCAATACGGCTCTAGTATTGGCACCAAACGACCAGACGAAATAGCATCGTTGAAACTACTCTTCGGTAAGTACGCCACACCTAATCCTTCTGCACAGGCTTGCAAGACCGTGTGTGCGTTATTGCTCTTCCATCTGCCCTGCACTTTTACGCCATCTAAAGGCTTGCCGTCTTTTTCAAACAACCAAACGTCCTTATTGGCAATAATGCAGCTATGACGCTTGAGCTGCTCTGGGTGCGTTGGTAAACCATGTTCATCGAGATAACGCTGACTGGCTGCCGCTGCCATGGGACGATCCACCAGCTTTCTCGCAACCAAGCCTGAATCACTCAACCTGCCGTAACGAATGGCAAAATCGAAACCATCTTCAATAAAGTTGACCATGCTGGTGTTGAAGTTAATTTCAACCGTGAGATTAGGATGTTGCTTGGCAAACGCCATCAAGGCAGGCGCTACATGGTTCTCAGAAAACGCACCAGCGGCACTCACGCGTAACGTACCACTCAACTGAGTTTGCTGCGTGGTGAGCTGTTCATTGGCTTGCTGAAGCCAAATCACCAATTCTTTACACTGCTGATAATACGCTTGCCCCGCTTCCGTTAGACTCACCATTCTTGTCGAACGGGCTAACAAAGCGACACCTAATCGCTCTTCTAATCTTGTGACTTGGCGACTGACATGACTGGTACTGCAACCTAACTGTTTTGCCGCTGCAGAAAACCCTAAGCTCTCAGCAACCGTAACAAACTCATTGATGCCTTCAAAACTGTCCATACTTACCTTTGCTATATAGCAATAATGTTTTGCCAATTAATCGTATTATCACTTATTTGTTTAGCAATTAGTATGAAGGTGTTCAACAAATACACGTAAGCCAAAAAGGAAACCATCATGAAGAAAGTACTCATCATTGTGACGAACCATGCGACTCTTGGTGAAACTGACCAAGCAAACGGAACTTACGCGCCAGAGCTCACTCATGCCCTTAGCGAGCTACTAGGTGCAGGCTTCGATTACGACATTGCCTCTATCAAAGGTGGACAAGCACCACTGTACGGAACCGACATCGAAGGCGACGCAGTCAACGAGAAAATTTTGGCGGATGATGATTTCCAGAACCGCATCAACAACACGATTCCAGTGTCACAAATCAACGGTGACAACTACGATGCGATCTTCTATCCGGGTGGTTTTGGTCTTCTTTCAGACCTAGCGAGCAACGAAGATTTTGCCAAGATTTCTGCAAAACACTATGAAGATGGCGGTATTGTGGCTGCAGTTTGTCATGGTCCGGGCGCTCTTCTACCTATCACGCTTAGCAATGGCGAAAAGCTACTTTCGTCTAAATCAGTAACAGGCTTCACTCGTGAAGAAGAGATCGACTTCGGCACCATCAACGATATCCCATTCCTATTGGAAGAATCTCTTGCACGCAGCGCAGCGCGCTACTCTAAAGTGCAACCATGGCAAGAGTTTGTAATTGTGGATGATCGTGTCATCACAGGTCAAAACCCAACGAGCGCACACGGAGTAGGCAGAGCGATTGTTGAACACCTAGCTTAAACGCGCCGGAAAGTACAACCATCCTAGAAGAGGAAAGCGTGCTTTGTCATGCTTTCCCTTGCTACAGGCGATCGCAAGATGCGCTTATACTTCTACCCCTGCTTCATCTTCTTCTACGATATCCGTTTCTTGGTTCGCCTCTTCCAACCATTGCTGTAAAGATTCACTTGCTAGCACCTTTTGTTGGTAAGCTTTGGCACCTTCCGATAACTCGATGCCGTAAGTTTGGAAACGCAATGCCACAGGTGCATACATAGCATCCGCTATCGACCATTCTCCAAATAGCCAACCGTTTGGATGCAGTTCTGCTTGCTCTGCCCAAATGGCGTCAATACGAGCAATATCTTTAAGCGCACCCTTCGCTAAGTCGACTTTTCTGTGTGCGCGGATGTTCATTGGGAGTTCGTTTCTTAAATCAAAGAAACCCGAATGCATTTCTGATGCAATGGCGCGTGCTTTAGCTCGTTCTGCGGAGTTGCTTGGCCAAGCTTTACCTTGTAAATATTGCTCGTTAACGTATTCCAAAATCGCTAATGAATCCCACACGGTTGCGTCACCATCCACCAAGGTAGGTACTTTCGCGGTTGGTGTAATACCTTCCAAGGTCTTATAAAAATCTTCTGTGAATAATTTGAGCTTGGTGACTTCGACATCTAGTTTGAATTGAGAAAAGATCAACCATGCGCGCAGTGACCAGCTTGAGTAGTTTTGATTAGCAATAAACAGTTTCATGACGCCTCCATGCGGTTCGTGTTTTGATTACCCATTCACAATATCTGATTGTATTTAAGGGGACTAACGGATAGTTTTGATGGAACACTTCAACAAAAACGATGGATGAGTTTTAGATATGGATATCGATGCGTTACGCAGCTTTCTGGCTTTTGTAGAAACGGGCAGTTTCACTCGTGCAGCCAAGCAGATTAATCGTACCCAATCAGCGTTCAGTGCACAAATGCGTAAGCTAGAAGACGAACTCAGCGTCAGCTTGTTTGAAAAAGAAGGTCGCAACCTAGTATTGAGTGAAGCAGGGCTGGCACTGCGCTCTCACGCCGAGCAATTGGTTAACTTGCACAATCAAGCACTGAAACAAGTGAAGCGCTATGAAAACAAGCGCCCTCTTCGCTTAGGTTGCCCCGAGGATTACAACGACAATATCCTGCCTAAAGTCATCCGCGTATTACAGCAATCTGAGCCCACATGTTCAATTCAAGTCTTCAGTGAGCCAAGCATCACCTTGAGAGAAAAACTTGATGAAGGAAAGCTAGACGCCGCTATTGTGACAAGAGCACCGGACAGTGAGGAAGGTTACTGGCTAGCAAGCGACAAAGGCGTGTGGATTGCTCATCCTGATTTTGACATCGAGCAAGCCCAACCTCTCCCTCTCGCCCTATTCCAAACCGACTGCAAATACCATGCGGCAGCAGTAGACGGATTAACCAAACGTGGTACTCCTTATCAACTACTGGCGTGTTGCAATACGGCCTCCGCACAACGAGCGATTGTACGTTCGGGCATGGCTATCGGTGCGATGGGCAGTATTAGCGTTAGCGAGGATCTTAAGATCTTAGGCAATATGCCATCGCTGCCTTCCGTAGATATTGTACTGGTCACGGGCGTTGAGCCTCATCCGATACTGGATAAAGAATGCTTGGCGCAATTGGTTGAATTAATGGCTTAACCGGATTAGCTAGCCAATCACAAAGTTAAATTGGCCCGTTAACCGCCCGTCGGTTCGTATGGTTTCAAACTGTAGATAATCACGGGCTTTGCCACCCCACCATTCATCACCAGTATTGCCTTTTAAGTACAACTGAGTGGTCAGAAGCTCTTGGTTATCCCGCCACAACTTAACGTGAATGTGCGGTGGACGAGAGGCATAAGGCACGGGATACAGAGTCTGGAATAAGTAGCGACCATCCGATTGAGTTTCTACCGCGCCAAAACCTGCAAAGTGAGCATCAAACTTATCGTTATTTGGTTGCTTAGGATGATCGTAAATCCCCTGCCCATCGCATTGCCAGATTTCTACTTTGATGCCTGAGACAGGGTTTCCCGATGTATCTACTACTCTGCCTTGCAACACGATAGGTTCACCGACCAAGCCTTCTGATTGTAGAATCAAGTTTTGACGAAGAGGAATATCCACTACTGGGTAAAATGGCCCTTCTGTTTGTGCTGGCGTCGGCCGCATTGGTGTCGTCGCTTTTAAAGAGGGTACGAACAACAATGTCCACAGCGCTAAAAAGTGTCTTCTTTCCATGGTGCCACCAATACAATTGCATTGAATTAAGTTTGGGGGAACTTAAGGGATTTGCCATAACGAATATAAAAAATGCCCCTGAAAGAGAGTCATTTGCAGAGGCACTGTGGAACTAAATTGAGTGTTGATTGAAGGTTTATGCGGCTTCGAACGCCAATGCTTTCTTCTCTACCTGACGGAAAATGAGAGTTAGCACACCATTTACTGCTAAGTAGAACGCGCCCGCAATACCAAATACCGTCAACGTATCGTAGGTTTGTGCGTTAATACGCTGCGCGTAACCCATCAGCTCCATGATCGTAATCGTGCTTGCTAGTGACGTGCCTTTGAAGACCAAAATCACTTCGTTCGAGTAAGCAGGAACAGCACGACGAATAGCGTATGGTAGCAGCACTTTCAGCGTTGCGGTTTTGTTCATACCCAGAGCACGACACGCTTGCCATTGACCGGAAGGAATCGCGTTAAACGCTCCTTTGAACAACTGAGTGCTGTATGCAGCGGTATTCAACGCTAGCGCCAACATCGCACAGAACCAAGGTTGGCTTAACCATGTCCAGAATACACTTTCTCTTACTGCGTCAAACTGACCCGGACCGTAGTACACCAAGAAGATCTGTACCAACAAAGGTGTACCAGTAAACAAGGTGATGATGCCACGACTTACCCAATGCAAACCCGGAGTACGTAGGATCAGAGTCAGCGTCATCATCAAAGCTAAGAGGCAGCCCACAACCAAGGAAGCAGCGGTCAATTGGAGGCTAGTGCCTAAGCCATCCAGCATTTGCCAAACGTGTTGTTCGTTCATGCGGTTGCCTCCTGTCCCATGCTCATACCTTGAATTGAGAACTTCTTATCAATCAGTTTGACGGCACGTTGTGTAATCAAAGTAATGCCTAAGTAAATCGCCGCAGCGGTCGCGTACCATGTAAACGCTTCATGCGTCGCTGCAGATGTTAGCTGCGCTTGCTTCAACAAATCCGTTACGCCAATCAGTGATACAAGTGCGGTATCTTTCAGCAAAACCAACCATTGGTTAGTTAAACCTGGTAGTGCGTGTCTTACTGCTTGTGGCAAAACAATGCGAACAAAAGCGTGTGCTTGACTGATGCCGAGTGCACTTGCTGCTTCTCTCTGCCCTCTTCCAACGGCTTTCAATGCGCCACGTAGAGTTTGAGAAGCATAGGAAGCGAAGATCAATGACAACGCCACCACGCCAGACAAGAACGGGCTAACCTCTATAAAGTCGCCGGTGATTAAAAACAGAACCTGCGTCGAACCAAAATAGATAAACAACACGACAAGGATTTCTGGCAAACCGCGTACAATCGTCACAAACGCCGTCATTGGCCATTTAACGAAAACGCGGCGAGACATTTCACCACTGGCGAATACCACTGCCAGAATCAAACCGACTAAGAGGCTTGTGAAGGCTAGCTGGACAGTCATCCAACTAGCTTGAACAAGCGATAAAGAGTAACCCGTTAGTGCCATATTACTTACCGAAGTGTTTGTTGTAGATTACGTCGTATTCGCCGTTTGCTTTCACTGTTTTCAGTGCTGTGTTCAGCTTGTTCACTAGCTCGTCGTTACCTTTATTTACTGCGATACCGAAACCGTTACCGAAGTATTTAGGGTTAGTGACGTGCTCACCCACGTAAGCTAGGTTGTCTTCTTTCTTGAACCATTCTGCTACGACTGCTGTGTCACCGAATACAGAATCAATACGGCCATTTTTCATATCGATGAACGCGTCTTGGTAGCTTGAGTAAGGAACCGCGGTTACGCCCGGCATTTGCTCAATCAGGTAGCTTTGGTGTGTTGAACCGTTTTGAACACCAACACGCTTACCTTCTAGTGCTTTTTGATCAGCCACTTTTTCTTTGATAGAAACAAACGCTGCTGAGTTGTCATAGTATGCATTCGTGAAATTCACTTGCTCCAAACGCGCCTCAGTAATGTCCATTGCAGAGATTGCCGCATCGTAGCGCTTGAATTTTAATGCTGGGATCAGGCTGTCAAAAGATTGGTTGTGGAAGGTGCATTTTGCTTCGATTTCTTTACATAGTGCATTCGCCAGATCCACATCAAAACCTTGGATTTGGTTGTTTTCATCCATGTATTCGAATGGGGCGTACGTCGCTTCCATCGCAAATTTGATCTCTTCTTGTGCTGCTGCATTCGCTGAGACAAGTCCGATTAGTGAAGCTAGTAGAATCTTTTTCATTGCAATACTCCGTGTGTACTTAGTGGGCTGACACTCGCAATGACAGCCGAGCTTATCTGTTAAATAGACTGAACTTTAAAAACGTGATTTAGTGATTTAAGTAGTCAGCAAACTGGGCGGTTTGCGGGTTAGAAAACGAATCATTTGTGCCGTGCTCAACGATGTGTCCTTTTTCTAAATACAGTACGTGGCTAGCGATTTTCTTGGCGAAATCCACTTCGTGCGTCACAACTACTTGTGTAATTCCGGTTTCGCTTAAATCTTTAATAATCTTAACGACTTGGTTAGTAATTTCCGGATCAAGCGCAGCGGTCGGTTCATCAAAAAGCAAGACTTCCGGTTTCATCATCAATGCACGAGCAATCGCCACACGTTGTTGCTGACCACCAGAAAGTTGCATCGGCCATGCATCCGCTTTGTCTGCCAAATGCAGCGTCGCAAGAATTTGCATTGCCTGCTTCTTCGCTTCTTCTTTATCCATGCCAGCGACTTTTACCGGAGCCTCAATCAGGTTCTCCATCACTGTCATATGCGGCCATAGGTTGTACTGTTGGAACACCATGCCCACTTTACGACGAAGCGCTAAACCTTGCTTCTCTTTGATTTCAGTTGAAAAGTCGAATGCGTCATTAGCGATGTTTAACTGGCCGTTATCCGCTCCTTCAAGAAGGTTAAGAACACGTAGTAGAGAGCTCTTCCCTGCACCACTCGGACCGAGTAAAACCAGTGTTTCGCCGCTTTCACACTTAAAGCTGACATCGTGAAGCACTTGTGTCTCACCGTAGGATTTATTGATTCCGCTTACCTGAATAGTCATGCTGACATACCGCATTAATTGTCACTTGGCATTTATATTACTCAAAAGGATTTTTTATGCAATAAAAATGTATAAAAATTAATTTCGTTAAATTTTTGTATGATAAGCAATCAATACAACAGAGAATATGACTGGTTTAATCAGTTGGTTTTAACTGAAATTGTTGATGAAAATCCAACAATATGATGGCAATCGAAACAAGGTTAAAATTCTGGTTACTTTTGTGCTTGTGTAGATGGAATTTTGAGTCTTTGAACGTACTACACCCGACGCAGACCTTCTCATTTTTGCCGGGCTTCCCCCCTCGATTTCCGGTAAAGCCTTCTATCGGCGGGTTCCTGATTAGGACTTTGTGAATGGACTATAATTTCTCTTTGTATTCTGGCCCTTAATTCGAGTCATCTAAGTATGAGTGAGATAACCCCATGTTGAAGTCGCATTGTTTTTCTCTCATTGCACTTGCTTCTCTGAGCTTACTTTCTATACCCAGCGTTTGGAGTAGAACATCAATCGTGTTACCTGGATTGCATGAACAGGGTATTGATCTTCAAGATAAGCCTATATCTGCTGCCGCTGCACTTGAATGGGAGTTGGATAATGCCGATATCGTGTTTGGAGCTTACAAAGATAAGAGTGATAACGAGCGTGTAAAAGCGCTTGGTTACATGTACAACCAAAAGCTGGAACTTAACTCAGGTTGGCTAGAAAACGATATACGTAACCAAGCAGAACTGAATGGAGTTGACTACGAAGATTTCTTTCTCCACTTTTCTGAAGACACTATCCTAGCTGAAGTCGACTCAAGCCATGGCGAGAATACTCTACTCAATCGAAAACCGATGATCGTTGGCTATACCGCCAGCGCTGACCACGCCGGTTTTTGGCTATATCAACCACCGCCATGGGATGCTGATGTATTCGGTCAGGCGAATAATGGTGGTGCCCTCTATGTTTATCACTCAGAGAAGTTCGACCGCTTAACCTTTACGTTTTGTCAGTTTGCTCAGGGTGGCAGCTTTACGATTGAATACCCTTCTGCTATCGACTCGTTTGGTCGGGTAACTGAATGGAAAAGCTTCGCGATTAAAAAAGACAAAACTGAGAACATGACTAAAAACCAAACAGTAAGCTGGTCAGTTCCTTTGGATTGGGTTCGCGCTACAACGCATGATGGTAGCGGAAAAACTTATGGTGGCGGTCAGTACTTTGGCTCCACCTTTTTACGCGACGGCGGCCGCCTTTACGTTGCGAAAATTACTTGGCATGACGACAACATAGAAAACCGCCCACGTCTCGAAAACATTCAACTCAAAGATAGCTTCCCTGCCGTAAATATCTCAGGAGCACCAACGGAGACACCTGAAGGTCAAACCATTCAACGCTGGCGTAAAATTCGTGGCTTCGACAAATCTGCAGATCGAAACCAAGACAATTATCTTTCTTGGAATGAATACAAAAACCGTTCGAATAAGAATGCAACGGCCCGATTTCGTTGGGAGTCACGGGTTATTCCATTTGGTCGTATGTGGAATCAAACCTCTTCTTGGGCATTGACCAATCTCGGCAATCCCTTTTTTGCCAATACAATGCGTCACTATTACCAAGCTGAATGGGCGAAACAAGGTTTAAATGGTGCGTACAACGACGACACGAATAAGTTACTCGGTGCAAGTCAGTTCTACATATATTCCGGAGGCACAGTGGATGAACTTGGTTTGGTGGCGGGAAGCCAAGCCGCTGACGATGCTTACAAAGCGCAATTCTCGGCGTTCTTGAATAAACTGGCAACGCTGGATGAAGATGCGTTAATTGGCCTCAACATAGGTACGGCAAACTTATTCGGTCGTAATGGACAAAACCACTTGGTTAACGCTGGCTCCTTGTACTTGCGCGAGCACTACCTTTTCCCCGCTACCGGCTTTAGTGGCTATGCTGGCTTGGCTAAATTTTGGGATAACTCTGCACTCGCCAAAGCGGGCCAGAAAGTGATTTATCAAGCGACCACGCGTTATGGTCGCGTTCAATACTTTGGTAACACAGAAAACAATTGGAAACAGGACCAATACTCTGCACTAGCGGTGTTCTACTTAAACTATCACCCTGAGCGCATTTACTTTAATCAGTGGAACAATGGCTACTTATATGGAAGTAATAATACAACAGGTGACAACTTCTGGAAGGCAGGCGTACCAAAGAATATTGCTTATCAACCTAGCACCTTGCTTGCCGTTGATTTGGGAGAGCCTGCCAATCAAATACCAGAGGGATATCAGGCGACTCCGCTAATGATGTCCACCAGCACGCCCTATTCCGCCGATTACACGGTGATTGGAGATGCTTCTATGAGCAAAGTGGCTCATCCTGACTTGCCTAATGGCGCTATCGATTTGTTACCAACCCATACGTACTTTGCGTATCACTCAGACGATACGGTAGTGATGCATGGCCCTACAGAGATGGTGTTAGCCCGCGAATTCACCAAAGGCCAAGTTCTGTATCGAACTGATTTCTTTGGCAAGAATATCGATTATTTCTCCTCACCGAAGATAACTATCGCACTTCCAGAACCTATGCGACCTGTAGATCAAGACGGTAACATCGGCGACTATGTTTCTCACATTGAGATCGGCGGCTACGAAGGGGTGTTCTTGCTGTATTAACTCCCTTTCAACCACTCTGACTAAACGCTTCATAAATCGCCGTTTTTATGCTTAACGTCACTGAAAAAACCTTGTTCACTGAATCTTTATAAACCGATGTATATACTGAAGTAAATGACAACGACAAGGAAATTCAGTCACATGAAGACGACACCTTCAATGCTCTCTGTTATGCTGCTCTCAGCATTATCAACTCATGCAAATGCGGATGAATGTGGAAAAATAACCATCGCGGATATGAATTGGAATTCGGCCAGCTTAATGGCGCACATCGACCAATTTGTCTTAAATGAAGGCTACCAGTGCGATGCGGAATTGATCCCTGGTGATAGCGTTCCTACGGGCACCTCTATGATTGAAAAGGGGCAGCCTGACGTTGCGCCAGAGTTATGGACAAACGGCATTAAAGAAGCACTTGATAAAGGAATTGCGGATAAACGCTTGCGCATCGCTAGTGAATCGCTTGTCAATGGTGGTGAAGAAGGGTTTTGGGTTCCCGCCTATCTGGTAAAACAGTATCCAGAACTCGCGACGATAGAAGGCGTCATCAAGCACGCCAAACTATTTGAACACCCAGAGGATGATGACAAGTTCGCGTTTTATAGCTGCCCTGCTGGTTGGACATGCCAAATCACCTCCGGTCACTTGTTTAATGCATTAGGGTTAAGTGAGCACGGCTTTGAGATGGTTGACCCAGGATCTGGCGCAGCATTAGCTGGCACCATCGCCAAAGCCTATGATCGCAAAATGCCTTGGTTTGGTTACTACTGGTCACCGACCCCCGTATTGGGCAAGTATGATATGGTCAAAGTGGATTTTGGTAGCGGAACAGATTTAGAAGAGTATCGCAACTGTACCACTCAGCCTGATTGCGCTTCACCAAAAGTAACAATGTACCCACCTTCTCCAGTTCGCACAGTAACAACTGAGGCGTTTGCGAGCAAAGAACCCCAAGCATTCGCGTACTTGCAGAAACGCGGATTTACCAACGAGCAAATGAGTGAAATGCTGGCCTGGATGGAAGATAACTACGCAGATGGTGAAGAAGCGATGTTTTACTTCTTTAATACCTACCCTGACTTGTGGAAAGGCTGGGTATCTGAAGACGTCGCGGTGAGAATCGAAAAAGCGCTTTGATGATTAATACTTCGAGTGCCACAAATCATTTAACCTCCCATACCGTTTGAATAAACGGCATGGGAGGCTAATCAACGACTCGTTAATACATGGTGTGACCATTCAATGTTTCTTTGGGTATCTCTTGCAGAGCGTCCCAATGTTCAACGATCTTCCCATTGTGATCAAAACGAAAGAAATCCATCGTCACGTATTCAATATCATTAGGCCATGTTTGGTGAGTGTGTAGTGCCACCAAATTCCCTTCAGCAATGGCTCGCACAAACGTAATATCTTTATCGGGATACTCATTTTGCATCCGCTCAAAATACTCGATAAAAGCCTCGGGGCCATTTCCAACTAATGGATTGTGCTGGATGTACTCATCACCTACGTAGTCTTCAACTGCCTTTCTTGGGTTACCTCTATAGGCGATTTCGTAAAACGCAATGGCATTTCTTTTATTCTCTTGCAGATCCATTTTTCTTACCTGTGTTGCTCCATCTTGCGGATAACGGTAATCATAGTCTTTGAACTTCAGAAGTGACTGAACATCGCGCACAAAAAAGGCCGCTAAACAGCAGCCTTCATCACTTCTACTTGGAATCATCGCCTTTCATAGCTTAAACCACACCACCAGCACCGAGCATAGAACGCTCACTGTTCTCCACCAGCAACGCGGTTGCGGTTTGTTTCAGTGTTTCCCATTCTTGGTCTTCGACAAAGATACCATTTTGCCAAGAAGCTTGTTGCGTACGGCTTAACTCATCGCCTTCAATGTGGGTGGTATATCCTTGTGCACTTTTCTCGATATCGAAATCGTTCACGGAGAGCTCGATAACCATACTATGCAAATCCGTATCATGCCCATCAAACTGATCCGAGAAAAAGACTTCTGGTGCGATTCGTCCGCGGTTTAACACATAAAGCGTTCGCTTGGGACTAGAGCCATTGACCCATTGTGCGCGACACGCGATGCCTTTTGCAGAGAGCTTCAACAACTCACTAAAACCTAGCCAACGGTTATGGCACTGCGTCAACGTGATAGTAATCGACTTACGGTTAATCATTTTCTCAAGTGCGAAATCCAACACAGCGGGTAAATGACACGCTACACTCCCGTTGTGCAGTTCTACCTCTATGTTTGACGGCGTACTGTTGGTCACCGATACGGCGCAGTCTGAATCTAACCCAAGAAACAGACTGGCGTTATTAAAATGACGAACTCCATGTAAGCCAACCATTTGCAAGTCCGCCACCATGTTCGCAATGACATCCGCCTCACCACAGTGACGGCGCATGCCAAGAAATGCCTTATTAACCGCGGCCACCAATTCGTTGTGAGAGACGATCATAATGCAAATCCTCCACTGATTTTTTGATTATCACTTTGCGCAATTTCGTCACGTGGCGGCATGCTAGGGAAAATCCATGTGTCTGCCAGTTTAGGGTCGTGAATTTCATCTAACAACGGCGCACCTTGGAAGAAAGTTACTCGAACCCAACGATCCGAGCGCGGATCAAACTTAGTCGCACCAAAGATCGCCAATTTACAGCGCAGTAAGTGCATTGGTAACGCATCTTTACGCAGCACGTTCATTTGAATATCCCCCATCGCACGGTTGCCTAGCGTCCATACGCGACGTGTGATCGAACGATAAGTCGGATTTTGCAACAGAAACTCTGCTACGGACATTTCTTCATCACAACCAAGCAAAGCGTGGTACAAGCGATTCACTTGTCTGCCGATATCAAGCGGCAGCTCTTTTTCTTCTCCTGCTTCCTCGCCACGAACACCAAGCCTTGGCTCTTCTTTGTCTTGTGAACGATACCAGAACCAATAATTGTTCTCGGCCAGTGAGTAATCCGCATCAATCGCCCAGCGGTATTTGTTTTGCAACACTTCCAGTAAGTCTTGGATCTTTTTCCCGCCCGGAATAGATAACGTTTCATCCGTATTCATTTGGCTAGCAAATTCATCCACTAAAGATGGGTAGAGTTCGATCAAGCAAGAGGTGAGGATTTCTTGGGCTTCCACACTCATTGTTTTCTTATGCTCGACCAAACTCGCCCAATTCGGATGTGATGCCATTAACGTTGTTAGCTCTGATAGCAGTTGTTTGATGTCTGATATCGCTTGATGATTGAGCCTGTCTTGATGTTCATTGATGGTGATGACTTGCTCTAAATGACGCTGTGCTTTTTGTAGTAATCCTTGCAAAGGAGCATGGAATGAAGCTTCACATGGCATCGCAAAGACTCGCGCTACCGCACGTTCGCGAGAGGTCATCCATTGGTCAACGATGCACGGGTGATTAATCAAGTATGGAGCCATGCCTAAGCCAGTCGCATTGCCGACACCAAGGTAGCGCTGCAAGCCACGATGCAAAGCCACCGCGTTGTCGCCACCTTGTTGAAGTGCCAGATAGTGCACCCAATCTAGGCTGAATTCGCGCAACATATATACGGCACACATTTGCGCACTAAAAGACTGGCTGAAATCTGAGTTGTTCTCTAACAGTTTGAAATCGGCGATACCAAACTTTCCGTTACCATAAACAGCTGTGGTACGCAGGATATAACCCACTTCCGCTAACTCTTTCGGCTCAGGCTGCTCGCCTTGAGAAAGCGCGCTAACAATGTGCTCAAACACGCGCACACTTTTGTTTGCGCGAGCAAGAACAAGTACGTTGTTTGGATTACGTCCCGCTTCTTGCAGCGGTACATTTTCTCGCAATCTTTCCAACAAAGTAACATCAACATCGCCTTGAACCAGTGCAAATGTGACGTCCCACTTTTCAGCAATTACGCGATCATTACGCTCGTCGTCGGCAATTTCATCACAGAATACCACCAAATGATAAACGTGCTCTGGCGTGGTCAATTTGTAAATCACATGACCATAACCACGAGGACAAAGCTGCCACTCATGCTTGGTTACTTGCCAGTTTTGGCTTGCCATATTACGAATCAGACTGCGAACAAAGCTGATTCGGTTTTGGTGCATTGCGCCAAGCCTTTCGGCTGCCATGACAATCGCTGCATCGCGCATAGTTGCTTCCGTATAAGTAGAACGATGTGCATCCATTTTGCTCACCACCTATTTGTTATTGTAAGAATACTAGGGTTTGTGCGGATGCAGGAGGAAAACACCCGCACAAGCTCCACGTTGTTTGAATTGGATAATTGTTATAGCCCTTGCTCTTTCGCCATTTTGATTGCAATTTGTGGCGCATTCCAAAGTGACGGTAACAGAATCAACGAAACCGGAACCGCGGTAATAACAATGAAAGATTGCAGAGCAGAGATGCCGCCAGAGCCAAGGGAAATTAGGATCAATGCCGTCACACCCATCATTACTCCCCAGAAGGTACGGATGATCGCATTCGGCTCCGTTTCACCACTGATCACGACACTGATTGTGTAGGTCATTGAGTCGCCCGTCGTGACGATGAAGATCGTGGTTAAAATCAGAAATAGAATTGAAGTCAGCATTGGCATTGGTAGTTGCTGAGTCACTGCAAGCAAAGCACCTGGCAAGTTAAAGCCCTCAAACGCCGCACTCACGCTACCCGGTTCAGCAATTTCAAACGCAAGGCCTGAGCCGCCCACAATCGTGAACCAAAAACAGGTGGTTAACGGAGCCACAATACTGATGGTGGAAATAACTTGGCGAATAGTTCGACCACGGGAAATACGCGCAATAAAGATTGCCATCATCGGACCATAACCCAGGAACCAGCCCCAGAAAAATACTGTCCACCAACTTAGCCAACCTTCGTCACCGCGATAAGTCGCCATTGGGATAAAGTTATCCAACATGCTTCCTACACCTTGAATGTATCCGTTAAAGATAAAATTCGTCGGACCAAAAAACAGGATGTAAACCATCAATGCCATTGCCAGAATCACGTTGTAACGACTAAGCAGTTGCATGCCTCGGCTTAATCCACTGAGTGCTGACAAGGTGTAAAGCGCAATCGCAAACAAGATGATGATAAGCTGAGTGGTAAAGCCATCAGGAATATCAAACAGCGCATTTAACGCGTAGCTAACCTGCAAGCCTAGAAACCCAATTGGCCCGATGGTGCCTGCGGCTACCGCGATAATGCAGCACGCGTCAATCAATGCACCGAGTTGGCCTTTAAGTGCTCGTTCGCCCAAGACTGGGTAAAGCAAAATACGGGGTTTTAGCGGTAAACCTTTGTCGTAATGTAGGTGCATCACCACGATGGAAGTTAAGCTACCTACAATCGCCCAAGCTAGAAAGCCCCAGTGCATAAAGGATTGCGACAACGCATTCACCGCACCTTGCTGCGGGTTATCTTGCGCGCCGTACAAAGGAGGTGGGCTAACATAATGCGCGATAGGCTCAGCCGCGGCCCAGAAAACGCCACCACCAGCCAATAAGGTACAGAAAATAATCGCCATCCAGCGGAAAGAATCCATTTCTGGTTTTGCAATCCCGCCCAACATCACCTTGCCTGTTCGCCCTGCAGCCAAGCCAAGACCAATAAGAAAAGTGAGAAGCAGCAGTAACTGCCAGTATGGACCAAACACCTGAACTGCCCAGCCAAAGCCAGCGTTAACGATCGTAGATAACAGCTCGCCGTCATAAAGTGCAATAGCAACGAACAACGCGATGAAACCACCGCTATACCAAAAGGCCGGGTTATTCAGTCCTAATTTGTTCGTCGTGTTTTCTGTTGTTGATGTGTTGTGTTTTGCTTTCGACTTGCCCGATGACACGCTCATCGTGGAAGCTTTCATGCTATTGGTTAAATCAGACATACTCTGGCTCCAGAGGTTCTTTGCAGCAGCCAAAGACTGGCTACAAATGTGAGTTTTACGCCTGCCGTATTGTTATTATGTGGGCAGGCGGTTCCTACTTTGGGGAATGCTATGAAATAGGCTCTAATCCTTCTTTAAGGAAGTTGAACCAGTTTTCACCCAATATTTTTCCAGCCTCAGATTCACTGAATCCGTGACCCATTAATCCGTTGTAGATGTTCTCCATCCCTGCGCTGCCGCAGAACCATGGCAGCGCATCTGGCCATCCCGAGTTACTTGCAGAACCTTCGCCGTAATCCATCGCTTTTGACCAACGCCCGTTGCGCATCCACTCCAACACTTGTTGCGGCTGATTTAGGCACAAATCGCTACCGATACCTAAATGGTCAACGCCAAACATGTCTGCGGTTTTCGCAACCATCTGGCAGAAATCATCCAGCGTGCACTGGCTGCCATTTGGCAAATGGAATGGATATAAACTGAATCCAATCAAACCACCGCGCTCCGTCAGTGCTTTGATCACGGTGTTGGACTTGTTGCGCAGTGCGTCATGCGCAAATGTCGGGTTAGCATGGCTGATACAAATTGGACGCGAAGAGAGCTCGATAGCTTCCAACGTCGAACGCTCCGCGCTGTGGGACATATCAATGATCATCCCGACTCGGTTCATCTCTTCAATCGCTTGTTTACCAAAGCGAGTTACGCCGGAATCGTTTTGTTCGTAACAACCTGTCGCCAGTAAGCTTTGGTTGTTGTAGGTCAGTTGCATGATCAGCAGACCTTGGCGGCGCATCACTTCAATCAGGCCAATTTCATCATCGATAGGTGAGCAATTTTGCGCGCCGAAGAAGATGCCGACTTTACCTTCTGCTTTGGCTTTTTCTACATCTGCCATTGAATAAATAGGCATGATGAGGTCCGCATTTTGCTCGAAGCGCAAGTTCCATTCAGCAAAACGCGTTAAGGTTTCGCGCGCAGTTTCGTGGTAGACGATGGTGGCATGAACGGCGGTAATGCCACTCGCCTTAAGCGTTTGGAAATACTCTCGATCCCAATTGCAGTACTGCAATCCGTCAATCACAATCCGTTGTTGGTACATAACCACTCCTTAAACAATTTCTTAGCCTTTTCGTGCGGGCAACTGACACCATCAGTTACCCTGTCGATCTTAGTAAGGACGCTGATAAGCGGTTTTCACTACGGTGTAGAACTCTTTGGCGTACTGACCTTGCTCACGAGGACCAAAGCTAGATTCTTTACGGCCACCAAATGGAACGTGATAATCTGTACCCGCAGTTGGCAAGTTAACCATGACGCAGCCCGTTTGGACTTGCTGTTTGAAGATCGCGCTATTACGCAAGCTTTGCGTGATAATGCCGCCTGTCAGGCCAAAGCGCGTATCGTTCGCGACTGCAATTGCCTCATCCAGATCAGAAACGCGAATCACGCTCGCCATTGGCGCAAAGACTTCTTCTTGGTTCACTTCCCAGCCATTCTGTGTATTTAAAAACAGAGTTGGTGACATGTAGTAACCGTCATGCTCTAGGCTCAGACGCTCACCACCGAAAGCCAGCTCCGCGCCTGCTTGGCGTGCGTTTTCGATCCACTCAAAGTTCGCATTCAGCTGGTTACCATCAACCACAGGGCCCATGAACACGCCCTCTTCCAGTGCGTGACCCACTTTAAGTTCGCTCATGCGTTGGATTAGCGCTTCAACATACGCGTCGTGAATTCCGTCCATAACCACAAGACGAGAAGACGCGGTGCACTTTTGACCTGCACCCGAGAATGAGCCTGCGATTGTCGCTTCAACGGCAATTTGAATGTCTGCATCATCTGCCACTACGAGCGCATTTTTGCTACCCATCTCTAGCTGACAACGCACAAAATTTGGTGCCGTTGCCGCTGCAACTTTACGGCCTGTGTCCACAGAACCAGTGAAGCTCACGCCGTTCACATCCTTCGAATTGATAAGGGTATTACCGACTTGCGAACCGCTACCCAAAACGAGGTTAAACGTGCCGGCAGGTAAACCTTGGCGATGGATAATCTCTGTCAGCGCAACGGCACTTGCTGGGGTTAGGTTGGCAGGCTTCCAGACGACGCTGTTGCCAAACGCAAGTGCTGGCGCGATTTTCCAAGCCGCTGTTGCTGTTGGAAAGTTCCAAGGAGAGATAATGGCGATAACGCCGACGGCTTCACGAGTAACTTCAACGGAGACACCTGGACGGACGGAAGCAGCGTTATCGCCAATTTGACGCAGAACCTCAGCAGCAAAGTATTGGAAGAATTGGCCAGCACGGTATATCTCACCTCGACCTTCAGCAAATGGCTTACCTTCTTCACGCGAAAGTAAGGTACCCAATTCGTCACATCGTGCAATGAGCTCATCACCAATCGCTTGTAGCACTGCTTGCTTGCGCTCGATTGGTGTTTTTTCCCACTCTGGCTGCGCTGATTTAGCCGCTTGAATCGCTTGCTCTACTTGCGACACACTCGCTTGTGCGAAATCGCCAATGTTTTCGCTGATATCAGAAGGGTTAATATTGGCGATGGTGTCCATGCCCGATTGCCACTCACCCGCTATATAGAGGGATTTTTCTGCTTGAACATTGTTAATAAAAGTCATGGTTCTTTCCTTGTTCTTCCGATTTGTGATGGCAAGCCACCCACTCACTGATCTCTAATTGTTCTTATTGGATTTATTCTGGTTGGCTTGCCGACGCGTAGACGACAAACTCCACCAACATCTCTTCTCGCGCTAACCCTGCAACCACCATGGCGGCGCGATTTGGGTAAGGTGCTTCAAAATATTCCGCGTACACTTGGTTAACGGTCTTTAAGTATTCTCTGTCAGTCACATAAATCAGGACCTGCAATACAGAGTCCAAAGACTCCCCTGCACACTCCAGGGTGTGAATGAGATTGTTAAAGGTTTGGCGTGTTTGTGCTTCGATGCCACCTTCAACAACCGTGCCTGTGTCATCAATAGGAATTTGTGCTGTATACAGAGTTCCATTGTTGACAATCGCCCATTCAAGCGGCGCTTTAGAAGCAAATAGACTGGTTTTAACTGGGTGTTTTTTAGTAGGAGTATTCACGTGCCTTTCAACCTTTGTAACAGCTTTGTTTCAATATGGTTAAATGATGCACATTGACAGGCGATAAATCTAACGGTAAATTTTTGACATTTGATAAATTAAACTTATCACTCTATTTAAAATAACGTAAATAAAGGGATTAAGAGGCATTAGGGATGAGTATTAAGCTTCAACAATTAATGCATTTTGTGATGGTAGTCGAGGAAGGAGGCTTTCGAGCCGCTTCACATCGTGCAAATCGTTCTCAGGCGGCACTGTCAACATCGATAAAAGAGCTTGAAAAAATTCTAGGGCAAACGCTGTTTGAACCCGGAAACAAAACCAAATTGACCCCGTTTGGTGAAATTTGTCTGCCCAAAGTGGTTCAGTTTCTCAATATCTACAGTGCACTAGACAACGATCTCAAAGCAGCCGCTGCCGGACAGCAAGGGAGAGTGCGAATTGCGAGCGTTCCTTCTGTTGCAGCAAAGCTCATTCCTAGCGTGTTGGGCGCCTTTTGCGAACAGTATCCAAATGTAGAAGTAAGCTTGATCGATGATAACGCGGCGGGCGTCGAGGCTCGCCTACTCTCCGGTGAGGTCGACTTAGCGCTCGGTAACCCCTCTCACCTCGATGAGGGCGGCATTGACTTTACGCCGCTGTTAGCTGATCCAATAGGCGTGGTGTGTTTAAAGGACAACCCTATTGCGAGTCATCCAGAGGGAATCGAGTGGCAAACTTTGTTGGAACAACCCTTTATCCGTAACGGCACTTGTACACTTCTCGATCCAACCCCAGCAAGAGCTCTGAGTCAGCAAGCGCTCTATTCGGTCGAAAATATTACTTCGCTGTTTTCTGTCTTAGAACTTGGGATTGGTGTCACGACCCTACCGAAGCTTGCTTTCCCAACCAATGAAACACGCTTGGTTTGGATTCCGCTTATCGATCCACCACTTGAAAGGCAAATTGGTATATTTACGTTAACCGATCGCACGATCTCGCCTCAAGCTAAAGCATTTCACGATCTTTGTGTGCATTATTTAAACTATCAAAAAGAAGATAAATAATGGTTCGATTAACATGCGGATAATTAAAAGCCTCCATATTCAGAGTGGAGGCTAATTTGTATTTGTGTATTCGCTTCGTTCTATTTTTTGCGACGATTTCGGTTCTTATACACCACGCAAAAGTTACCACGCTTGGTACGACACTTTGAGCAACGCTCACAATCTACTGGTGCGCGATTGCCTTCTTTCCAACGTTTGATCAACTGTGGCTCAGCCAATAAAGGGCGTGACACAGCAAAAAATTGGATATCTGTGTTTTCTGCAATTTTCTCAATCGCATCAATGTCGCTCAGCCCGCCGACAGTAATCACCGGTATACTAACGTCCTGACTGATCACGTGACCATATTCGTGAAAGTAACCTTCTTCTTGTAGTGTGTAACCATCGAACGTTTGACCAACAAGTTCGTTTGCTTTGCCGTGAACATTGCCAGATACGATGATCGCATCAACGCCTATTTCTTCAAGTTTCTTACAGACGACGCGAGTTTCATCGAACGTTAAACCGCCGTCAAAGAACTCTGTTGCCGTCAGTTTAACGAGGATGGGAAATTCGCTTCCAACCAGCTTTCTGGTTTCAGAATAAATTTCTAAAAGAAAGCGCATGCGATTTTCTAAGTCACCACCATATTCGTCTTCGCGACGATTATAGTACGGGCTTAAAAACTGGTTAATTAAATAAGTGTGCGCCGCATGAATCTCTACTCCGTCAAAACCAGCGTCTTGAGCACGTTTACTCGCCAATGCGAATGCCTTTACGATGTAGTCTATTTCGTCCTTTGTCATCGCTTTGCCTTGCGTATTTGTACCACGCTCAGGCACGTCACTCGGAGCGAAGATGACACGCTCACCGACGTTATGGGTGGTTTTGGTGCCACCGTAAGCAATTTGCATCACGATTTTAGAATCTTGTTGATGTACTAGCTCTGTTAGCTTTTTGTATTCTTCAATAAAAGAGTCGTTGTAGATCCCCATCATACCTGCGTTGGGTTTCTCTTCTTCAACGATATTGGCATAACCCGTAACAATAAGCCCAACTTCCCCTTTCGCAAGCGTTTCGTAAATATCGTAAAGCTTTGCCGTCATGTGACCATCTTCGGTCGCCATGTTCTCCCACGTTGCGCTTCGCACAAAACGGTTCTTTAGGGTCATGTTGCCAATGCGGGCTTCGGAAAACAAAATGCTCAAAACCAGTCCTCTTAAAGTTGTCTTTATGTTTTATCTTTTCGCAAGTAAACAAGAACGAAAAAGGAACAGCGATACACGATGTATGGCTGTTCCTTCTCTGAATCCTTGAGACCTGCAAACTACAGGCGCACCTTAATGCCTCGGAGACGACAAAACTTTAATCTGGGTTAAGGTTTAGTGAGTTTTTAGATTATGTAAAAGGATGGTTCTTAATCGTGTTCATTTCACTGGAGTTAAGATGCTTCGTCACCCACTTTCAGTCGTAAAGCTTTTGTATTTCGCTAGCTGGTGATTCAACTCAAACATTCACATTGTTAGTTTGTATGCTGCCATGGGAACTAGCACTCCCCCCAATGTTTACATTACAAACTATCGATATTGAATTCTCATATGGTAAGTAGAGTTATTGCGCTGTTTATACTTTTTGGCTTAATCGTCGCTATCTCTTGGCATTATTACGCGTCAGCGGAAACGCGCGATCCACTATGTTTTACACACTGGTTGTTTTTGCTTTTAGATATGAATACGTGATAGTGAAGCTAGAGGAGGAACAGGAAAAACAGTGAAAATAAAGGACAATAGAAAGTTAAATGACCTTACTTCCAGGTAAGGCCATTCATGCATTCAGCAGCAAAAGATATTGGCGTTTAGCAAACGCTTAGGTTTGGTTGTTACAGAGCTAGAGGAATCAACTCGACACCAAGCACACCACTGATCCCCATCACCACTAGCAGTGAGACTTTAAACACCGACTTTGACCAAGCGATGTAGTTGTTGTCATCAATGCTGCGAAAGGTCACTTTCGTCCACATAAAGCAAACAACCGCTGCAACCGCTAAGTATTCATACCCGGCTTCACCTAGTAAAAATAACCCCAACGATACTGCTCCAAACGCCACGACATACGCTTTCATGTGTCGATGCGCTTTATGAATACCTTCTTTAACTGGCAATACGGGAATCCCAGCTTCTCGGTAGTCTTGCATGCGAAACATGGCAATGGCATACGAGTGCGGCATTTGCCAGAGACAGAACATGGTAAAGAGTAAAATCGCTTCCAAGCTAATGAAGTTTGTTACCGCTAAGTAACCCACCAATGGCGGAACTGCACCTGAGATACTTCCCACTAAGGTCCCATACACCGAGTTACGTTTATACCACATCGTGTAAAAGAACACGTAATACACGTAGCCAAGCAACACGACGACAGCGGATAGTGGGTTCACTCGGATAAATAACAGTGCGGTTCCTACCAGCAATAAAGCAAGTGCATAAACAAACGCAATATCGATATTGATGTTGCCTTTCACTGTTTCACGATTTCGTGTACGTGCCATCTTTTGGTCGATATCACGATCGAAAATATTATTCACCACACAACCTGAAGCGATGACTAACCCAACACCAACTAACGTCGTAACGAACAACATTAGACTGGCTGGTTCTGTTTTTGCGGCGAGGAAGAACCCCGCCGCAACAGAAATCAGGTTGCCGAAAATAATGCCCGGTTTAGTGATAGACAAATAACTTTTCAGCATACCTTGACCTACAACTTCATGTTGACGTTCATGTTGTAGATGATCCATACCGAGCCAGCGATAAGGATAAGTACAACAATGGCGGTAAACATCAGTGATACAAGGTTCCAACGTCCGTCGGATGTTTTTGTTTCCATGTGCAAGAAGTATTTAAAGTGAACAAATATCTGCACTAATGCACATCCAAATAGAATCGCATAGGTCGTTGTATCTGGTAATGATTTCGTCCAAACAAAGTAGAACGGAATTACCGTCAGAATCAGTGAGGCAATAAAGCCTTTCACGTAATCTGACGAACTGGTTTCTACATGTTGATCCATTACATTACCCCCAGTAAGTAAACGATGGTAAAGACACAAATCCAAACGATATCTAGAAAGTGCCAGAATAGGCTTAAGCAGTTAAAGCGCATTGCCATATTGTCGTTTAGACCTTTCGTCGACAGTTGATGGTACGCTACCGCTAACCAAATCAGACCAAAGGTTACGTGCAGGCCGTGCGTACCAACCAACGTAAAGAATGCCGACAGGAATGCACTTGTTTGTGGGCCATAGCCTTCTTCAATCAGGTGATGGAACTCATAGACCTCCATACAGATAAAGCCAAGACCAAGCGCGAACGTGACTAACATCCAACGTTTGAGACCAGCAACGTTGTTGCGCTTCATCGCGATAATGCCAAAACCAAATGTGATACTGCTAAACAGCAGCAGCATGGTTTCGACAAAAACGAATGGAAGTTCGAAAATGTCTTTACCTGTTGGGCCCGCAATTGAATTGCTCGACAGCACAGCGTAAGTCGCGAACAAGGTCGCAAACAGTACACAGTCACTCATCAGGTAAACCCAGAAGCCAAATAGCTTGTTGCCATTCGTGTCATGGTGGTGATCATGGTCGTGATGTGCTGCGATATTAGTTTGCATACGTCACCTCCAGATCATCTTTACTTTCGCTGTCTTTCACTGAGTTTTTCTTCGCTTCTTCAAGCTGAGCTCGACGTTCGGCCTCAATTGCTTTGATCTCTTCAACTTCCACGTAGTAATCCACATCATCGTTATAGCTATGCTGAATACACGTCACGATAATACCGACCAAACTTGCCGCCGCTAGCCACCAGATGTACCAAATCATGCCGAAGCCAAATAGGAGCGACCAAGCCGACACGTAGATGCCTGTTGCAGTGTTTTTTGGCATATGAATACGTTCGTATTCCACTTCTTTAGTTGGATCGAACTCGCCACTTTGTTTCTGGTACCAGAAGGCATCCAGCACATCACCTTTTGGTAGGTGCGCAAAGTTGTAGAACGGCGGTGGAGACGATGTTGCCCACTCAAGAGTACGTCCACCCCACGGGTCACCAGTTAAATCACGGTTTTGCTCGCGGTCACGGATACTCACGTAAATTTGGATGAACTGAGACAATACGCCCAGCGCAATCACAACCGTACCTGCTGCGGCAATCGACAACAGTGGGAAGTATTCTGGGTTGATGTCTTGGCTTAAACGACGAGTCATCCCCATAAAGCCCAGCGCGTAAAGCGGTAAGAACGCCATTAAGAAACCAATAATCCAAAGATAGAACGCGCGTTTGCCCCAAGTTTCATTCATGGTGAAACCGGTCGCTTTCGGGAACCAGTAAGTGATCGCAGCGAAACATCCAAACACCACACCACCAATGATTACGTTATGGAAGTGAGCGATAAGGAATACTGAGTTATGCAGAACGAAATCTGCGCCCGGAACAGCCATTAGTACGCCCGTCATACCACCAACAGTAAAGGTGATAAGGAAGCCCACCGTCCACATCATTGGCGTCGTAAAGCGGATGCGGCCTTTGTACATCGTGAATAGCCAGTTGAAGATCTTCACCCCTGTTGGGATAGAAATGATCATCGTGGCAATACCGAAGAAGGCATTTACGTTCGCGCCAGACCCCATCGTAAAGAAGTGGTGTAGCCAAACGACAAAGGCAAGAATCGTGATAACTACGGTAGCCCAAACTAGCGATGTGTAACCGAACAACTTTTTACGTGAGAAGGTTGCGGTGACTTCTGAGAACACACCAAAAATTGGCAAGATCAAAATGTACACTTCTGGGTGACCCCAAGCCCAAATCAGGTTGACGTACATCATTACGTTGCCGCCAAGATCATTGGTAAAGAAGTGCATGCCTAGGTATCTATCCAGCGTAAGCAGAGCGATAGTCACCGTTAGGATTGGGAATGAAATGATGATCAAAATGTTTGCACACAGAGACGCCCAAGTGAAAACTGGCATCTTCATCATTGGCATAGACGGTGTACGCATACGCAAAATGGTCGCGAAGAAGTTCACGCCTGTTAACGTCGTACCAACACCTGATATCTGCAGCGCCCAAATCCAATAGTCGACCCCGACTCCTGGGCTAGCCTCAATACCTGAAAGCGGCGGATACGCCAACCAGCCGGTACGACCAAATTCACCTAAGCCGAGAGACATGTTTGTTAGGATGACACCTACAACAAACAGCCAGAAGCTCAAGTTATTCAGATACGGGAAAGCTACGTCACGCGCACCAATCTGCAATGGCACGATGATGTTCATCAGACCAATGACCAATGGCATCGCTACAAAAAAGATCATGATCACGCCGTGGGCAGTAAAAATTTGATCGTAGTGATGCGGTGGCAAGTAACCTGCTTCACCCGCAGAAGAAAGGAGTTGCTGACTACGCATCATGACTGCGTCAGCAAAACCACGAACAAGCATCACCATCGCTACTGCGATGTACATGAAGCCAAGTTTTTTATGGTCTACTGAAGTAAACCATTCATTCCACAAATATTGCCACTTTCCGGCTTTGGTCACCGCGTAAACTACGGCTAAACCAACCAGCGCCACAACCGCTAGGGTGATGACGATAATAGGTTCGTGGAATGGAACTGAATCAAGAGTTAATCTTCCAAACATTACGATTATCCTTGGTTTTCAGGCAAACAGTTCATTGAACCAGGATGCTGAGTCACAACGTCGGTGAACAAGAACGGAGGAACGCTAGAGAACAAAGTGACTGGCTCTGCGATACTTGGCGCTGCCAGTGAGCTGTATTGCTCCCAATCTTCAATACGATCAGGGCTCGCCTTCACTTTCTGCACCCAATTTAGGAACGCAGCACGATCAGACATTGCTGAAGCTGTGAACTTCATTTGCGAAAAGCCTTCGCCGCTGTAGTTCGATGCAAAACCCTTATAGTCACCTTCGTGGTTCGCTATGAGGTTGAGCTTGGTTACCATTCCTGGCATCGCGTAGATCTGTGTACCTAAGCGAGGGATGAAAAACGCGTTCATGATGTTGTCCGAAGTCAGTTTGAACTGCACTGGCACGTCTTTCGGGAACGCCACATAGTTCACCGTCGCAATGTTTTCCTCTGGATAGATGAACAACCATTTCCAATCGAGTGACACCACTTCGATGGTCATTGGTTTAACATCACTTTCCAAAGGTTTGGATGGCTCTAGTTCATGAGTCGAACGCCATGTGATCGTCGCAAGAATCGCAATGATGATGATTGGAATTGTCCATACCACCACTTCGATTTTGGTCGAGTGTGACCACTCGGGTGCGTACTCTTCTTCAGTATTAGAGGCGCGGTATCGGTAAGCGAAGTAAATCGTCATTAAAATCACAGGGATTACAACGATCAACATCAGCAAAAGAGCAGTAATAATTAACTCTTTTTCTTGCACACCAATGGCACCTTTGGGGTCAAGTAAAGCTGAATTACATCCTGAGAGCATAAGTATGACGGACGCCAAACTTCCCCTCGACAAGATGCGTTTATATCTTGAGGCTTCCATTAACTTTCTCGATGGTTGTCTGGTTTCAAAACAGATGCCAATCAAAGTAAATAAGAGCTCACAAATTGCGCAGAGGTAATGTATGAGAACAAGAAGAAACTTCGATAAGTAGTTATTCTACTTACAATTTTTCAACTTCGTCATCAAGCATTTAACCAGCTAGAATGAACCGTTATTTGCTACGATACGATTGGTATCAAGCCAAGAACCAGTTGTTATAGTCATTAGAATGTTTATGTGTTGAGCATGAGTAACGTCGGGTTCAGAGCGAAACAAAACGGAATTGAGTGGAGATCAAAACCACACTCTTAGTGTGAGTTTATTGTTACACTTTGAAACACTATGTTACATTTGGCGCATTATGAGGAGTAAAAAGTTAAAGCTCATTAGCCACAACTGGAAACTAACCTTCCATTAATGGAAGTTACACACTTTAAATAGAATATTAACCTCAACACGAATTTCTCGTGCTTCAACAATTAATTATTTAAAAACAAATAGTTGAAACTTAAAATTGATGAGACTGACTATCAACTTCATTTACGCAGATAGCCTTAATGAGAAGCGGAAACTAAAAAACCAAAAGTGTGATCAACATCAAATTAATGATTTCACTTAATATTTGAGTGGTATTTACATCTCTTTATTGGATTGTGAGAAATCATTCTCAAGGTAAATCCAAACATAAGTTGTAAATACATTTGGGTTGCGCAGAATTGGCACTCCACAACATAGAAAATGCTGAAATGGAAAGAAACTTATTATTCAGGTCTATCAGAGCCTTATTTCAGTAGTCACTTACATACGAATACCGCCATCCACTTCTAAAACCCTGCCAGTAAAGTAATCACTCTCAATAATGTATTTTACTGCATGCGCGATTTCGCTTGTTTCGCCCATCCTGCCAACTGGGATCATCTTTTCTAATCGCTCTATGGCTTCGGGTTTCATTTGCTCTGCCATCGCGGTGTGTACTACACCTGGTGCAACCGCCGCCGCGCGAATACCGTATCTTGCGAGCTCACGGGCCCATGTTGTCGCCATGGTCGCGACCGCCGCTTTTGACGCAGAATAATTGGTTTGTCCGATATTCCCTGCTCTCGCAACACTAGAAATATTGATGATAACGCCTTGGGAGCCACTCTCAATCATCTTGACGGCAGCTTCACGCCCACACAAAAATGTTCCTGTCACGTTAACGTTCATGACCAAATTGAATTGATCTAAAGACATCTTACTGATCACGCCATCTTTTGCTTTTACAAGTAACCCATCTCTTAACACGCCAGCGTTATTGACTAACCCATTGAGTTGACCAAAATCTTGGATAATCGCTTCAAACGTGGTTTCAACATCGATTTCGTTGGTGACATCCACTTGATATGTCAACGCTTTCGCACTCAGCATTCGACACTGCTCTTGTGTTTCCATTAAGCCACTGGCGTTTACATCCAATAACGCTAAATCAGCGCCAGCTTGAGCAAGGGTAATGGCCATCATTTGCCCAAGCCCCTGCCCTGCTCCTGTAATGGCAATAACACTACTTTTTATGTCCATATTGGTGCACTCCATAGCTCGTAATGTTCTATACCTCAACCAGTCTAAGTTGGCCGAAATGATGCGCATTTTACGTCACCATCTCGGGCTGGTTTGTCACAAAACTCGGTCTAGCCTTTCTTACTCTTGTATAACTCAAATAAGCTTGAGAAATCGAGCTCGCCGTGGCCGCTCGCGTTGTGGAAAGAATATAAGTTGCGCGCTAACGACCCCATCGGAACCGAAGAATGTGTTTGTAACGCCGCATCTAACCCCAAGCCGAGATCTTTTAGCATGAGTTTGCTCATAAAGCCCGGTTGGTAATCGTGACTGGCTGGCGCACTGTCCATCACGCCTGGGCAAGGATTGTAAAGCTCCAATGCCCAATTTCGGCCAGAGCTTTGCAGCATGATGTTTGATAGCACTTTTGGATCGAGTCCATGATCGATACCTAGGTTTAATGCCTCGCACGTACCAGACATTAAAATGCCGAGCATAAGGTTGTTACAGATTTTTGCCATTTGACCATCGCCTGCTTTGCCAGCATGGAAAACATTTTTTCCCATATACTGCAAAATCGCATTGGCTTTAGAAAACGCTTGATCCGAACCACCAACAATAAAGGTTAATGTCGCCGCTTTAGCGCCAGCAACGCCCCCCGAAACGGGCGCGTCGACAAACAACACGCGTTTATTTGCCGCTTCATTGGCGACTAATCGCGCAGAGTCCGGATCAATGGTTGAACAATCAATCATCAAGGTACTTGGCGAGACAAGATTGAGGACACCTACGCCACCGTGTAAGTCACCAAGATACACGGAACGAACGTGAGACCCTGCTGGTAGCATCGTGATGACTGTGCTAGCACCATCTACTACCTCTTCGATAGAGCTCGCCACCACCGCACCAAAAGGTACTAGTTGCTTTGCGGCTTCGCTATCGACATCGAATACTTGCACGTTAAATCCAGACGCGAGTAAGTTTTGCGCCATAGGATGCCCCATCCTTCCTAAACCGATAAATGCGATGGTACTCATGATCATTCTCCTTATTGACCTAGTGTTTGTTCACCCAAATTAGCAAGCGGATGCTCGTTATCTGACCAAAGCGAGGTAAACAAAGTATCGATAACATCTTCATCGACTTCACTGACACTGTTAAATATCCAGCTCGGCTCGCCATCCCGGTCAATGAGCCGAGAACGGACGCCCTCTTTAAACTCACCTAATAAGGCACTGCGAACCGACAAACTCAACTCTAAACGGAAGCAATCTGCAAGCGGTAAGCTGTGGTACTCTTTCACTTGTCTAAAGCAAATATGCGCGGTGATCGGACTGCCCGATGCGAACGTTTGTTTCGCGTTTTCTATCCACTGACTGTTCCCGTCGATAGCCATGATTCGCTGTGCTATCGCATTAAGATCAAAGCCTTTGCACGCTTCCTCTATCTGATCTAAGTATGGACAAATTTGCGTGGTTGGTTTGCTATCAATAACCTGTTCTTCCATTAATTGTAGTAGCGCAGTTACCAACTCTTTCGCATCTTCTTTGCCCCACTGGAGCCGCTTTAGCTCATCCAGTAAGGTGGGATACTGCTCTTCCAACAGTAACCAATCGGCCAAACCAATAGTGACAGCGTCACTTGAATTTACCATTGAACCTGTCAATCCGAGGAATAAGCCCACTTGCGGATCTATCTGGCTTAAAAACCACGTACCTCCCACATCAGGATACAGTCCGATATTGATTTCTGGCATAGCAAGGCGTGATGTTGTTGTCACAACTTTATGGCTGGTTCCCATAAAAAGCCCCATCCCACCGCCCATGACAATACCTTCTCCCCAACCGATAATGGGTTTGTTGTAAGTGTGGATGAGATAGTCACACTCATACTCCAACGAGAAATAGTTCGTACAGAACTCTACGATTTTTTCTTTACTCTCGTTATGCATGACGTGATACATAGCTCGAACATCACCACCAGCACAGAATGCTTTTTCTCCAGCGCCAGTCAGTACCACACAAGCCATATGTGGATCATCTTGCCACTTGATAAGCTGATCGTTGAGTTGGACCAACATGTCATACGTCAATGCATTCAATGAAGCGGTGTTTTCTAACGTTGCGATACCAATGCGGTGCACGCCATCTAAGCACTCTATTTCACTAATGGTTACCATCCCTGCCATGTGGCCTCCTATCGGTTTTTCCATTGCGGTGGGCGTTTTTCTAAAAAGGCGCGAACACCCTCAACTTGATCTTCCGTATCAAAAAGATTCAGAAATAACTCTCGCTCTTTCATTAAGCCGTGCTTAAGTGGCGCAGAGCGCATATTTTGAATGAGCGCCTTACATGCGGCGACAGAAGATGGTGACTGGTTCGCAACAGATTCAGCAAGCTCCAGCGCTTTACTTAAAGCTTCGCCTTTGGGAACCAACTCCTCAACTAGGCCTAGTTCTTTTGCTTTGTCAGCGCTGACTTGCTCTCCACATAAAATGATGCGCTTTGCCCAGCCTTCCCCCACTAACGCTGTGAGGTTTTGGGTACCACCAGCACAGGGCAAAAGTCCGACTTTGGCTTCTGGTAAAGCAAGTACCGCTTGCTCTTCAACGACTCGAATATCACAAGCTAATGCCACTTCTAACCCTCCGCCCATGGCGTAACCATTAATGGCGGCAATGGAAACACCACGAAATTCCGAGAGCGTTTCAAAGGCTTCACCAAAGCATCGCGCCATGTCTGACGCAACCGCTTTGTCACCGTCAGAAAACAACTTGAGATCCGCACCAGCAGAGAAAAACTTTTCTCCACTGCCAGTTAAAACCAGTGAATAAACCTGGTTATCATCGTTAAGTGTGAGTATCAGCGATTTCAGTGCCTTGAGACTCTCTGCTGTCCACGTATTGGCTGGCGGGTTGTTCATCGTCACCAGCGCAACGTGATTAGCGATCGTATGTTGAATGGCAGTTTGGGTTAATGGCATATCTGAATCCTTTCTCAATGAGCAAATCCAATACTTCGCTACAGCAAGGCCGATTCCTCAGAGAGCAAACGGCGCGCGATGATCAAGCGCATGATTTCGTTCGTTCCCTCCAGAATTTGATGCACACGCACATCTCTGAAATGACGCTCCATTGGATACTCTTTGATGTAACCATAGCCGCCATAAAGCTGCAGCGCTTGGTCGCAAACCTGAAAGCCCACATCAGTTGCGAACCGTTTTGCCATCGCGCAATAAGCCGTGGCATCCGGGTCATTTCGGTCGAGTTTACTGGCGGCATAGCGCACTAACTGCCGCGCAGCCACTAGCTCTGTTGCCATGTCTGCCAATTTGAATTGTAAGGCTTGAAACTGCGCAAGCGACTTGCCGAACTGCTTACGTTCTTGAATGTACCGTGCCGCCCGTTCAAGGGCCTGTTGAGCCGTACCGACGGAACAGGTCGCAATATTTATACGCCCTCCATCAAGCCCTTTCATCGCAAAGACAAAACCTTGCCCTTCTTCGCCCAGTAAATGGCTAGCTGGAATAACGACATTTTCAAAAGTAACCGCTCGTGTTGGTTGGCTGTTCCAACCCATTTTGGGTTCTTTGCGCCCATAGCTGATACCATCAGCGTGAGCAGGAATAACAAATGCGGACACGCCTTTGGCACCCGCTTCTCCGGTTCGCGCCATCACGACCAAAACATCTGTCTCTCCTGCGCCAGAGATAAAGGTTTTGCCACCATTCAACACGTAAGTATCACCTTTTTTGCTCGCGGTTGTGGCCAACGAAGCGGCATCCGATCCCGCATTAGGCTCGGTTAAGCAATAGGAGCCTAACCACTCCCCCGTAACTAATTTCGGACAGAACTGCGTTTTGGCTTCATCGGTAGCAAAACTGGCTATCATCCAACTGACCATGTTGTGAATCGTCATAAACGCCGTAGTGGACGTACATCCCATGGCCAGTTGTTCAAAGATAATTGAAGCATCCAAGCGACTCAGCCCTAGGCCACCTTGCGCTTCTGGAGTGTAGAGACTGAGAAACCCCAGTTCCCCCGCCTCTCTCAATACGTCTTTGGGGAAGATCTGCTTTTCATCCCACTCCGCCGCCATCGGTGCTAAACACTCATCGGCAAATTGCTGAGCGGTATCAGCAAATGCACGTTGATCTTCATTAAGTTCAAAGTCCATAAAAGCTCCTTTTATTCACTCAGCGCAGTTGGATGGTCAGATTGGGCCCCGTCGGAATATCGTCATCAAACCAACGTGCCGTCACCGTTTTAGTCTCGGTATAAAAACGTACCGCTTGTTTACCATACGCATGTAAATCACCATAGAAACTGCCTCTCCAACCAGTAAAGGAGAAAAATGGTAAAGGGACTGGAATTGGCACATTAATCCCAACTTGACCGACTTGAATGTCATGCTGATATTTTCTCGCAGCAGCGCCATTAGCGGTAAATATAGAAGTTCCGTTGCCGTAAGGGTTGCGATTCACTAACTCAATGGCCTCTTGCAACGTTTCGACTTCCATACAAACTAAAACAGGGCCAAATATCTCTTGCGTGTAAATCGACATGTTCGCTGTTACACCGCTAAACAAGGTTGGGCCAATCCAGTTTCCATCGGGAAAGCCGTCCACTTCACACTGACTGCCATCGAGTTCACACACTGCGCCTTGTTGTTTGCCATCTTCGATTAGGTCCAATACGCGTTGCTTGGCTTGCTCACTGATCAGTGGGCCATAAGCAGCCTGTTCATCATCCCAAGGCCCTGGGTGTACTTTCGCCATCGCCAGTTTCAGGTCTGCAATCCATTGTTTTGAATCGCCGACAAATACCGCAACAGAAATTGCCATACAACGCTGCCCCGCAGCCCCTACGGAGGCTCCGATTAGGTTATTCACCACTTGATCTTTGTTTGCATCAGGCATGATCACCATGTGATTCTTTGCACCAGCAAAAGCTTGAACCCGTTTAAAATGTTTAGTCCCTGTAGTGTAGATATAACGGGCAACGGGAACCGAGCCAACAAATGACACCGCTCGAATATCAGGATGAGCCAGAAGAAAGTCGACTTGCTCTTTGCGGCCATGAACGACCTGCAACACTCCTTTCGGCGCGCCAGCTTGCTCAAATAGTTCAGCTAAACGAATAGAGGTCAATGGCACTTGTTCGGAGGGTTTGAGCACAAACGTATTGCCCGCAGCGATAGCGATTGGGAACATCCACAACGGAATCATGGCTGGAAAGTTAAACGGCGTAATGCCGCAACACACACCTAGGGGCTGAATCATTGAGTAACTATCAATATCCGTGGCAACGTTTTCGACGGTTTCTCCCATAATATTGCTGGCAATGTTTGCAGCCTGCTCAACCACCTCGATACCACGCCACACATCGCCTTTGGCATCCGCTAAAATCTTACCCGTTTCATGAGAAAGCAGTGTGGCAAGCTCATCATGATGCTCTTTGAGCAAGTGCTGATAACGCAGCATAACTCGGGCACGCTCGGGTATCGCCACTTCTTTCCAAGATTGGAATGTCTCTTTCGCATTATCAATGGCGGCTTCCATCTCGTGCTCTGTGGAACATGGAACGTACGCAATGACATCATTAGTGGCAGGATTGGTTACCTCAACCCAATCCGATGTTTGAGATTCACGAAACTCGCCACCAATAAACAAGGGAACCAAACGAGTCATCATTTACTCCTTTCTGATTTCAATTAAAGCGGTATTTCAATGCCTATCGCCGTGGCTTCTCCACCACCGATACAAAGTGACGCAACACCCCGCATCACTTTTTTGGCTTCGAGATCACCATTGGTGCCTAGCGCTTGTAGCTGACGCAAACTGTGAATCAATGTCACCAGAATTCGTGCGCCACTAGCCCCTATCGGATGCCCAAGTGCACAGGCTCCACCTTTAATATTTACTTTGCTCGTATCAAGCCCAAGTTCCGCCACCGCTATTTGTGTCACGACGGCAAAGGCTTCATTGATTTCCCACAGATCCACTTCATAAATTGACCAATCTAGCTGGAACAGCAGTTGCTCAATTGCGTAGACGGGGGCCAAAGTAAATTCTGCAGGTTTTCTGGCATGTGTAGAGTGCGCCTTGATGATCGCAAGTGGTTTAAGCCCCTGATGACGCGCAGTGTCTTCATCCATAAGCACCAGAGCCGCCGCGCCATCTGAAATGGCACTCGAATTAGCAGCGGTCACCGTACCTTTTTCATCGAATGCAGGTTTGAGTTGAGGAATTTTACCAAGGTCAATCGAGCGAGGGTGCTCATCGTAGTCCAGCACCGCTTGTTCTGACTTGGTATTGAGTGAAACCGGCGAAAGTTCATCGGCAAACAAGCCTCGCTCTTGAGCTTCCAACGCACGTTTTGCCGACATCACGGCCCATTCATCCATTTGCTCTCTGGTGAACTTAAGCCTGTCAGCGACTTGCTGAGCATAAACACCCATTAAGTGCCCTTCGTAAGCATCTTGTAGCCCATCGAGAAACATGTGGTCATACGTAGACTGGTGCCCCATGCGCATTCCCTTTCTCGCCTCCCTCAGCAAATACGGCGCATTGGTCATACTTTCCATACCACCAGCAATGGCAGAGCGAATCGTTCCAGCTTTAATGAGATCGTGCGCTAACATGACGCTCTTCATGCCAGAGCCACACACTTTGTTAATGGTGGTGCACCCTACACCCAAAGGAAGATCTGCCCCCATAGATGCTTGCCTCGCAGGAGCTTGTCCACACCCTGCTGGAAGCACACATCCCATGAACACTTCATCCACCGAAGTCACATTCACTTCGTGCATTGCCGCCTTGATCGCCAGTGCGCCTAATTGAGGAGCAGAGTAAGTTTGCAACTTGCCTTGAAAGCGCCCAATTGGCGTTCTTTTCGCGCTGACAATCCAGATGTCTTTTCCCATGATTCGCATTCCCTTAAGGTATATGTGAACACTTGGCAGACTGATGACACCCTACATAGAATTACTCACCAAGCGCCACACCAGCCTTTATCGCCTTTTTCACTAACAAACTTTCATTCCGCGATTTCTTGACGTTTACGTAAGCATAGCACTAGCCTTTACAATGAGATGAAAAAACACACCAAGCAGACGTTTATATTTCAAAGTTGATGTTCGGCCTTCCCATTTAAGGTTCGATTTCCAGAAACTGGATTTTTATTCGAGGTAAGTATGTTATGGAAAAATACAAGATCAGTGACCTCGCCAAGGAGTTTGATATTACTACTCGCAGTATCCGGTTTTATGAAGACGTGGGTCTGATTGAACCAGAGCGAAAAGGCAATATGCGCGTTTATCAACGCAGGGATAGAATTCGCCTCAAACTGATTTTAAGAGGGAAACGACTCGGTTTTTCATTGGCAGAAATTCGTGAACTTTTCGAGCTCTACGACATGCAACAAACCGAAGGACAGTTATTGAAAATGCTCAATATCATTGAAGAGAAACAAGCCGTCCTACAGCAACAACTCAACGACATCAGCGTCGTTATGGCAGAGTTGAATGCCGCTAAGGAGCGTTGTATTCAAACACTCAAAAGCAAGCAGACATAAACGCTATACTCAATTAGCAACACCGCTACAGGCTTTTCCACCTTACCTCTGATACCGGGAGACGTTATGAAAAGCACCTATACCCCACTCAATTTCGGACTTGGTGATACCATCGATATGCTCCGAGAACACGTTAATGCCTTTGCTACGGAACATATCGCGCCCATCGCCGCTGAGATAGACCGCGATAACCAGTTCCCGAATCATTTATGGCCTTTGTTGGGAGAAATGGGGTTGCTTGGTGTGACCGTCGATGAAGAGCTTGGTGGTGCAGGCATGGGATACCTCGCTCATGTTGTTGCCATGGAAGAAATCAGCCGTGCCTCTGCGTCTGTCGCTTTAAGCTACGGCGCTCATTCTAACCTGTGCGTCAACCAAATCTTTCGTAACGGCACGCCTTCTCAACGCGAAAAATACCTTCCAAAACTCATTGATGGTACGCACGTTGGCGCCCTAGCGATGAGCGAGCCCAATGCCGGTTCAGACGTGATAAGCATGCAACTGAAAGCGGAGAACAAGGGCGACCATTTTGTACTGAATGGCAACAAAATGTGGATAACAAATGGGCCCGATGCTGACGTAGTGGTGCTTTACGCTAAAACAGATGTCAGCGCAGGTTCACGTGGCATTACCGCATTCATTATTGAACGTAACTTCGCAGGTTTCACTCATGCTCAAAAGCTGGACAAGCTAGGCATGAGAGGCTCGAATACTTGCGAACTTGTATTTAACCATTGCGTAGTGCCAAAAGAGAATATTCTTGGCGAGTTGAATCAAGGCGTCGAGGTATTAATGAGTGGGCTGGATTACGAGCGCGTCGTCCTCGCTGCCGGACCACTCGGGATAATGCAAGCTTGCATGGACATTGTGGTCCCGTACGTACATGAACGAGAGCAGTTTGGAAAATCCATTGGCGAGTTTCAGTTAGTTCAGGGCAAGATCGCCGATATGTACTCTCGAATGAGTGCAGCAAAAGCGTATGTATATACCGTCGCAGCGGCTTGTGATCGAGGTAACGCAACACGCAAAGACGCCGCTGGCGCGATTTTGTACAGTGCAGAACTCGCCACACAAATGGCACTCGATGCAATACAACTGCTCGGTGGGAATGGCTACATCAATGAATACCCTGCTGGTCGTTTGCTACGTGATGCAAAGCTTTATGAAATCGGCGCGGGTACCTCAGAGATTCGCCGCATGTTAATAGGCCGAGAACTGTTCGAAGAATCTCGCTAACGGAACATACGACAAGGAAGTCATTATGGCCATTATCAAAAGTAAAACTAAGCCAACTGACGAGTTATTTCTTTCCAATAAAGCTGTTATGGAAACGTTGGTCACTCAACTTAATCAACACATCGAGACCATCAAACAGGGCGGCGGTGAAAAAGCCATTGAGCACCAGAGGCAAAAAGGAAAACTCCCCGCACGAGAACGCATCGCGCGCTTGCTTGATGACAACACTGACTTTCTTGAAATCAGCCAGTTTGCCGCCTGGCAAGTGTATGACGAAGCGATCCCCTGCGCTGGTGTTATCGCCGGCATTGGTATCATAGAGGGGATTCAATGCATGGTCATCGCCAACGATGCTTCGGTAAAAGGCGGAACCTACTACCCACTCACGGTAAAAAAACACCTTAGAGCGCAAGAGATTGCCCAACGTTGCCAACTCCCCTGCGTGTACTTGGTGGACTCCGGTGGCGCAAATCTCCCTCATCAGTCCGACGTCTTCCCCGACAAAGAACACTTTGGTCGCATTTTCTTTAACCAAGCGAGAATGTCAGCGAAAAGCATCCCCCAAGTTGCTGTTGTGATGGGGCTTTGCACTGCTGGGGGCGCGTACGTTCCTGCCATGGCGGATGTGTCCATTATGGTTAAAGAGCAAGGCACCATTTTTTTGGCGGGGCCACCTTTGGTGAAAGCGGCCACTGGCGAAGTCGTGACGGGTGAAGAGCTCGGCGGTGCAGACGTGCATTGTCGAAAATCTGGTGTCGCAGATTATTACGCTGAAAATGATGAACATGCCCTAATGCTTGCGAGAGAAGCCATTGCCAATGCCAATAGAACAAGACCTGTTAAGCCAGAAAACACCGTACTTCCTCCCCGCTACGACGCAGAAGAAATCTACGGAATCGTGAATGCCAACTTACGACTGTCATTCGACGTTCGAGAAATTATTGCCCGCATCGTCGATGATTCTGATTTCGACGAATTCAAAGCCTTGTACGGCAGAACGCTAGTGTGTGGCTTCGCTCGTATTCAAGGACACTTGATTGGTATTGTGGCAAACAACGGTATCTTGTTTTCTGAATCGGCACAAAAAGGCGCGCACTTTATTGAGCTGTGCGCCAAACGGAAAACACCGCTTCTCTTTCTCCAAAACATTACCGGCTTTATGGTCGGAAAAAAGGTTGAAGAAGAAGGCATCGCAAAACATGGCGCCAAGCTAGTGATGGCCGTCGCTTGTGCTGACGTGCCAAAGTTTACCGTGATCATCGGTGGATCGTACGGCGCTGGTAATTACGGCATGTGCGGCCGAGCGTATGATCCAACCATGATGTGGATGTGGCCGAACGCGCGTATTTCTGTGATGGGCGGAGAACAAGCAGCAGGCGTTTTAACACAAGTTCGAAAAGACGCGAAGGAACGTCAGGGGGAAGCGTGGTCAGAGCAAGAAGAGCACATTTTTAGAGAATCGATCATAGACTTGTATGAAACACAAGGACATCCCTATTTTGCGAGTGCTCGGCTATGGGATGACGGAATTATTGACCCTAAAAAAACGCGCCAGGTGTTGAGTCAAGCGTTAATGGCAGCATTAAACGCCCCCATTCCTGATAGCGAGTTTGGCGTCTTCAGAATGTAAATATCCAAAGATGAATTAAGGAAGTAAGTATGCAGGAAATGCAACCAAGCATTATTCCCAACGCCCAAAGGCAAGATGATGTTCTTTGGCATGTCGATGATAATGGCGTAGCGACCATTACCCTAAACAGAACAGCTAAACACAATGCTTTTGACGCTTGTACGATCGACTTGCTGATCCACCGCCTAGATTATCTCGCTTTACGAACGGATGTGCGGTGCTTGGTATTAAGAAGTAACGGTAAGCATTTTTCATCCGGGGCCGATTTGAATTGGATGCAGTCGATGGCCGACAGCACGAGGCAAGATAACTTCGTTGATGCCCAAAACTTGGCAAGACTCATGGAAACATTAGATTCGTTCCCTCAACCCACCATCGCAGTTGTTCAAGGTTCCGCTTATGGTGGCGCTTTGGGGTTGATTTGTTGTAGTGATATCGCCATCGCAAGCCAAAGTGCCAACTTTTGCTTAAGTGAAGTTAGGCTTGGTTTAGTTCCAGCGACCATTGCGCCTTACGTCATGCGCGCGATGGGGAATAGACAAGCTAGACGCTATATCTTAAGTGGTGAAGTCATTTCAGCCGAAGATGCCGAACGGTTTGGTATTGTGCACGAAGTGAAAGAAGCCAAACAGCTTGAAAATGCGGTCGATAGCGTAATCAAGACGTTGCTACTTAATAGCCCAGATGCGATGCGTAAAGCGAAAACGCTCTGCCATCAATGTCATCAAAACCCCATCGATCAACAACTGATTCACTATACTAGCAAGCTCATTGCGGACATTAGAGTATCACCCCAAGGTCAAGATGGGCTGCAAGCGTTTCTTGAAAAACGTAGCCCAAGTTGGGTCACCAAGTCACAGGACAAGTAATGCTACCTTCCAAAGTAAAGATTGTCGAAGTAGGTCCTAGAGATGGGTTGCAAAATGAATCTCCTGTTGCGACCCAGACTAAAATCCGGCTGATCAACTTACTCTCTGATACTGGGTTAACGCATATTGAGGCGGGCTCTTTTGTCTCACCCAAATGGGTGCCACAAATGGCGGACTCAATAGAGGTCATGAAAGCAATAACACGGCGAAATCATGTTACCTACTCTGCCCTGACACCAAACCTAAAAGGCTTAGAACAAGCGTTGGAGGCTGACGCCAATCAGGTCGCAATTTTCACTTCATCCTCAGAAGGATTCTGCCAACACAATATCAATTGCTCGATTGCAGATAGCCTAACTCGCTTCGAACCTGTAATGCGATTAGCCACCAAACACGGCATCCCTGTTCGTGGCTATCTATCCTGCGTTGCCGACTGCCCTTACGATGGCCCGACAGCCCCTAAACAAGTGGCGAGCGTGGTCAAATCACTCATCGATTTAGGGTGTTATGAGGTGTCTCTAGGCGACACAATCGGTACAGGCACGCCAAACCGTATCGCTGCTATGCTAGAAGCCGTCATGTTGGTTGCACCTCTTCCCCAGCTTGCTGTCCATTTCCACGACACATGGGGACAAGCTCTCACCAACATTTATCAGGCACTGAGTATGGGCATCAACACCATCGACAGTAGTGTGGCTGGGCTGGGTGGATGCCCATACGCTCATGGCGCATCAGGGAATGTCGCAACGGAGGATGTACTATATTTATGCCAAGGGTTAGGAATAGAGACGGGGATCGACTTAGAGCTACTGGCTAAAGCTGGCTGGATGATCAGCGAAGAGCTGGGTCGGCAGCCTACATCAAAAGTGTCATTAGCATTGCGTAACCGCGTATTATCACTTTCGTAGAAGGCCATCCGGCACCTCAAATTCTCCCAACCCAAGTTAATTTGCTCTACTTTCGAGTAGGGAAGCGAAACCGCCCGCCAGTACGATAAATAATTAGAGAAAATAAGATAAGCACACAACCTACTAGTTTATTTGCCGTTAGCACTTCGCCATACCACAGCACGCTCAGAATAACCGTCCAAACTGGTTCTAATATCATAATTAGAGCAGCGTTACCTGCCTGAACAAATTTTTGCCCCATGGTTTGCATTACGTAACGCAAGCTCGTCGCTAATAAGGTACTCAACGCAAACCACCACCAAATAGAGGAGTCCACCTCAGCCGGGAAAGATTCCATAAAAAATGAAACCAACAAACCTAAGCAACCTGCTGAAAAAAGTTGCACGCAAGTAAGCAGCAGCACAGGTAGTTTTTGAGAGTATTTGCTGTTCACATTAAAATGAAGCGCCAAAACCAGTGCTGCACCAAGAAACCACAATTGACTGGCCGATTGTTTCCAGCCACCAACTAAAGAAAGACAAGCAAGACCTAATACAGCGATAGGCAAAGAAAGCCAGAAAATTCGTTGTGGTCGTTGACGAAACATAACCCATGCAACAATCGGCACAAACAGCATGGAAAGGCTCATGATAAATGCGCCTTCCCCAAGAGTATCACTGATAGAAATAGCGTAAATCCATGTCATAACGGCACTGCCTAACAGGAGCCCGACACCACCAGCAGAAAGCACATCTTTTAAGTTTGCTTTCAGCAAAGGTCGGTAACATAGAGGCAGTAAGCAGAGCGAAGCGATAGTAAATCGCGCCCCAATAAAGCCAAAAGGTGGTAAACCCTGTATTGTTTCCTTAGAGAATATCCAGCCAAGTGCAGCGATCATCGTCGTCGCAACCAGAATAACCGTCGCTTTGCGTTCTGAGTTAAACATAAGTACTCACAAAATATGGAACACACAATAGCGCAGCAAGAGAGTTTTACTGCGCTATTGTGTAAATTTGAAAGGGGTTTGTGTCGAGCGAAAAAGTGAAAGCCCGATCCTCTCCTGTATTGTTGTCACGCAGATTGAAGTTCTGCTGCTAGATACATTAAATGCAGGCAAAGTCTTAAGGCAAGCCTTTTCGCATACTAAATTACTTTAGCATTCTATACAGCAAGCAAACTGGCTAAAACCTGTACCGGGTGTCGAACTACCTCCCCTTCAAAACGCTTAACTTGACTGCGGCAGGAGTACCCCGTGGCTAACACACGCTCAGTGGGCAGGTTCTTTATATTCGGTTTCCAACTAAGCTGATATATAGCTTCAGACGTACTTTTCTTATCCACTTCATGTCCGAATGTCCCAGCCATGCCACAACATCCCGTAGGTATGACTTGCAGATTTAAGCCAAAGTGCTGAAAAATAGACTGCCAAGATTTCTCAGTCTCCGGTATTTTGGTCTTTTCTGTGCAATGCGCCATCAAATACCAAGGCTCTTCATCTGATGCGCGTACAGCTGGCCATTCGTTGAGTGTATCCACCAGCCATTCATGAGCCGTATAAACTGTAAATTCGCCTCGCTTCTCTTTTAGAACCTGATGGTATTCATCACGATAACAAAGCACTAAGGCTGCATCGATACCGATCATAGGAATTTCAACCTCAGCAACTTGTTTGAGAAAATCCGAGGTGTTTTGTGCATTTCTGGCGAATGCCTTAAGGAAACCTTTTACATGTTGAGCTTTCCCATTGGGTTTGAAAGGCAGAACAACAGGGTGTTTCCCTAACCGCTGCAATAACTGAATAAAGTCCGCAACCAACTCGGCTTCATAAAAGCTGGTAAATGGATCTTGAACAATCAAGACGTAATTTTGCTTCACTTCTGGGGAAAGCGATTCTAGATACACAAAGTCAAACGGGCTCACTCCAAGTGCCTGACATCGACTTTGCAACGTAGGGATCGATAGCACTGGCGAATCAATAAAACCGATGGATGTCTCTAATACTTGCGTAACAGGCCTACTAGATGCAATTTGATTAACCAGCTTGGGAGCTTTTGCCATAATCGGCAGCAGTTGCTCAATATTCGACACCAGATAGTCGCGCAGAGGTCTACGATAACGAGAGTGATAGAGGTGTAAAAAACGCGCTCTAAAATCAGGCACATCAACTTTAACAGGACACTGACTCGCACACGCTTTGCACGCTAGACAACCGTTCATCACCTCATAAACTTCATGCGATAAATCATCAGGATCGGGGCGAGATATCAACTTACTCAGCTTCTGAGCCAAAAGCTTAACCGATAACGTTTGATTGAGAAGTTGCTGTTCGTTAGCGAGCAAATCGAAGTCACTGTCATTAAGGCGACGCAGCCATTCACGCATTATCCCCGCCCTCCCTTTCGGAGAGTGGCGACGATCGGCTGTCACTTTAAATGATGGACACATTGGGCTATCAGCATCGTAATTAAAACACAGCCCATTGCCATTGCAAGACAGTACGGGCTTAAGCGACTCTCGGACTTCTACGGGGATCTGACGATCATAGTAGCCACGCTTGGTCGCTGTGACTTTTACCATTTCAGCGTCGCTATTCAGTGGCGTGCAAATCTTGCCCGGGTTCATTTTATTGTCGGGGTCAAACGCCGCTTTAATACGCCTTAATTCAGTAAAGAGCTCATCACCAAAGAAGGCAGGTCCATATTCTGAGCGATATCCTTTACCGTGCTCTCCCCACATTAAACCATTGTATTTTGCCACCAGCGCGACCACATCATCGGACAGTTGATGCATCAACGCTTCTTGTTCGGGGTCACACATATCGAGCGCTGGACGCACGTGAAGAACGCCTGCATCCACATGCCCAAACATGCCATAATGCAGGTTATTGCTGTCTAGCAACGTACGAAATTCCGCGATAAAGTCCGCCAAATTTTCAGGCGGCACACAGGTATCTTCCGCGAATGCAATCGGCTTTGCCTGACCTTTAGTCGCGCCAAGCAGCCCAACCGCTTTCTTGCGCATTACATAAATAGCTTGGATGTCTTTGGGGTCGCGACAGACTTGATAGCCGATGATACCACTGCGTCGATGAACGATTTCTTTATCAAGAATTAAAAGTAAGCGTTCAACTTTATCCTCAATATCATCGCTTTGACTGCCTGCGAACTCGACAAAGTTAATCCCTTGCATCTCTTTGCCCTGCACGTCTGAGATCGCGTGTTTTACCGAGTGCCAGACAATGTCTTCTCTTGCAAGGTTGAGTACTTTTGCATCGACTGTCTCAACCGATAGCGCCTCTGCTTCGACCATCAAGGGAGCATTTCGCAATGCAGAATCAAAACTATCGTATTTAACGTTCACTAACCGTCGCGTAGTAGGTATTCGCGTAAGATTGAGCTTGGCTTCAGTAATAAAAGCTAACGTACCTTCAGAGCCACATAATATTCTCGTGACGTCAAACTCTTCACTCTTGTCGTTGATGGCATTTTTTAGGTCATAACCAGTAAGAAAGCGATTCAGAGGAGGAAACTTATCCAGAATCTGTTGACGCTTGTCTCGACAAACTTCCTCCGTAATTTTTAACGCTCGCGATACTACATCACAGTTTAACCGTTTGTTTTGTTGAATTGCTTCGGTATCGAGCACCGAGCCATCTGCCAATACGGCTTTGAGCTCCAACACATGATCCGAGGTTTTACCATATTGCAAAGAGCCTTGGCCTGATGCATCAGTATTAATCATCCCACCTAATGTTGCGCGGTTGCTGGTCGACAGATCTGGCGAGAAGAAATAACCATAAGGGCGAACGATGTCGTTGAGTTGATCTTTGACTATCCCAGCTTCCACTCTCACCCAACCTTCCTGCTCGTTGATCTCTAACACTCGATTCATGTAGCGAGACAGGTCAACCACGATCCCCGAGTTCAATGATTGTCCGTTGGTGCCCGTTCCGCCTCCTCTGGGCGAAAAGGTCAAGTGTTTAAATTCATCACGAGCACTGACCTTGCCAAGTATTACCACATCATGATGGTTGGCAGGAAAGACGACCGACAACGGAAGTTGCTGGTAGACGCTGTTGTCAGTCGCCATACTCAATCGAGTGGTATAGCGAGCATCAGTATCCCCCTTGAAACCAAGCTGTTTAAGGGTGTTAAAGAACTTGATAACCACAGGATCAGAGGAAACCTGTAGCGGAAGTGCAGGAAGCATAATTTGAATCAGTGCCTTACGGTTGTCTTTTTAGGTTCATAACATGAATGTGGAGTTAAAAGCGGTAGAGGCGCTTGGGGTTATCGACCAGAATCTTGCTAAACAGTGTCGTATCTTGCGTCCAGTGCCACAAGGTATCTAATAGCTGGCCATCATTTGGCATCTCAGCAGCAAAACATGGATGAGGCCAATCCGAGCCCCAGACGCATTGCTCTTCATTCGCTTCTAACAAAGCTTGAGCAAACGAAGAAACGTCATCATAAGGCGGAGATTGAAGCGACAAACGATACGGTGCCGACAATTTTGTCCACACTTTCCCTTCGGCCTTAAGCTTCAATAAGGTTTGAAAACCAGGATGAGAAATCAGCTTGTTTGTTGGCATATGTCCAAGATGATCAATCACTACGGGCACGGGTAAAGCCCTTAATCGCTGATATAAGTCATCAAACTGCGAAACATCAATTAAGCATTGAAGGTGCCAGTGTCGCTCTGCAAGGCGAGCCGCTAAACGCTCAACATCACGCCACTCAATACCACCTTTAAACAGCAGGTTCATCCGCACCCCACAAAATCCGGCTTCTTGTAGCTCATCCAGCGTTTGCTCGGACACATCCGCATCCACGACCGCGACGCCTTTGTAGTCGTAACCTTGCTGGCGTAAATACCGTAATGTATCAAGATGCAACTGGTTGTCATTGCCATACACACTCGGCTGAACCAGCACGCCATGACGGATGCCTAATTGCTGGTGCAAATGCAGGTACGCGCCGACGCTGGCATCGGGTGGCGTGTAGGTTCGCGTTTCACAGTACGGATAACGTGAAGAAAAAACGTGGGCATGACAATCAACCGCGCCTTCAGGAATCGCGATTGTTGGTTTATTTACAAATGGGTCCGCCGCTTCACAAAATGGAATTATGCTCATCGAAAATCATCCTGTCAGAAAGGTAGAGGTGCCATCAACGAAAGCACCTCTTGAAGACTTAACTGAAGTTCTCACTCAACCAGTTCGCGATCACGCCAGAGAACTGAATAAACTTAGGATCGTCGTCCAACATCCACTCGGTGTGACCACCTTCAGGCAGTAAGAATAGAGATTTCGGCCCAGGGTATTTCGCGTACAGCGACTTTGCTTCGGTCACTGGGTGAAGATCGTTTTCTGCACCGTGCGCAATCAAGATTGGCGCGTCTGCAAATCGCTCGTCCAGTAGGGCTTCCGGTTTGAAATTGATGAGAGAATCCGCAAAATCCAGATCAGATGTCACGCCGTAGCCCGGTGCTTTGACCAGTTCAGTGAATACATATTCGCGGCTTACTGGGTCAAGCGGGTAGATTTCAAATGGATCAATCCCCTGCTTTTCTCCACCAAGAGCAAGACGTGTACGCTCTTCTAACATAAATTGACGGAACGCTTTCCAACCGTGCTCGCCACGTTGAGCAACCTGAACACGTACCGCATCATAAAAGCCGTTCATGGAGATAAGGCCATCAATCGCATCTTGACAAACTCGGTAAGCATCAAGAATTAATCCACCGGCCATGCCCCAGCCAGCCAGTACGACTTTGCGGCCTTCCTCGTCAGCGCGCTGTTTCACAACCGCAACCGCGTTCGCGATGTCACGTACTTGTTCATCTAGGATAACTCGCTCACGAATACCCTCAGATTCACCAAAGCCACGGTAGTCAAATCCGAATACTGTAAAGCCCTTCGCAGTTAAGGCTCTCGCGTAACGCTCTGGGTGAATATTTTTTTGCCCAGTAAAGCCTGAGCAGACAATAACGATCGGTAAGTCTGGGTTGTTAACGTTCTCGTCAGTAAAGAAAGCGCCATCAAGGCGTAGACCATCACTAATTACTGGGGCTTTTTGTTCAATCATAATTATCTCGTCCAAATGAATGTGTATGCTCGACAAAGAAGTCCTTGTCTTAAGTCACATCATGTTCGAATTTTGATAGCAATAATTTAACAATTGCGACATTCTTATCCAGAAATACGACATAGATGAACTGCCCACTTGGTGACCACAGAGAATGAAAACGACACACACGTATCGCATTGGTTTTTTCCTTATTCCTGATTTTTCGATGCTCTCTTTTTCGGCGGTTATCGAACCTCTTCGAATGGCCAACCGCCTCGCTGGTTGCGATTTGTATCAGTGGGATATTTATGGATTCGAAGATAAAGAAGTGTCGGCCAGTAATGGCGTTTCATTCTCGCCAACACAGTCAGTCAACAACATTGCTCATTTAGACTTGCTGCTGGTTGTGGCAGGTATTGGCGCCCATGTTGCTGCTGCGAGTGGCTCGGTGAATCAGTGGTTAAAGCAAGCGCTTCGTCAAGGCATCGCCGTGGGCTCGACTTCGACAGGCAGCGTATTGTTAGCAAAAGCTGGCCTGTTAAAAAACAAAACGTGTACCGTGCATTGGGAGTCCGCCAACAGCCTGGCAGAGGAGTTTCCAAACATTAACGTGACCAGTGAGTTGTACGAATTCGACCCACGCACACCAACTTGTTCGGGCGGCTTAGCCGGTTTGGATATGATGCTTCATTTAATTACAAACCAACATGGGAGTGACTTGGCGAATCAAGTGGCAGAGCAATGCATTCACCCTGCGATTCGACCCGCGCATGATAAACAGCGGATGTCGTTAATCCGTAAGCACAACATCCGCCACCCGCGCCTGCTCGACGCTGTAGAGATCATGGAAGCCAACATGGAAGAGCCGCTAAAGTGCTATGAAATTGGCGAACAAGTAGGATTATCGGTCAGGCAGATGGAAAGGTTATTTTTGCAATACTTGCAAGACAAACCAGGCAATTACTACCTTCAATTGCGCTTAGAACGCGCTCAACATTTGTTGTTGCAAACCATGCTGTCCATCACTCAAATCAGCACGGCTTGTGGGTTCAGTTCTACATCGTATTTTGCGCGCTGCTACAAAAAACGCTATGAAAAAACGCCGCGTGAAGAGCGACGTTTAGCTTAAGATTGAGTAAGAGAAAGGAGTTCAATCTCTTCGATCTCATCGTGATGTGTCAGACGGCTTATCGGACAACGTGCCTTGGTAAAGCAATGATAGCCAAGCAATTACCTGCTCTTTACTGGCTTTATCAAGTTGCAAACAGCCCTCTTCTATCGCTGACACGTGCGAGGCGGGCAGTTCTTTCTCTGCCAAAGTACGAAACTTACCTCGCATCTCGCCTCGACTGAGCGGATTTTCAGGATTACCTCGCGCAATACAGGGAGGTGAAGTCAGTTTGTCGCCATTTTTCAACGTCACCACGACATGCGCCCAACGTTCGGCTGGAAACTTATCATTGTATGCAGGCTCTTCAATTAACTTCATCCGTTCCGTAAGTGCCAAGCGAGCAGGATCGTTCAGTCCTTTGGTGACGGCTTCTACCGTGACCGTATTATCTATAACCGCACTCGCGACTGAAAATGGCAAACTGTACTGAGCCTGCTCGGTTGTCTCAGGGCGCTTGGTATGCAGGCACACCGCCTGGTGAAAGCTGTGAACTTCGATAAGTTCAATCTCATCAGGTTCTAGTTTATTTTCTTGTTGCAGCGCTCTCACCGCTTCAACCGCGGGTTGAGCCCAACGACAAACCGGATACGGTTTAAAGTATTGCTCCAGGATATACCAGCGCTGCCCTAAATCTGCCCACAAAGCGTGAGTTTGTTGGTCCAGCAGAGTCACGGCTGGCGCGCCAGTAAAGCCCTCTTCTGCCAGCTCTGCACTGGCAAAGCCCGCCATCGCTCCCCAGCCAGAGCCGTCTTTGAGCATGGTTGGATGTTCAATACAACGCATCATTTGACTGCGCGGGCCATAGAACTCGGCAATGCCGAGCGCATGCTCTGTTTGTGCATCCGTTAAGTCTTTTCTTCTTGCAGACACCGCAGCGACGCCCAACGCATTCCAAGCACCAGAAGTATGATAGTCACAAGCGGTTTGATGCAGCGCGATTCCGGCGCGAGTTGCAATTTCGTAGCCAATGATGAGGGACGTTAATAACTCTTCTCCCGTGATCGCTGACTCATGCATACTGGCGAGCAGCCCCGGCAAAACAGCGACGCCAACATGGCCTTTCGTCAGGACTTGGCCGTCGTGCGCGTCCATGCTGTCAATCAACATGCCGCCATATAGAGTCGCCCCACAACCACTGGCCGTGTGATCAGAAAACAGCATCGGCGTATCACCGGCAAACTGCTTCTGCGCGAGTTTAGCTACCATATTTTGCAGTTGCGTCGCTTTACCTGCTGCGGCGACACCTAACAAATCCAAGACGCAATATTTCGCTTGTTCAATAACGTCAGCAGGAAGCTGTTCAAAGGTTAATTCGTGAATAAATCGATGAATAGATTGCATCATCTACTGCTCCAGTTTTAGCGTTTTGCCTTCGACAATAGCGTTGTGATCAATGGTGTATTGCTGTCTCGCACGGTAGGCAGCTCGAACCTGGCTTTATCAATATCGTCCAATGACAAGGTTGCAGTTATCAAGGTTTCACCGTCTTCTGCCTGCGCCAATAGCTCGCCCGTTGGAGACAAAATACAGCTTCCTCCCCAAAACCACGCTTCGCCCTCTGGCCCGTAACGATTAGCCATCAAAACTGGAGTTCCGTAGAGCACCGCATAAAATTTAACGTTAACTAACCAGTTGTCTTCGTTGGAAAAGTCTTTACTGACAATACTGCTGGCCGAGTTGATCGGCGCGAGCAAGATTTCAGGCTTATCGAGTAGCGCGCAATGAACCAAAGGTGGGTTCCATAAATCGGCACAAATTAAAACCGAGCCTCGCCAATTTTCATCAAGACAAACGCTGGTGGTAGCCTCTCCCGAATGAAACCACTTACCCTCTTCAAGCCCACCATAGGTTGGTAAATTGACTTTACGATGCACAGCAACCACCGTACCACCGAGCAACCAAGCCATCGCGTTGTAGTATTCTCCCGGAGCGGCCTGTTCAACAAAGCCGACAATCACGGACATCTGCGGTGCAAGTTGCGCAAGCTCTTTAAGCCGAGCATCATCACGCTTCATGGCAACTTCACGCACAGAGGATTGGAGCTGGTATCCGGTCAAGGAGAGTTCAGGAAACAGCAATAGCTGCGACCCTATGGCCGCAGCTTGCTTTATGTAATCCTGATGAGTATTCAGATTGGCATTCACATCGCCTAACTGGGCGTTGATTTGGGCCACACTGACTTGCAAGATAGTCATGGTATTACCCCAAGTTATGCTCAGATAGGAACTGGCTTGCGACTTCTGAGATCGAACGTCGCTCCACATCAACTTGTTGATTCAATGTCGACATCGTATCGCCATCGATCGCCGCAGAAAGCGCGTTCATTTGCTCGGCAAGGTCTGGGTTCGCATCTAGCGTTTCTTGGCGAACCACAGGAGTGATCGCGTAATCAGGGAAGAACTGTTTGTCATCCGTTAAAACGGTAAAACCAAATGCTTTGATACGACCATCTGTTGCAAATACGAGCGCAGCATCGACTTCTTGCCCTTTTAGCGCATCATAAGTTAACCCAGTATCCATGCGTTTCACTTGGTCTCGTGAAGCTTTGAATTTGTAGGTTTTCTGTAAAGGTCGGAAGCCATCTTTTCGTGCATAGAATTCCGCATTCAAAGCAATGGTCATTGGCGGGTCTTGGCGCATTTGCTCGGCAAACTCGGACAAGGTTGAGATGCCACGTTGTTTCGCATCGTCACTGCGCATAGCGAGCGCGTAGGTGTTGTTCGCTTTTGAAGGGTTAAGCCAAACTAGGCCTTTCTTCGCATCGAGTTCCTTAACGCGTTGATACACTTGCTCTGCTGGGAGCTTGTCTTTGACTTTGTTGTAAATGATCAGTGATGTGCCCGTGTATTCCCAATAAAGATCAATCTGGCCGTTTTCTTGCGCTTTACGCAAAACCGCACTGCCCATGCCCGAACGCTTATCAACGTCGTAGCCTTTTTTGGTTAAATATTGAGACGTGATCTCCGTTAAAAGCTGTTGTTCTGTAAAGTTTTTGCCACCTACGACGATTTCCGCGGATGCGTGAAAACTTGAAAGCAGTACACCAACGGCCAGCAAGCGGCGAGTAATTTGCTTTAACATGTTTGACTCCTGTCTGTGTTCAATTTTTAGGATTGTTATTGTCTAGCTCTAATAGGGTTACAGCCTTTAGGTACAGTGACATAGGAAACGGCTCCTACCACACTGTCGATAGCGATAGCCAACATCGCTGTAGGAATAGCGCCTGCCAGCATCATGATGGGTTCATCCAGATCAATACCGGTAAAAATGAGCTCCCCTAACCCACCGCCACCAATTAAGAAGGCCAGTGGCACGGTGCCCACGTTGACAGCTAACGCCGTGCGGATACCGGCAAAAGTGACGAACAGCGCATTAGGAATTTCAACCTGAAATAACATTTGTAACTCGGTCATACCAATGCCTGACGCCGCTTCTTTTAAATGAGCGGGCACTTCTTTCAGCCCGATGTAGGTGTTTCTGACAATCGGCAACAACGAGGCAATCGTCAGCCCAAATACCGCAGGCACGGTGCCAATGCCAAGAAAGCTCATTGCCAGCGCAAGAATAGCTAAAGTAGGAATCGTGGTCCCCACATTCAAAACCTGCATCGCCGATTCTGCGACTTTCTGAAAACGAGGACGGCTGAGCAATACGCCGACGGGAATAGCGATTAGGATCGCCAATCCACCAGACAGCAGCACCAGTTCAATGTGCTGAACCGTCAAATAAACAATGTCTTCTTGGTAGTAGAGGAAATCATCGATCGTACCCGCGCCTTGTAAATAAATACCCAACGCAAAGACACACGCCAATAAAACGAAATAGTAGGTTTGTTTTAGCTGATTGGTCACGATGCCTCCTTAGCCTGATGCAATGGCTGTGGCTCACTAAGAGAGGTATCGCGCTGATAAGTTGCGCCTAGATAATGAGTAATGCCGCGCTGTGTGACTTCGCCCACTAAGCGGCCATTCTCGTCAACACACGGCATCCAAACAATGTCGTGCGTGAACATCTTCGACGCGACTTTACGCAGATCATCCGTGGTTCGGGCGATTGTTTTCAGGCCGACATAATGTTCGCCGCAGTACCCCTTCATATTGATTGCTGTAGCTTTTGGCACATAACCGATAGGCTGGTGTTGGCCATTTACTAATATCACGGCGTCGCGATACCCATACGCGTCAATTTTGGTTAAAGCGTCGGCAAGCGTCTCGTTAGGTTTCACGTGCGCAAAGGTGGTCTGCATGACGGACTCAGCCGTCACTAAGCGTAGACGTTTAAGTGCGCGATCATCTCCGACAAAGTTTTTCACGAAATCATCTTTCGGGTGTGCGAGCAAATCGTCAGGCGTATCGTACTGAACCAGATGACCATCGCGGAAAATCGCAATTCTATCGGCCATTTTGACCGCTTCATCAATGTCATGACTGACAAACATGATGGTCTTGTTGAGCTCTTGCTGCATTTTAAGGAACTCATCCTGGATTACTTCACGGTTGATCGGGTCAATCGCACCAAAAGGTTCATCCATCAGCATGACGGGAGGATCCGCAGCTAGCGCTCGAGCAACTCCAATTCGTTGCTGCTGTCCGCCAGACAACTCATTTGGATAACGATTAAGAAAGACACTAGGATCAAGAGCAACCATCTCCAATAGCTCTTTTGCACGCGTCATGTATCTTGCCTTATCCCACCCTAATAACTTGGGAACCACCGCGATGTTTTCGCCGATCGTCATGTTGGGAAATAAGCCAATTTGCTGAATAACATAGCCGATGTTGCGGCGCAGAGTGACTGTATCCATCCCAGAAGTATCTTCACCGCCAAGATAGATCTTGCCCGATGTCGCGGGAATAATTCGGTTGACCATTTTCAGCGTGGTGGTTTTGCCACAACCGGACGGGCCAAGTAACACACATATTTCACCACTGTGAACTTCCATCTCAATGTGATCTGCGGCAGTCACCGGGCCATTAGGCGTTTCAAAAATTTTGGTTAGCTTGTCAATTTTGATCATTTGAATGTCCCTATTATTTGTCCTTTATCGAGCAGCGGTTAGGCCCGGTGGCGTTAATCTTTTTTGTAGTCGAATCAATCCGTAATCCGCGATGATAGCCAGAAGGCTGACGGCGATGGCACCAACGATCAGTTGTCGAGGATCACTTTGCGAGATGCCACGGCTGATAAACACGCCCAGCCCACCGGCTCCGATATACGCGGCGATCGCCATAACGCCAATATTCATTACTACTGCCGTTCTCACACCCGCCATAATCACCGGAATCGCCAATGGAATTTCCACCATTTTCAAACGTTGAAAAGGCGTCATCCCGATACCGCGAGCAGCCTCTCTGAGCGATGGTTCTACGTTGTGAATTGCGGTATAAGTGTTGCGAATAATAGGCAGCTGAGAATAAAGCAGTACGGTAATCACGGCGGGCACGTAGCCAATCCCATGACCAATGGTCGATAAGAGAGGAATCATCAAACCAAACAATGCGATTGAAGGAATGGTGATAATGATGGACGCTACGTAAAGCACCACTTTCGCAGCGCGCTCATTTTGTGTGATAAGAATGCCGATAGGTACGCCAGTTAAGATGGCAAGCCCAACAGCCAGAGCAACCAAAGAGATGTGCTCCATGGTAAGCGTACCTAGCAGCGCTAAGTTATCTATGGTGAAATTTAGTAAGTCCAAGTAGGTCTCCCCCAACTGTGATTCGCAACCAAGTTAACAGGAGATTAAATTACGCTACTTTTTATTAACAGTGTTGTAAAATAGCGACACGTAAAGATAGAAATACGAAATATTAAGAAAGGAATGAACTGGCTTTCTCATCACCAAAACACGCTTGATTGGCGATGAGTAGCACTAGTAAACAATTTGATTATATAGGAACTTAAAAGCCTGTGCTGGCATGAAGAACTGACTACAACGAGCGGTTAAATTGCTCCACGGCCTCTACAACACGGCTAGCGCCATCTTGTATTTCATTCATCACATTGCCTGCTTTTTCAGAGAGCTCTAGCGTATCTAGTGCTTCTTTTTGGCATTTAGCGATCAGCTTAACTGCGTTATCTGTTCGCTGTAGGTTTTCACTGACCATTGTGACAATTTCATCGGTGGTTGCATTGGTTCTTGTAGCAAGCTGTCTGACTTCATCAGCAACAACGGCAAAACCTCTACCATGCTCACCCGCACGAGCCGCTTCTATCGCCGCATTTAACGCCAATAAGTTAGTTTGGTCAGCGATACCACTGATGCTATTTACCAACTCGCTAATACGCGATGAGTGCGCTTTAAGCTCGTCAATCGCGGTGTTCGCTTGCTGCATTTGCTCGGAAAGTATCTGCATCTTTTCTAACGTTGAGCCTATAACCTCTTGCCCTTGCAGGGTTTGTGTTCCAGTTTCTTGGGAGATTTCGTTCGCCAATTGCGCAGCCTGGGCCATTTTCTGTTCCTGCATCACCTGCTGGGTAATATCTGTCGCGAACTTAACGACCTTGTAGAGCTCTCCTCTGTCGTTATGGATAGGGTTATATGAAGCCTCTAACCACACCTCTTCACCATAACGGTTAACTCGTTTGAATCGCTCTGATGAAAATTGCCCTTTTGCTAAACGTTGCCAAAACTCACGGTAAGCTTGAGAGCTCGACTCTTCCTGATCACAAAACATGCGATGATGCTTCCCTAGAATCTGATCAAGCGTATAACCCATTGTGTTTAGGAAATTATCGTTGGCTTTTAAAACATGGCCATCTAATGTGAACTCAATCACCGCCATAGAACGACTTAATGCATTTAGCATGTCCTCTTGCTCACGGGATGATTTGATCGTTCGCGTAAGTTCAGAAGCAAAAACAAAAAAGCTTTCTACTTCTCTGCGCTCATTTAAAACAGGCTGGATAATCGTTCTTAACCAGGCTTCCTCACCATTACCTTTCCGTACTTGCAATGCCCCATTCCAGAACACTTTATCTTGGACGGCTTTCTTCATTCGATGAAAGTGGTCTGTATTGCGCGAATTTGACGGTACCAATTCAGTAATTGATTTCGTTAAGATCTCATCATCATGTAAGAAAAGTTCTTGCTGTAGTTTGGTATTTGCAGAAGTAATGAGGCCTTTACTATCCAATGTTAAGCGGATCATCTCTTCATCTAAACTGGTTTGGATTTGCTGCAGGATTTGCAACTCCTGCTTTAATCGTTGATTTTCTTGTTGAAGCGACTTATTAAAAAACATGACTTTCTCTCATTTGACCGACCTTCGGATTAGTCAAAGGTTTATTATTTGTATACCGAATAAACTGCAAGCGGCAAAATCGTTTGGTTGCATATTCAAACGCGATTTCTATTTCTTATCAAAGGACCCCGCTGGGAATACGGCGATTTTTTCTCCAGTGTAACCTAAGCGCAGTATACTGAAATTTCTTCAGCACCCAAGTTGTTTATATATTTATCAATATTAAAGCTCTTTATCGCCAATTTGAGGTTTGTATTTGTGGATATACTTATATGGAGAAGTGGTGTGTTCAGATCAATAAGCCTTTTCATTTAAAAAAAGGGCCTTGACTTAGTTCCAATAATTTTCGCCGTTTTACCGCTTTTCCACCCGACTTTTGAGCGATTACCCACTCCTTATTCGCTTGTATTTCTATTAATAGCGCACGGAGGAACCAGCAACAAGCGCATCGATTTGCCCAGTATCAATACGTTGTGGTATCCGCTCATTCAGTTTGCCGTGAAGGTGATGAATCACCACCTCACCAGTCGACTCGTCACGATCAGAAATGAGGCAATGAGGTAATGAGGTAATGAGGTAATGAGGTAATAACGCATGACACCAGAGATTACATTATGTGTCCAACATTGTGCCCACTCCTAAGTTTCATAACTTCCTTCCCTCGGACGCTTCTATCTCTCACCACAGCAACTATGCTTTAAACGACATGTATTCAATTGTCTAGCTTCAACATATGAAGGTTAAGTGAACATAAACAAGCGAAGGAAACAGGGCCATGGAAGTCGATAAAAATGATAAGTTAACAAAAAAATTACAGATAGTGATTCATTGGTCTGTAAGAGTATTGTCGATAGTTATGTTGTTTGTAATCGTCATGGGTGTGATAGATGTTGCATGGACGATATATCAAAAACTTATCACGCCACCTAAACTCATTCTGACGATTTCAGATATGCTAGCCACTTTTGGTGCTTTTATGGCCGTTTTAATTGCTATTGAAATTTTCATCAATATAACTATTTACCTGAGAGAAAATGTTATTCATGTAAAAATCGTCATGGCCACCGCGCTGATGGCAATCTCCCGAAAGGTCATTATTATAGACTTTGAAACCTTGTCTCCAATGTACCTGATTGGAATTGCGGCTGTAGTTCTTAGTATGAGTCTTGGTTACTGGCTGATCCATAAACTGCCCAATAAGAGCCATACTGAATAAACTTCTCAGCCTCCCGAATTTTCAGATACTCTCAAGGCATGAAAAAGTCTTGTCTTAGCACGTTGGAAGCTAATAAATTCCTCCATGCTAGGCTCTATATACTGCGAGACTACAAGAGTATAGAGTAGTGCCTAGGCGGAGAAATTATCGATATTGTTTTCTAGCAGCTAATCTTTGAGTATTGGCACAGCTCAATGGGGGCAAGTGTTGCTCCAGTTCCCCCATCTGATATATACCCTCAACATCTATGCATTTTACTTTCAACTTTTCCGTGGTCCTCTTAAACAAGGTCGTCACGAGTAGCCTGAAGGATTACATCCGGCTAGAAGTAACAGCCAGAAAAGTGATTGTCAGGTGGTCGGTCATCTCGCCGTAAAATTAGCTCTTAACGTATACCTTCAGCTCAGTTTGCGAAAAAGCCTTAAAGGTCAAAGTAACTTTCAATCCCATTCAGAGTGTTGGTCGTGGCCACAGCGGCTAATATCAACCCCATGATCCGACTTACAGCACTAGCTCCTGTATTCCCAATAATCCTGTGTATGTCGCTGGCCATTAATAGCAAGATATAAACAACCAATAGTACCAGCAGCATCATAGCCACGGTCTGGACTTGCTCCCAAATATTAAACCGCACGTTCTCTGTGAGTAAAACGGCGGCTAATATTGCGCCAGGGCTAGCAATTGATGGAATGGCTAGAGGAAAAACTGCTGTATCATGATGACTATTGAGCGTTCTGATTTCTTCTGCTGGTTTACTCTCACCAAATATCATAGTCAAAGCAAACAAGAACAATACGATACCGCCCGAGATTTGAAACGCAGACAAGGGAATACGCATTGCTGTAAGTATGATTTCACCAGCAACAACAAAAAACAGTAGGATAGCAGCGGAGAATAGAGTCGCAAACAGAGCGACCTTACGCTTTGCCACTTCTTCATAGCTTTTTGTGGCTGCGATAAAAACGGGCACAGTACCTATGGGATCGATGACAGCAAAGAAAAAGATAAAAGTTGCCACAAAGTCAATCATGCTACTTCTCCAGTACCAATTTAGCTTTAAGGATAGAAGATCAGCTTGAAGTAGCAGAGAAAATGTTTGACGCTAACATAGCGAGAGCTCATTCAGAAAAACAAAAATGGTGCGTTATTTACAATACAGAACTTACTTCTATCCTATCGATAACTATTAATATCTCAAAGGTAATGACTACCATACCTAACGGTAGTCGCCATCGCTTTAGACTTCTCAGAGAACATCAAAAAAAACAAGTGAACGAGAAGAATATCGACGTCATAAGATAGTGAGGCTTTAGTGTTTATACCAGTGCTCTTTTGACTCCATTTGAGCTTTTACTTCTGCACTATATTCAGCAGTAGGTCGTGCCAATAACCTTGGAATGCCGATAGGTTCTCCGGACTCTAAACAATAGCCATACTCCCCTGCGCTCAAGCGAGCCAACGATCGTTGAATCTTAGGTAACAGCTTTTGCTCTCTATCTATGATTCTTAATGCGATTGCAGATTGCTCCCCACTGGACGCCCTATCGCTTTCGTCACTGAATTCCATTGGCGCAATCATCTCTTCTTTCGCGCGTTCAATATGCGCTAACGTCAATTCATAAAGCTCAAATAATCGGTTTTCAAAAAACGCGAGCTGAGCTTCATTCATATAATCCGCCTCGGGCGCTGCAAGAATTTCTTCTTCTGTCATGACATGCTTTTTCTCTTCGTTCATAGAACCTCCACACCGAGATAAGAGTTCGATCTCTAAATTCCGGACATCTGAACCTGTGCAACTAAACGACAAATAAAGCCGCCAATAAGGTGCAGTACTCGACACAGTAACAAACTGCTTGATGCCAGAGTTAAGATCACCGACTATATTAATTGTTACATTATAACATTACACTATAAAGAGCATGAGCATGAACACCCAGAAACTCCCTGTTACGGTTTTATCCGGCTTTCTAGGCGCAGGAAAAACAACCGTTTTAAGTCATATTCTTAACAATAGACAAGGCAGAAAAGTCGCGGTCATCGTCAACGACATGAGCGAAGTCAACATCGATGCGGCAACTGTTCAGAATGAAGTTTCTCTCAACCACAGTGAAGAAAAGTTGGTTGAAATGAGTAACGGCTGCATCTGTTGTACCCTGCGTGAAGATCTACTTGAAGAAGTCACTAAACTCGCGCAAGAAGGCAGATTCGATTACTTAGTTATCGAGTCCACTGGCATCGCCGAGCCACTTCCCGTTGCAGAGACTTTTACGTTTGCTGATGAAAACGGGCTATCACTTTCAGACGTTGCACGTTTAGACACCATGGTTACGGTGGTTGATGCGATTAACTTTCTGCGTGATTACGATGAAGCTAAGTTCTTAACAGAGACAGCCGAATCCTTAGGTGAAGACGATGAACGCAGCGTCGCCGACTTACTCGTCGATCAAGTCGAGTTCGCTGACGTGATCCTGATAAGTAAAACCGACCTCGCTGAGAAATCAGAAATCGAAAGGCTTCTTGCGATTCTTAAAACCCTAAACACATCGGCCACTATTCTTCCTATCTCGAATGGTGAAGTAGAACTTGATGCCGTACTCGACACACAAAGTTTCAGTTTTGAAAAGGCGCAACAAGCCCCAGGTTGGTTGAAAGAAATGCGAGGCGAGCACATACCTGAAACCGAAGAATACGGCATTTCCAGCTTTGCCTATCATGCGAGACGCCCTTTCCATCCAGAGAAGTTTTACGACTTCCTCCACAATGCGAAAGATTACGGCAAACTGATTCGTTCCAAAGGTTACTTTTGGCTAGCAACCAGACCAGAGTTTGTCGGTCAATGGAGCCAAGCGGGAGGCATCGCACGTTATGGTGTTGCGGGTATGTTTTGGAAAGCAATTCCGAAAGAGGAATGGCCGACGGCTCAAGATTACTTAGATGCTATAAACGACATTTGGCAAGAACCTTATGGCGATATGCGACAAGAATTGGTGTTCATTGGTCAGGGATTAGAGCAAGAGAAATTGATTGCTCGTCTAAACGAATGCTTGTTAACAGAAGATGAGATGGAGCAAGGGCTCGACTATTGGTTATCTCTGGAAGACCCTTTCCCTGAATGGGAACAGTAAACGACTGAGATTCAAAAAAGCCTCCCACCATTCGGGAGGCTTTTTCGTTACACAGAGCCAATTTTGGTATACCGAGCCAATTCAGTAAGTCCGTTCTTGGTACAAGCCGAGATTCAAACATGCACCAAGGGAATCCTCACCAGTACATTCAAACTGTCTTCTTCTGGCTCAACTTAGCTATTTTCTTTGGCCAAGGATCTTCAAATGTTGCCCCCTGTTGCCACTGCTCCAATTCCGCATCCGTTAAAAAGCAGTTTTCCAGCGCATCAATAAACACATCGACTTCGTTTTCTTGCCCAATCACCGTTAAGCGACAACGACGATCACCAAAGCGGCTTTCAACACTGTCTATCTTATCTTGCAGGATTTGACGATGTTCCTCAGTGAAGTTTTGCGATTCGTCATTGATTACCGAAGCGCGCCAAAAGCCTGTAATTTCAAGCCCCACATTGCCGCTTGCTTGGCTCCAAAGCAGTGAAACATCGTCTCGAGTTGGAAACCAAAAGAACCCCTTACTGCGGAACACACCTTTAGTTAAATACTGGTGGCAGGTACTCCACAAACGCGCAGGATGAAAAGGTCGATCATCTTTGATCACTTTGGCGACAAGGCTTTGTTCGTCTTTATCAGAGAGATTCAACGGCTCATTCACCGTCTCACGAAGTTCTGCGATTAACTGCTCAACAAGGAAGAAATTGTAGTCTTGCTCACCTTTCAACATGCGGATATCCAAGTTTCCCCATGACGTTTTGATTATCTCGGTGTAAACATTAAGCGGATGAATCCCCTGCGCGATGTTGCGAACGGTATTGTCATCCACTTTGTCCGTCTTGGTGAGCATGACACGGTTTGAGAACATAATTTGCTCTACCAACAAGTTTTCAACGCCGCGAACACCCTGCTTTACGTTCTCTTGCCACTTCGGAATTAAGGCAGAGCCTTGTCGATAGTCATCTCGCAACCAAGTCGCATCCACCAACGTAATCACGTCTTTGAGAGCGAATGGTGCGTTGTTTTTAAAATACTCAACCAAAGGCAAAGGATGACTACTGCCCGACGTTTCAATCACAATCCATTCTGGCCATTTTTCTGCGCAGAGCTTTTTAAGGGCTTTATCGAGCTGCCTTACACCACTCGGGCTGCTGATGCTGTCTCCACTGATCGTGACAAAGTTGCCCTGCTCTTCACTCACCGCATCGGTATTTAAGATAAGCACGCCATCAACGTCTAACTCACTCATGTCATTCACAATAACGGAAAGATCAATACCAGAAGAATCGGCTTGTTGAAGAATGTTGCGTAAAAAAGTGGTTTTCCCTGACCCGAGAAACCCATGCAAAATAGTGACTGGAATTGATGGCATACCTTTGACCTACAAACTCTGAATAAACACATGTTATAACATAACAATTTGATGAGTTATAGAAGGAATCCAATTGCTGTCTTAGACCCAAAGCTTAAGAATCGGTAAAGACCACAGAGACTGATTTTTCAGAACTCGCCTTCGTTTCTCAGCACGTTTCATCACCAGCAAAGGTCTGACTATTGATAAAAATAATAAGTGGTTACAAAACGACCATTGCTTTGTTTATAAAATTGGAGAAAGATGACAATACAGCGATTTATAGGAGGTGGTGTTATGACTTTAGTTCTTACCGTTCTTATTTTCCTAAGTTGTATTGCGATGCTCGCAATTGGTGTGATGTTTTCACGTAGGCCGATCAAAGGCGGAGATTGTTGCAAAGCGTCCGATGTTGCGGATGTGGGCGCACGTAAAAGAAAAAATCGCAGTCATTATTCTTCTAGGAACACATATTGAGACTCACCTATTGCTCCAACCTCATAACACAAAATAGCATAACTGAGCCCTAACAAATTGTCGGGACTCAGTTTTTCGTTTCTACTAGATAATCAAACTCTGATACTCGCGCCAAAAATGAAGGTTTCTGGATGTTAGGAAGCGACTTCGCGATAGGTAAGTCGGCTTTCATTGCATCAACCGGACGATTACGAACTAAAACTTCAAAATGTAAATGTGGTCCGGTTGAACGACCAGTATTCCCAGAGAGGGCTATTTTTTGCCCACGCTTTATAACTTGACCTTTTTTAACCAAGATTTTATTCAAGTGTAGGTAACGAGTTTTGTACACACTGTTATGTTCAATCACTAAATAATTACCGGCATAAGGGTGCTTGCGGACCGCAATTACTTTTCCATCCCCAGTAGAATAAACTGGCGCACCGATTGGTGTCGCGAAATCCGTTCCGTTATGCGGGGTGACTCTTCCCGTCACTGGGTGTTTACGCTTAGGGTTAAACCCAGAGGTGATTCGGCGGTATGCCCTATCGACAGGATAACGGTTAAACGCTCGCTCCAAACTGTTACTAGCTCTATCATAGAACCGTCCATCCTCGGCTAGAAATGCAGCGACTTCGCCCTTCGCTAAGTTAAAAGAAATAGCCTTAATCTCACTATTGCCAGTTTTGTGTTCACCTAAATATTGCTGTTTCACTAATATATCGAAACGGTCACCGGCTCTAAGAGATCGCGCAAAATCAATCTTATCTTTCATCACCTGCGTAATATTTGCGACGTGGCCTGATGCCAATTCTACTCGATGTGCCGAGACTGAAAAACTCCCTTTGATTTCTCCCGAAAATAAGGTTTCACGCCATTCCCCTGAAATTTCCTGAAATTCGTAAGAGAAGGAGCCATCGTTTTCTCTAGTGTAGATAGCCTTCTCTACAAGGCTCATATGATAAATTAGTCGACTCAATTGCCCCATGTCATCCATCACTAATTCAAGCTCTTCTCCGGGCTCAATCATATCTAGCTGGAGGTGATCAAGATCAACTGAGAGAATTTGCTGCAAAATACCGTAAGGGAGACCCAATTGAGCGAAGATACCACTGAGCGTATCTCCCACTTTAACTATGTAGTGTATTTGTTTAGGTTTAGGCAACGGAGTCAAACTGCTATCTGAGGGAACCACTATCTTTGATGATGGAGGTGGTGACGAATCACTGCTTTGATTCAGTTGAGTGCTGTGACTATCTTGATTTGGCTCATCCTCTGTAGGTAGAAGCAAAGCGACCGAAAAACAAAACACAGCAACGATTAAAGCAATAAATTTAAACTGACTCATGAGAAACTAAGTATCAATAACAACGATTGTTATGTTATAACATATCTAGGATTGTTTTTACTCAGTTTAGTAAACGTTTATTCAGTTCACTGGATTGGCTAAGAGAAGACCAGTCATTCAACCCATTCTCTTTGAGAAGGCTCAATAATGAACACATTCAATTCAGCACTTATCGTTGCAGGAACACACGGAAACGAACTTTCTGGTATTTATTTACATAAACTAATCAAAGAAAAACGTTACTCTGTCAATAGATCAACCTTTTCAGCCTGCTCGATCATCGCAAACTCCGAAGCAGCAAAACACAACGTCCGATACATCGATACAGACTTAAATCGCGAGTTCTCAGCAATGAATAGCAATCATTGTCCTGATTTGCATGAAAGCAAGATTGCACATCAATTTATCGAGAAATATGCAAACCAAGAAAAACTGTTGATTGTTGACCTGCACAATACAACAAGCAATATGGGAGCGACGTTGATTTTGCTTTCTAACGATGTGTTTTATCGGAAACTGGGCGCGTACGTCAAACAACGAATGCCATCAGCACATGTCCTTTTCGAAGAGCGAAAAGAATGGCAAGAGCAACCTTACCTTTGTACTGCTGGGCAATATGGAATAATGATTGAGGTCGGGGCGCAAGCACATGGTGCGCTAGAGTACAGTACGTTGGAGTTGATGAAACAGATGCTTACCGCAGTATTGGACTATGTTGAAAAGCACAACCTCAACCAAATAGGCTTACTGAGCGATTATGAGGCGTTTTTTTACACCGAAGAAATCAGGGTTCCACTTGATCAAGAGGGTATGCGGCAAGCACTAGTACACCCTACTATTTGTGGCAGAGATTTTGAGGCGGTCAAACCAGGAGCACCTTTATTAGCGACTTTCGCTGGTTATGATATCCATTGGAATGGCAAAGGGGAAATTTACCCGCACTTTATCAATGAGAGCGCCTACAGTACCGCAAATATAGCAATGGCCCTCGCTAAAAAAAGACGTGTTTCTTCCGTGTAACTTAAAGCAAGTAATTAGGCCACGTGTAACGTGGATACCTCCCCCCATGAATAAAACTGTGCCTGAACCGCATAGGCAGAAAATACGGGTACTAACCCCACCCTAATACGGCAGCATAAGTGCCCTAAGCGCAGCTTTAAAAGAAACCCCACTAGAATTTTAAGGAGGTAAGACATTATGGTTAAAAGGAGAGTTTTCTCTTTTCTATCATGATGCCTTCTCCAAACATCGAAATAATCTATCTTCAAATTGGTCATCTAGACCGGAAGAGATCAGTTCTAGGCGGCTTTCTGAACACTCGTCTAGTTCAAACTCTGTGAGTCCATCTGATGTTAGATTGTAACCAAAAATACCGCTTCCCGTGATAAAAACCGCTTTCATTCGTTCGACCTTGAGGTCGAGCAGCAATAATCTCAGCTTTTGATGATCGAACACGTTTTCAGCGGATATACGCCAACCGATACTGTAGAAACCTTCCCCCTGATTGGTTGCTTTTAGAATGCCGCTCTCAGGCATAGGCAACTCAGGAACAAGTGACTTTTTCTCTCTTTCACGATAAAGAACAGAGGGCGTTTTTTGCACGTCAATACGAGTCGCTCCCTCACATTCATGAAAAGGGATAGCGCCATGTTCAGCGAAAATCACTTTTGTTTCCCGCAGACCGAGCTTTGCTATATAAGCCGTCAGCTTTTGCTCATCTTCATCTTGATAGAGATCGCGCTTATTACCTACCACTGTATCTGCGATAGTGATTTGCTGGTTAAACGTTTCATGCTCAGTGTACTTAGGATCCGATAGTTTACGTGCATCGACTAAAGTAATGTTTTTTTGCAAAGCGAGAATTTGACGATAATACTCGGTCGATAGCACTTGCAGTACTTCTTTAGGATGACCAAGGCCTGTAGGTTCAATCAACAATCGATCTGGCCTTGCTTCAGACAATAATTGATTTAAGGCGATTTGCATCGGAAGACCTGCTGCACAGCACATACATCCCCCGGGGACCTCTCGAATAAACACTTGGTCTTGTTGTTTTTTTTGGCCTTGTAACAAGCTGCCATCAATACCAACTTCGCCAAATTCATTGACCAATACAGCCCAACGTTCATGACTCGGTTTATGGGTCAATAAGTGCATTATTGCCGATGTTTTCCCCACCCCGAGAAAGCCAGTGATGATGTTAGTCGGCACTCGCGAAATCAGTGGCTTATTAAAGTTCATTGGCAATTCTCCGGTAGCCTTGGACTAGTTCATGGTTGGCAGAAACGACGGATTCGGAAAAAGCTGAATATTCTGGCGGCACTTTAGAGATACTCTCTAAATCAAAACCGACACCAATATTGGTCATCGGTGGTACATGGAAATAAGCGGGTAAATCGAGGCCATCGACGACACAGTTATGACGAATAACACACCTCTCACCGATGACGCTATTGAACACGACGGAGTTGAAGCCAATGAAAACATCATCACAAACCTGGCAAGGACCATGAATAATCGAACGATGAGCAATGGATGAGCGCTCACCAATGGTCACCGCAGCCCCTGCCTTAGAGTGAATTACGACACCATCTTGGATATTGGTGTCACGTTTGATGACGATAGCTTCCATGTCTCCATGGTTATTAACTTCGTCAGCTCGAATAACAGCATAGGGTCCAATAAAAACGTTATCCTCAATAATGACTTTGCCACAGATAATAGCGGTTGGATCGATAAAGGCTGTTGAGGACACCTGTGGCATATGGCCCGTTGGGTTTCTTCTTAACATAATGCTTCCAGTTTGTTTATGGCTCTTTTTTTACGGTCAGCGACTTAACGATTGAAGGATAAACGCATCGCTCCAGCTGGTTTATCGATGACTTTGTTATTGGCATAAACTAGCGCGCCATTGACCCAAGTCTTTTGAATTTGAGCTGAAAATTCATGTCCAGCAAAAGGCGACCAACCACAGTGATATAAACTGTTTTCGTTGCTAACTCGTGTTGGGGTATGAGCATCAACCAACACCAAATCGGCGTAGTAACCTTCACGAATAAAACCTCGGCCTTGAATGCCATAGCGAATGGCCGGGTTGTGCGCAGTTTTTTCGACTACTTGAGTCAAACTCATATGACCTAAACGGACATGCTCGAAGAGAGTAAGTAACGCATGCTGAACTAACGGCAGTCCGGCTGGAGCCTGCTCGTAAGGCACTTGTTTTTCTTGCCAAGTGTGAGGAGCGTGGTCTGTTGCAATGATATCTATTTGCCCCGTATTTAACGCTTTTAACAACGCATCGCGGTCACTAGGAAACTTGATTGAAGGATTACATTTGATCAAATTACCAAGAGCGCCATAATCTTTGTTGCTGAACCAAAGATGGTGAACACAAGCCTCCGCGGTGATTGATTTATCTCGAATGTCTCCCTCGTCAAAAAGTGCTAGCTCCTTCGCCGTTGTGATGTGCAGCACATGCAGTTGGCTGTGATACTTTTTGGCAAGTTCTACCGCATAAGAAGATGAAGCGTAACAGGCCTCTTCGTCACGCAAAATGGGATGGTCTTCGATAGTGAAACCTGGCTTCTTAAGCCTTTGCTTTTGCTGGTTTTGTTTAATAACAGTTCCACTTTCACAATGAGTAACAATGAGTACTGGAGAGTCACGAAAAATTGACTCTAACGCTTGCGGATCTTCGACTAACAAATTTCCTGTTGATGCCCCCATAAATACTTTCACACCACAATGTTGTTTGGGGTTAAGTTGTTTAATCTGTTCAAGATTGTCTTCGGTTGCACCGAGGTAGAAAGAATAATTCGCAAACGAGCTTTCTTTAGCGAGAGCGAACTTGCGCTCTAACGAGTCAATAGTCGTTGTAGCCGGACTAACATTGGGCATTTCCATGTAGCTTGTAATACCGCCGGCCACCGCTGCCCGCGACTCACTTGCAATTGTGCCTTTATGTGTCAGCCCTGGCTCTCGGAAATGCACTTGATCGTCAATCATGCCTGGCAGTAAGTAAGCCCCTTTAGCATCAATTACAATATCTCCGTGTTGTACGGATATATTAGTAGCAATCTTGTCAATTCTTTGATCAACAATACGTAAATCTGTTTCGGTAATGGCTCTTTCGTTGACCACCCGAGCGTTTTTAATCAATGTTGCTGACATAATTCATTCTTTAGATAATTTGAAAAGGTGGCTAATACTCGGTCACCTTGTGAAGCTATAAGGGGAAATCGTGTGTCCGCCTCATAGCGGGCGCTTTGCGCATTCATCGCAAACACAGGAAATCTCAAATTGTGGGCTAAGAACAGTGAAGCCTTCTTGTATGGCTTTCGCACATACGCTAGAAATAACATTGGCTTCAACCGCTATTTCACTAACCTTTCCACACTGAGAGCAAATCAAAAACTGTGGAACGCCATGCTCCTGATCGCACGCGATTTGAGAACAAACGACGTATTTACTAGATGTATTGAGCTTATGGACAAAGTGCTCTGCTTCAAGGAAATCGAGTATTCGATAAACCGACATCGCTTGAATGTTTTGAGAAAAGTTGTGATTGCAGTAGTCAACTAGTTCGTAGGCAGAAAGCGGCTTCTCCGCATATAGCAGTGAAGTCAGTATCAATTTCCGTTTAGTAGTAAGTTGTTTACCTCGCAGCAGGCAGATTTTCTCTACCTGCTTCATGACGTCATCTACCGTTTTGAGCTTTCTCATATCTCTAGATGAAATCCAATGTGAGTAGTAAGCGACGTTCATTGTCTGCAACATGTGGAGAGCGATGTATAACTCCAGTGGCTTCATTGCCTTCCCAACCACTTCCTTTGAGCAGGGCAACATCGCCAGGCTGCATTCGTCGTATTGCACTTTCAGAGTCGTATAATCCCGATAGGTGATCAGGTTGACCAAGACTACCGGCACCGAGTTTAGTGCGATCAATGGTATCGTTGGTTAACCATTCGGTCGCTCGGCCGGTATAAGTTATGACAAGTCTGCAAGGCACACGATCAAAGTGAAATTTCGGGCACATCGGGCTGTCTAGGCGAGTTAGCCTCAAACCTGCTTCTTTAACCTCAAACAAACAGCAGAACATATCGACGATTAAAGCAACATCTTCACTCAGCGCATCAGCACACGCATAGCCCTCTAACTTGCTTCGTACCCATTGTGCAGCATCATCTGGCGTGACACTTTGTACCAGTGCCAATCTAGGCTCCTGTGCCAGCATCAGATTAATGTCCTTCGTCAACTCTTTCGAGAGCGTTCGCTGCCATATGGCAATATTGTGCTCTGGTTTGTAGATGTCGCTAAGTATGTTCGCTGATGTCGATATCGCCAACGATGATGTTGTTTGGACACGAAGCGGGTTCTCAACTACATCAATGCTCATATATCTTCCTCCCAAGCGTTAAAAAGGTCAGGTAAAGGTTTTAATAACGTTGATTTTCTAGGGCTATGAGACCTAGTAATCGTTACGATTTCGCTCTAGTTCACGGACATATTGACACAGTCCCACCCCATGTAGAGTCAAGTCAGACAACGCTTGTGAAGAAATCAACGTTTACTCTCAATAGGAGACTACTGGTTGTGAGATCAATTCTTTAAACAACAAATTGTAGAGCCCCAAACAAGGCAATGTTATAACATAACAATTAATCTTTTCAATATTTACCTTTTTTGATTAAAGATAATTAGGGGAACATCATGAGCATGCGAGCACGGAAATTATATTCCGCGATTAGAAAAGTAACGCGTAGGTGAATCGCCATAGACCCGACGAAACATCGCGATAAAGTTGCTGGGCGTCGAATAACCTAAAGCATGTGCAATATCTCCCACCGATTCCCCTCGAGCTATCATTTCTAATGAATGTATTAGCAGTACTTGTTGCCGCCATTCACTAAAACTCATGTTTAACTCACTTCGAATCAATCGTCTTAACGTCCGAGATGAGACTGCCCCAATATTGGCCCAATGCTCCACAGAATGTTTGCTGTTTGGGTCTATTAAAATTGCTTGAGTAACTTTTTGCAGTCTCGGATCTCTGGGCAGTGGGATGTGGAGTGACTCATGAGGGCTATTGACGATTTCATCGGATATTACGGCAAGAATACGTAAAGACTGTATGGATAGATCGTCTGTTTTGCTCCATATCGATGCTCTAACCGATAGGGCTTTCAACATATCGCTCAGTTGGATCACACAAGGTCCCATTGGAAACCACTCACAACTCTCTGGAGTAAACAGTAATGAACGACCTTTCAGAGAACCACAAAAATAAACACTGTGCATCGAACCCGGGGGGATCCAACCAGCTCGGTGAGGTGGTAGTATCCACGTTCCTTCATCGGTTTTGACCTGAATTAGCCCTTCATCTATACACAGTAACTGGCCTCGATGATGACT
>NZ_JAWOTE010000012.1:151804-159178 GCF_033338695.1 Vibrio sp. Vb1166 | reverse complement strand
AGTAGTTTTACAGGCAAAGCCGAAACGGATGATAACCACCTACTGAAGTAGGTGGTTTAGGGCTGAAAACAAAAAGGACGCCGAAGCGTCCTTTTCTAAACTGTAATCGTAATAGCGGCTGCTATTATTTCTTACCGCTTGATAGTGCACCGAAACGCTTGTTGAAGCGATCAACACGGCCGCCTGTATCAACGATACGTTGCTTACCAGTGTAGAATGGGTGACACTTGTCACATACGTCTAGGTGGATAGACTCTTTACCTAGAGTAGAGTTGAACTCAAAAGAGTTGCCGCAAGAACAAGTCGCTTTTACTGCTTTGTATTCTGGGTGGATACCAGCTTTCATGGGATAACCTCAATAGTAGGCCGTGTCGCTATACGAATCTAAGCCGCACACCACACGCAATTAATAATAAAATGGGATACCGCATCAACTAATTGCCGAAGCCATATCTCAAGGCGCGATATAGTAAAGAATCACATTGCTCGGATCAACACATTTGGCAACTTTTTCGCCACTTTTTTAGCCAGACTAATCATAGAGGCACGATTCACGCTGAATCACATAGCTTTACTCGAATTTCCATACCGATTTTAATAGACTCTCATTTCCTTTCCCTCTTTTTTAATAGCTAAGAATTTATGCGTCCAACCATTGCTAGAGTGGCATTACCCGTTCCGCTCGACAAACAATTTGATTACGCCATTCCGGGGCACCTGTTTCCGATCATTGGTGGACGTGTTTCCGTACCTTTTGGACGCCAAACGTTAGTTGGCATCGTCACCGCGATGGTTAATCACTCGGACTTTCCCAAAGATCAACTCAAGCCAATCAAAGCAGTTCTTGATTCTCAGCCGATATGGTCTGAAAAGCTTTATTCGTTGCTGACTTGGTGCAGCCAGTTCTACCAATACCCACTTGGAGATACGCTACACAATGCGATGCCAGCAGCTCTACGTAAAGGAAAGCCTGCAGATTTTGCGACGCTACAAGAGTGGCAAATTACCGAATCCGGTAAAGACAAGCTGATGCAAGGGCTTGATCGTCGAGCGGTCAAACAACAGAAGGTCTTGCAAATGTTGGTTAACGGCGCTTTGCCTCACCAGGAATTTGTCGACCAAGAGATAGCCTCAACAGTACTAAAGTCTTTAGAAGAGAAAGGCTGGATTGAACGTATCGAGAAGAAGCCTGTAATCACCCAGTGGGGACAGCACGTTGAATGCAACGTCGAAAAGCCAAAGCTCAACCACGAACAAGCGCTGGCTATTGCGAGTGTAAATAGCCAAACAGGTTTTGCCTCCTATTTATTAGAAGGCGTCACGGGCTCAGGTAAGACAGAAGTGTACCTCAACCTTATCAAGCCAGTTTTAGAGCAAGGGAAACAAGCCTTGGTTTTAGTACCAGAGATTGGCTTAACGCCCCAAACCATCAACCGCTTTAAACGCCGTTTTAATGTGCCAGTTGACGTCATCCACTCAGGGTTAAACGAGACGGAGCGTCTGAATGCGTGGCTTTCTGCACGCGACAAAGCGGCCGGAATCATTATCGGCACACGCTCTGCCCTACTCGCGCCTTTTGCTGATCTCGGGATTATCATTGTGGACGAGGAACATGACACCTCTTACAAACAGCAAGATAGCTTGCGTTATCATGCACGCGATGTTGCTGTAATGCGCGCTCATAAAGAACAAGTTCCGATTGTTCTGGGCTCAGCCACACCTGCACTGGAGACATTGCACAATGCCTTGTCAGGCAAATATCACCATTTAACACTAACCCAACGAGCTGGCTCTGCCGTGCCAACCACTAATAAAGTGTTAGATGTAAAAGGTCAGTATTTAGAAAGTGGCTTATCTGCCCAACTGATTGCCGAGATGCGCAAGCATTTAAAAGCTGGCAATCAAGTAATGTTGTTTCTTAACCGCCGAGGCTTTTCGCCCGCTTTGATGTGCCATGAATGCGGTTGGATTGCAGAATGTAAACGCTGTGATGCGTACTATACGTTCCACCATTACAGCAACGAAATACGCTGCCATCACTGCGGCTCACAACAACCGGTAATTCATCAATGTCAGGGGTGTGGTTCAACTCAATTGGTTACCGTCGGCGTAGGAACGGAACAACTCGAACAACAATTGGCTCAGTTATTTCCAGAATACAAAGCCATTCGCATCGACAGAGACAGCACACGTCGCAAAGGTAGTTTGGAAGATGCCCTTGAATCGATTCGTAAAGGTGAACATCAAATTCTGATTGGCACCCAAATGCTGGCTAAGGGGCACCATTTTCCAAATGTAACGCTCGTTGCTCTTTTGGATGTTGATGGCTCTCTTTATAGTAGTGACTTCCGCGCTTCCGAGCGACTAGCGCAGTTGTTTATTCAAGTCGCAGGTCGTGCCGGCCGCGCAAGTAAACCTGGCGAGGTTATCCTACAAACCCACCATCCTGAGCACAGCTTGCTGCAGGCCCTGCTTCAAAAAGACTATCGCCACTTTGCTATGACAGCTCTGGAAGAACGCAAACTGGCTCAGCTTCCGCCTTATAGTTTCTTGACTCTGTTTAAAGCAGAGGCGAACCAAAGTGAGATAGTTGAAGACTTCCTGCGTCAAGTTCGCTTTACGTTAGAGTCACACCCTCTGTTCGATGATTCCTGCATGGTGTTAGGCCCTACTCCTTCACCTTTGGCCAAGCGGGCTGGTAAATACCGTTGGCAACTATTACTGCAAACTCAGCATCGTTCATTGATGCAAAAGTTATTAACCAGTGCCAAACCTGCTATTGAGTTGTTGCCAAACGCTAAGAAAGTACGCTGGAATTTAGACATAGAACCACAAGATCTCAGCTAGCAAACGTTTAACTATGTAATGAATTACCATTTAATGTGACCAGAATCACACCAAGATTACAATTTTTGTTAAACAGACCGTAACTTTCACTTTAGAAATGAATAGACTATCCAAATTAGAAAAGTCTAAAGTGACTTGTTTGCACAGGCTTAGATTAAAACAATGACTATTCCCACAAATTGATATCGCGGTGAAGAATCCATTTTCCCACTCGTTAACACGAACTGAGCGAAGAGCAAATACAGCTCTAACTCGGTTTGATTACTCTGATTTCAAACCGGAATAACGTCATCTTGGCAAAAAATAAATGAGAGGTTAAAAACTATGGCGACAATGAAGGATGTTGCCCAGCTTGCGGGAGTGTCTACGGCTACGGTATCTCGAGCCTTAATGAATCCAGAGAAAGTCTCTTCTTCTACAAGAAAGAGAGTAGAAGATGCCGTACTTGAAGCGGGTTATTCTCCAAACTCATTAGCGCGTAACTTACGTAGAAACGAATCAAAAACCATTGTTACTATCGTTCCCGACATCTGTGATCCTTATTTTTCTGAAATTATTCGCGGTATTGAAGATGCAGCCATGGAACATGGCTATCTAGTCCTGCTGGGCGATAGCGGACAACAGAAGAAACGCGAAAGCTCTTTCGTTAACCTCGTATTTACTAAGCAGGCAGATGGAATGCTACTGCTTGGTACAGATCTACCATTCGATGTCAGTAAGCCAGAGCAAAAGAACTTACCTCCGATGGTAATGGCGTGTGAATTTGCGCCAGAGCTCGAGCTTCCGACAGTACATATTGATAACCTGACCTCAGCATTTGAAGCGGTGAATTACCTGACCCAATTAGGTCATAAACGCATTGCTCAAATCTCTGGACCAGATACAGCAATATTGTGTCAGTTCCGCCAGCAAGGCTACCAACAAGCCCTGCGCCGTGCCGGCATCAATAAAGATCCACAATATAGTGTCATTACTGAGTTCTCTTTTGATGGCGGAGCAAAAGCCGTTCGTAAACTGCTCGAATTGCCAGAACCACCAACGGCTATTTTCTGTCACTGTGACACAATGGCCATCGGCGCAATTCAAGAAGCGAAAAAGCTTGGCTTACGAGTACCGCAAGATCTCTCTGTTGTGGGCTTTGATGACATTAACTTCGCTCAGTACTGCGATCCACCGTTGACCACCATCTCTCAACCTCGCTATGAGATTGGTCGACAAGCGATGCTAATGATGCTCGAGATGTTAAAAGGCCACGACGTGCATTCAGGCTCGCGTCTGCTTGAAACTAATCTCGTCATTCGTGGAAGTGCAGCGCCACCACAGCGCCCTTAACCTAAAGATTAGGTATTCATCCCCAAAGCGGTGCTAAGGCGCCGCTTTTTTATTTACCCCTCCTGCTTTTTGTATATCCCCGAATAAATATAAGCGAGAACAGAAACACACTCCTACACTCGGGCGTTGTCGCGCTTTAGCTATCAAGATTCTATCAATAGGGTGTTTTCTCAACTCGTTCTGGATTAACATATTTGCAAGAATCCTTGATGACCAGAAATAACCGTGGCAAATAGAGATTATGTAAGACGGGGGCGAGGCGCCCCAAAAAAGTCGACAAAAAAACAGCCGCCGAGAAGAAAAAAACCTTGGCGCAGTGGCCTGCTCGCTATCTTGCTCGTGGGCGGTTTTGGCTATGGTCTTTACCTTTTGAGTAGCGACCCAGAACCTAAACAACCAGTCGTGAAGCAGCCAACAACCACTGTCAGCAAACCAAAGCCGAAAAAAGACTTGCCGCCACCACCAGAAGAAAAATGGGAATATGTTGAGTCACTACCGAAACGTGAAGTTGAAGTTGTGGCCAAAGAAATTGAAGTTTCTAAAATTCCTTACATCATGCAGTGTGGCGCGTACAAAACTCAGGCACAAGCCGAAGAGCGCAAGCTTGCAATCGCGTTCCAAGGGATGTCGAGCAAGATTCGTAAGAAAGAAGGCAGTTCATGGTATCGCGTGGTGCTAGGTCCGTATAAGTTCAAACGTGATGCAGAACGTGACCGTCATAAACTGCAACGCGCGAAAATCGAGCCGTGTGCGATTTGGAAAGAAAATCTTTAAACTCAGGCCCTAGGAGCTAAGATCCTAGGGCCTTTCTTTTTGCCCCCTTGAATCCCCATTTCTCCTCCCCCATATACTGAATTAAATCCAAAGAGAAATAATCAAGAGGTCGACTGTGACTACCATTGTATCTGTACGTCGAAATAATAAAGTCGTCATCGCGGGTGATGGCCAAGTATCTCTAGGCAATACCGTAATGAAAGGTAATGCGCGCAAAGTTCGCCGCCTATACAACAACCAAGTACTAGCGGGCTTTGCCGGCGGTACTGCGGATGCCTTCACCCTTTTTGAGCGCTTCGAAAGCAAACTGCAAATGCACCAAGGTCACCTAACCAAAGCGGCAGTTGAGCTAGCCAAAGACTGGCGTAGCGATCGTGCTTTGCGCAAGCTCGAAGCCTTACTTGCCGTTGCCGACGAAACCGCATCGTTAATCATTACCGGTAATGGTGATGTCGTACAGCCAGAACACGACCTGATTGCGATTGGCTCTGGTGGTGCTTACGCACAAGCTGCCGCAACCGCCCTACTAGAAAACACAGATCTAGATGCTCGTGAGATCGCGGAAAAAGCTCTCAATATCGCGGGTGATATTTGTGTCTTCACTAACCATCACCACACGGTAGAAGAGCTAGACTCAACAGTAGAGCCTGAAAAACCAACCGCGTAATCGTAACGAAGTAAGGAAAGAATATGTCTGAAATGACGCCTCGCGAAATCGTTCATGAATTGAACCGCCACATTATCGGTCAAGAAAAAGCCAAGCGTTCGGTTGCGATTGCACTTCGTAACCGCTGGCGCCGCATGCAGCTTGAAGAAAGCTTGCGTGCCGAAGTGACGCCAAAAAACATCTTGATGATTGGCCCTACTGGTGTTGGTAAGACTGAAATCGCACGACGCCTCGCAAAACTGGCAAATGCCCCTTTCATCAAAGTTGAAGCGACAAAATTCACCGAAGTGGGTTACGTTGGTAAAGAAGTTGAAACCATCATCCGTGACCTAACCGATGTCGCTGTGAAAATGACGCATCAACAAGCGATGGAGAAAGTGAAATTCCGCGCAGAAGAGCAAGCGGAAGAACGCATTCTTGATGCGCTACTGCCACCAGCACGTGATAGCTGGGGTCAAGCAGAGCAAACGGAAGAGTCTTCTCACACTCGCCAGATCTTCCGTAAGAAACTGCGTGAAGGCCAACTAGACGATAAAGAAATTGAAATCGACGTAGCCGCACCACAAATGGGCGTAGAGATCATGGCGCCTCCTGGTATGGAAGAGATGACTAACCAGCTGCAAGGCATGTTCCAAAACCTGGCAGGCGACACTAAGAAAAAACGTAAGCTGAAAATCAAAGACGCAATGAAAGCGTTAGCGGAAGAAGAAGCGGCGAAACTGGTAAACCAAGAAGAGCTAAAAGAAGCAGCGATTTTCAACGTTGAAAACAACGGCATCGTATTTATCGATGAGATCGACAAGATCTGTAAACGCGGCGAGAGCTCAGGCCCAGACGTTTCACGCGAAGGTGTTCAGCGCGACCTACTTCCATTGATTGAAGGCAGCACGGTATCAACCAAGCACGGCATGGTAAAAACAGACCATATTCTGTTTGTTGCATCTGGTGCATTCCAAGTGGCAAAACCATCTGACTTGATCCCAGAATTGCAAGGTCGTCTACCAATTCGTGTTGAGCTAGAAGCACTAAGCAGCAACGACTTCAAACGCATTCTGACAGAACCAAAAGCCTCTCTAACAGAGCAGTACGTTGCGTTGATGAAAACGGAAGATGTGGACATCGAATTCACAGAAGACGGCATCACGCAAATCGCGGAAGCGGCATGGACGGTCAACGAAAGCACAGAAAACATCGGTGCTCGTCGCTTACACACCGTAATGGAACGCTTGATGGATGAAATCTCTTACGACGCAGCGGAGCAATCTGGCGCTAAATTCGTTATTGATTCCGCTTACGTGAAAGCGCGCCTAGGCGACACAATTGAAGATGAAGATCTAAGCCGCTTTATTCTTTAATCGCAATCTATTTTACCAAAGCCCAGAACCTTGTTTCTGGGCTTTTTGTATAGAATGACGGTGACTTAGACAACACCCAAATCAAGGATCTCGTCATTCTAGCGAGCTCAAGCGAGGCTAAGAATCTGCTAACAGCAGACGCCTATTCTTTCTCTCTCACCTTAACCACTGCACAATCGGATGATGGATTCTGAATCACACTCGTTCCTCGCTGTTCAGAATGACGGTCACTTAGACGACATCTAAATCAAAAGGTCTGGTCATTCTAGCGAGATCTAGCGAGACTAAGAACCTGGTAACAACAGACGCCTATTTTTCCTCTCTCACCTTAATCACCGCACAATCGGATGATCGATTCTGAATCACATTCGTTCCTCGCTGTTCAGAATGACGGTGACT
>NZ_JAWOTE010000012.1:0-151704 GCF_033338695.1 Vibrio sp. Vb1166 | reverse complement strand
CTCACCTTAATCACCGCACAATCGGATGATCGATTCTGAATCACATTCGTTCCTCGCTGTTCAGAATGACGGTGACTTAGACAACACCCAAATCAAGGATCTCGTCATTCTAAGAGCTCAAGCGAGACTAAGAATCTGCTAACAGCAGACGCCTATTCTTTCCAACTCACCTTAACCACGGCACTATTGGGACGATAGATTCTGAATCACCTCGTTCCTCGCTGTTCAGAATGACGGTGACTTAGACAACATCTAAATCAAAAGAGCTCGTCATTCTAGCGAGCTTAAGCGAGACTAAGAATCTGCTAACAGCAAACGCCTTTCTTTCCCCACTCGCCTTCACCACCGCACAATCGGATGATAGATTCTGAATCACCTCGTTCCTCGTTGCTCAGAATGACGGTGACTTTGACAACATCTAAATCAAAAGACCTGGTCATTCTAGCGAGCTCAAGCGAGACTAAGAATCTGGTAACAGCAGACGCCTATTCTTTCCCACTCCCCTTCACCACCGCACAATCGGATGATCGATTCTGAATCACACTCGTTGTTCAGAATGGCGGTGACTTTGACAACACCTAAATCAAAAAGATCTCGTCATTCTAGCGAGCTCAAGCGAGACTAAGAATCTGCTAACAGCAAACGCCTTTCTTTCCTCACTCGCCTTCACCACCGCACAACCGGACGATAGATTCTGAATCGCCCTTTGACTTCTAGTTGAGTTGTTTTAGGTCAATAGCGTATCTGCCTCTTTGTGCTTATACTGGGCACATTGGTTACTAGCACGAAATTTCCATGAAACAATCTTTACAGATCTGGCTTGAAGCCGCTCGCCCAAAAACACTACCTCTGGCATTAGTCTCTATCTTAACGGGTAGTGTACTCGCCTACTCGGCGGGTCATTTTTCACCGACAATTGCCATCATGGCTTTCGTAACCGCGACGTTGCTGCAAATTCTATCCAATCTTGCGAACGACTACGGCGATGCCGTTCAAGGTACAGATAACGACAAACGCCTTGGCCCATTACGAGCGATGCAGTCTGGCGCGGTAAGTGCTAAACAGATGAAACAAGCGATTATCTTTAACATCGTTCTGACCGCAATCTCAGGCTTGGTGTTAGTTTTCTATTCACTAAGTTCACTGGAAAGCATTGTTACTTTTATCGGGCTGGGAATTTTGGCCATTCTCGCAGCCATTGCTTATACCATGGGTAGCAAACCATACGGTTACGTGGGGCTTGGCGATATATCAGTGTTCTTGTTTTTTGGTTTACTCGGCGTATCCGGTACCTACTTCTTGCATACCGGTCACGTAGACACCACGCTATTCTTACCTGCTTTAGGCTGCGGTTTACTCGCCGTTGCAGTACTCAACATCAACAATATGCGTGATATAGAGAACGACCGAGAGTGTGGTAAACGTACGGTGGCGGTACGCTTAGGTCAACGTAAAGCCAAACAGTACCACTTTATTTTACTTGGCGGAGCTATCCTTGCCTTTGCGGCTTACTTGTTAATTCAAGACAAACCCGTTTGGATTAGCTTGCCATTTTTACTTAGTATTTATTTCGTGGCCGATCATGGTAAAGCAGTTTGGCATACACAAAAGCCCGCTCAGATAGCACCAATGATGCCAGTCATCGTGAAATGCTCTCTAGTCACCAACGTTTTGTTTGCAACAATTGTGGTAGCTCAAACTCTAGTAAGTTAAAAAAGGATTGTCATTGCATTGACTTAATGCCTAGATATACTCAAAGACAACCAATTTCTGTTTAGAAAGGTACGCTATGGAATACAATACCTCAGCACTCTGTGATATCTACCTCGACCAGGTAGATGTGGTTGAACCAATGTTCAGTAACTTTGGCGGTCGCGCTTCATTTGCCGGGCAAATCACCACCATCAAGTGTTTTGAAGATAATTCGTTGATCCGCGAGACATTAGAGCAAGATGGACTTGGTCGCGTTTTGTTAATTGACGGTGGCGGTTCCCTACGTAAAGCCCTTATCGATGCAGAAATCGCAACCATTGCGGAAGAAAACGAGTGGGAAGGCATTGTCGTTTACGGCTGTGTTCGTGAAGTAGATGAACTTGAAGATATGAACTTAGGCATTCAAGCCCTCGCCTCTATTCCTGTTGGAGCGACCAGCCAGGGTATTGGCGAATTGGATGTACCAGTCAACTTTGGCGGCGTCAGCTTCTTACCTGAAGATTATATTTATGCCGATAGCACCGGAATTATCCTGTCGCCTGAACCATTGAATATTGATTTAGAGTTGGATGAAGAAGCATAGCGAGTCTTAGGTGTCTAAGTTATAGGGTCTTCTCTTAGCTATCAGCGCCTAGCCTTGTCTTAACATTTTCTACTTCCCTAAAACACAAACACCCGCTTAACGCGGGTGTTTTTAATTTGGAATGAAGAAGCCGAATTATTCCACTTCGTCCATTTTGCCAAGTAGTGCACGAATGCGCTCTTGCCATTGTGCGTGCTCTTGCTGTGCCTGTTGTGCTTTTTGCTCTAGCTCTTCACGTTGAGAGCGAAGCTCGTTCGCTTCTTCCGCAAGTTTAGCTTTATCTTCTTTCAGCTCTTCGACTTCCATCTGAAGAAGAGTGATTGTGTCAACTGCAGTTTGAATTTTAGATTCTAGTTGTTCTAGTACTTCAAAAGACATCTTGGCCTACCTATGTTATTCCGTTGGGACGATGTGCGAGATTGATGCACACCTAACCTATATAAGGTTCATTCTACTCAGCGTCGCGACGAGAAACACTCACTATATTCGATATTTTGCATCATTCGGTCAAAAAATCAGCGCAATCTCACTAAACGCTGACTTTTCTTGTCGCCGAAGCATTTTTGAGCAAGGATTTTGCGTCTCGCTACGCTGAAAATCGCCCTAAGTATTGATCAAATTCAAGTTAGATAAAGTAAAAGCCTCGCAAAAAGGCAAACGTTTACTCGACCTTGTGATAGAATCGCCGCGCAAATTCTTCTTCCCTCTTGCTTACTTGGAGACATCATGAAACGCGATTTAGCAATGGCATTTTCCCGTGTGACTGAAGGTGCAGCTCTGGCTGGTTACAAATGGCTTGGCCGTGGCGATAAAAACGCAGCCGATGGCGCAGCTGTTGAAGTTATGCGCACGCTACTGAACAAAACAGATATCAGTGGTGAAATTGTCATTGGTGAAGGTGAAATCGATGATGCGCCAATGCTGTACATTGGTGAGCAAGTGGGTATTGGTGGTGATGAAGTAGATATTGCAGTCGACCCGATTGAAGGAACGCGTATGACGGCAATGGGACAATCGAACGCACTAGCCGTACTTGCCGCAGGTGAGAAAGGCAGCTTTCTTAAAGCGCCAGATATGTACATGGAAAAACTGGTTGTTGGCCCTGGTGCAAAAGGCGTAATTGACTTAGAAAAGCCGTTAAAAGAAAACCTAGAGAACGTAGCAAAAGCCCTGAACAAGCCACTTGATACCCTAGTCGTTATTACCCTTGCGAAACCTCGCCACGATAATGTTATTGCAGAAATGCAAGCAATGGGCGTACGTGTCTTTGCGGTGCCTGATGGTGACGTCGCTGCCTCTATTCTAACTTGTATGCCAGACAGTGAAGTGGACATGATGTACTGTATTGGCGGTGCGCCAGAAGGGGTTGTATCAGCAGCGGTAATTCGAGCGCTAGATGGTGACATGCACGGTCGCCTGCTTCCTCGTCATGAGGTAAAAGGCGATACTGAAGAAAACCGCATTTACGGCGCAGATGAACTAAAACGCTGCGATGAAATGGGCGTAAAAGCGAATGTTGTCCTCAAAATGGAAGACATGGCTCGTAGCGACAATGTGGTATTTTCAGCAACAGGCATTACTAAAGGTGACTTGCTAGAAGGCATCTCTCGCCAAGGCAATATCGCAACCACAGAAACGCTGCTCGTGCGTGGTCGATGCCGTACTATTCGTCGCATTAAGTCGACTCACTACCTAGATCGTAAAGATCCAGAAGTGCGTGATATTATTCTTTAAGCATTTCTCGAGGCTCTCGCTCAGTCTGAGCTTGAGCCTTTCTTTCCGCACAGCCGGACAGTAGATTCTGAATCACTCTCGTTCCTCGTTGTTCAGAATGACGGTGGTTTTAATTAGCCCTAAATCAAAAGAATTCGTCATTCTAGCGAGCCCCAGCGAGACTAAGAATCTAGTAGTAACAAGCTCCTATTCTTTCCTGAACACCTCAACCACTACTCAACCGGACGATAGATTCTGAATCACCTCGTTCCTCGCTGTTCAGAATGACGACATATATTGACTCATATGAACATAGCGCCTACAAATCCACACTCAAATTAAGTCAACACTTTTCTTTACTAACCCTATCGCGCATAATATGTACTGACGTATAAATGGTGGGTATATGAAGACCGTAGATAGGATATTGCAAATCGTTAAGCGTGATGGCTCCGTCACTGCAAAACAACTCTCTTCTGAGCTAGGGATGACAACCATGGGGGCTCGTCAGCACCTGCAAAGTTTAGAAGATGATGGCATTCTTTCTATCCATGACGTAAAAGTAAAAGTCGGTCGCCCTGCTCGTCATTGGTCTCTCACTCAAAAAGGTCATGAGCAATTTGCTGACCGTCACGGTGAGTTGACTATTCAGTTTATAGAAGCTGTCGAACATATCTTTGGCAAAGATGGACTGGAAAAAGTCACATCAGAAAGGGAAAAACTCACGTTACAAAGTTATCGTCAGCATCTTGAGCAATGCGACTCTCTGCAAAGCAAACTAGAAACACTCGTCACATTAAGAGAGCAAGAAGGCTATATGGCAGAGCTCGAGAAAGATGAGAACGGATTCATCTTGATCGAAAATCACTGTCCGATTTGTAAAGCCGCAACTCGCTGCCCAAGCTTGTGCCAATCAGAATTAAGTGTCTTTCAGTCTTTACTTGGACGTGACACCAAAGTAGAGCGTACCGAACACATCATTAGTGGCCAAAGACGCTGCGTTTACCGCATCCAACAACTGCAGTAACCACCACAACCAAGCATCGACATGCCGCACTTATTCAATCTCAAGCTTGAAAGCTTCTCTTATAAGTGAGACGGCTGAAGAATTCATCCTCTCTCCTCTTTCTAGTGGTATAGGCTTTTAGTAACTAAAGGCAATTTCCATAAGGATTTGGAGAGCATCGATGTCTACTCTACGTCATATCCCATCCCAAACGCTTCCTCCATTCGATGAAATGGTTCAAATGGCAGAGCGAGACCCAGAAGCTTTTGAGCAATTTCGTCATGAGATGGCGAAAGAGATGATCGAAAGCGCATCAGAAGATATGAAAGAAAGATTGTGGGCTCAACAAAGCCACATTGATAGAGTCATCAGCACGTGTAAAAACCCTCATCACACCAATGTGGTATTGATGAACGAGTTGCAAAAACAGGTCGTAAAGTTCAAAGCAGCGCTAGAAGGGGAAGCGACACCGACACAAAAAGCGGATGTGGTTAGCTTAAATGCGTTTAAAGATAGGGATGATTTTTACTGATACTCAGTAGATAGATCGAGAAAGTTAGGGTTCGTTTCTCTTACCAAGGCTAACTTCCACTCACGCTTCCACTGCTTGAGCTGCTTTTCTCGGTTTATAGCCGTAGCCATATCGTCGAATAGCTCAAAGCAAACGAGCTTATGAACGTTGTATTTCTTAGTAAATCCTTCCACTACTCCATTTTTATGTTGCCATATTCTTTGGGGCAGCTGACTGGTAACACCTATGTAGAGAACGGCGTTGTTATTTGACGTTAGGATATAAACGCAAGGTGTCTTATCGATGATTCATTCTCCTTCATTATTCGCTGTTACTTTTCCGTTGTAATTCGCAAGCTCAGGCAGTTTATTTCAATCTCAGAGCACTCTGCGCCTAGATTCTGAATCACACTCGTCCCTCGCTGTTCAGAATGATGATGACTTTAACAGCCTCCAAACCAAAAAGGATCGTCATTCTAGCGAGCCTTAGCGAGACTAAAAATCTCGTAACAGCAAGCTCCTATTCTTTCCCGCTCAGCTTAACCACTGCTCAACCGGACGATAGATTCTGGACCACGCTCATTCCTCGCAGTTCAGAATGACGGTGAGTTTAACAGCCTCTAAATCAAAAGAGTCCGTCATTCTAGCGAGCCGCAGCGAGACTAAGAATCTGGTAACAGCAAGCTCCTATTCTCTCCCGCTCACCTAAACCACCGCACAATCGGATAATAGATTCTGAACCACCTCGTTCCTCGTTGTTCAGAATGACGATGACTTTAAGAGCCTCTAAATAAAAAGAGCTCGTCATTCTAGCGAGCCTTAGCGAGACTAAAAATCTCGTAACAGCAAGCTCCTATTCTTTCCCGTTCACCTAAACCACCGTACAATCGGATGATAGATTCTGAACCACACTCGCACCTCTCTGTTCAGAATAACGATGACTTTAACAGCCTCCAAACCAAAAAGGATCGTCATTCTAGCGAACCTTAGCAAGGCTAAGAATCTGGTAACAACAAGCACCTATTCTTTCGCACTCACCTTAGCCACTGCTCAACCGGACGATAGATTCTGGTTCACACTCGTTCCTCGTTGTTCAGAATGACGATGACTTTAACAACCTCTAAACCAAAGGGGAGCGTCATTCTAGCGAGCCTTGGCGAGACTAAGAATCTCATAACAGCAAGCTCCTATTCTTTCGCACTCACCTTGGCCACTGCGCAATCGGACGATAGATTCTGAACAACACTCGTTCCTCGTTGTTCAGAATGACGATGACTTTAAGAGCCTCTAAATCAAAAGAGTCCGTCATTCTAGCGAGCCGCAGCGAAACTAAGAATCTGGTATCAGCAAGCTCCTATTCTTTCCCGCTCAGCTAACCACTGCTCAGCCGGATGATAGATTCTGAGTCACCTCGTTCCTCGCTGTTTAGAGTGACGGTGAGTTTAAGAGCCTCTAAATAAAAAGAGCTCGTCATTCTAGCGAGCCTTAGCGAGACTAAGAATCTACTTTCAGCACGCACGATACTTGAAGCAATTACTCCGGCTCAGGGCCATATTGATTTGGTCCTGATGTTCCCTTTAAGAAACCACATTCAATTAGAATCCATAAACCACAAATCAGAGAAATGGAAGCGACGAACATCTGTGGGGTCAACGGCTCTTGCGCGGCAGGGCTGGTCATTGGCGTGGCAATTCGTCCGATAATCAGCGGAATATTCAGTGCTAGCCAATAGATCGATTTGTTGCGGTCGTGCCAACGCTTGGTGGTGATCGCCAAATCAGGGATCAACAGAACCACCAAGAAAATAGGAAGAAGCACATAGGAGAGAGTAGGAAGCAGTTGGCTGATACCGGCACCAAAGCCTAGAATGGACACATAGTAAATGACGTTCCAAATCCAGTAGGTTTTACGGTTTATACGTCCTTGAAAAGAAAACAGTAACTCTTTAGTCGACATCAAATTTTACCCCAAAGTAGAAAGGTTATAGATTAGCCGAGTCGATATAGTTTGGAAAGGACACCGATAGCTTGGGTGCCCACAACGACCTTACAATAAGCAGAGCCAGGCTGAGAATTCGTAGCAATAACCCCTCGCTATTCTCGGGCAATTCAGCGCAACCTAGTTCACGACCTTTTGGAAGCTATCTATATCTATGTCTCGGATATTGACTGTTAAACTGTGCACGTGACTGGCTTGCTCTTGAAGTGTCGCCATCAAGGCTCGTGACAGTTCTCGCTTTTGTTCTTGGGAGCGACCAGATAACAAATCAAAGTTGATATGGATAAAGTCGAGGCTATCACCCTCCTCTCCTATTAACCAATTGTGGCACCGGAGCGTTCTAGATTTCACTGACGCGAGTTCAAAGAGGCCACTTTCTAACGCCGTTTTATGTAAATCCTCCAGCAACCCCTGAACATTGACGCGTTCTTCCACCGAGTTTGAATACTCTAAAACGAGATTTGGCATTTTGATTCCTTTCTACAACAATTAATTCCAGCGCGTAGTAATACCAATCTCAGCAGCAATTTCCGAGGAATGAACTATCATTCTGTCTACGCGATCACCAATCGGTTGCTTTTGACAAAAATAACAGGATCGATGCTTGGTCGAATCAGTAAAGAAAGCCGGACAAGACATGACGCCAATCATGATCTGTTCACATTATTCTGTTATATTCCTACGTAGATTTTTTACATTAATTGACTATTTACATTAAAGATAAGGGAGATATTCCTATGCGTCGTCCTGTAGTGATGGGTAACTGGAAACTAAACGGCAGCAAAGCAATGGTAACTGAGCTGCTAACTGGTCTTAACGCTGAACTTGAAGGCGTTGAAGGTGTTGACGTAGCAGTCGCTCCACCAGCACTTTACATCGACCTAGCAGAGCGCGTAATCGCTGAAGGCGGTAACAAGATCATCCTAGGTGCTCAAAACACTGACCTAAACAACAGCGGTGCGTTCACTGGCGATATGTCTCCAGAAATGCTGAAAGATTTCGGTGCTACTCACATCATCATCGGTCACTCAGAGCGTCGTGAATACCACAACGAATCTGACGAGTTCATCGCTAAGAAATTCAACTTCCTAAAAGAAAACGGTCTAACACCTGTTTTCTGTATCGGTGAATCTGAAGCGCAAAACGAAGCTGGCGAAACTGAAGCAGTATGTGCACGTCAAATCAACGCAGTTATCGACACTTACGGTGTTGAAGCTCTAAACGGCGCAATCATCGCTTACGAACCAATCTGGGCTATCGGTACTGGTAAAGCAGCAACAGCTGAAGATGCACAACGCATCCACGCTTCTATCCGCGCACTAATCGCAGCGAAAGACGAAGCAGTTGCAGCACAAGTAATCATCCAATACGGCGGTTCTGTTAAGCCAGAAAACGCTGAAGCTTACTTCTCACAACCAGACATCGACGGCGCTCTCGTTGGCGGTGCTTCTCTAGACGCGAAAAGCTTCGCAGCAATCGCTAAAGCAGCGGCTAAAGCAAAAGCTTAATCTCGTTTTTACTGAGAGTAAAAATAACAAAGGGATGCATCATGCATCCCTTTTTGTTTGTGTTGTACCGTCGGAGTACCTAATAGGAAGTTCCGACTTACGCTGGCTCGGCAATTTTCACGGTTGGCTTTTTCGCTAGCTCCGCACTGGAATCTTTCTTATAAAGGTTCTCGTAGCAGTAATTTGTAGCTTCAATGTAGCCTTCTACACTACCGCAATCAAAGCGTTGACCTTTAAATTTGTATGCCAAAACACAACCAGATTGAGCTTGTTGCATCAGCGCATCGGTGATTTGAATCTCACCACCTTTACCTGGCTCTGTATTTTCAATCAGTTCAAAGATATCAGGTGTCAGAATATAGCGACCAATAATCGCTAGATTGCTAGGTGCAGTACCTGGCTCTGGCTTTTCAACCATGTTATCAATGCGGAAGATATCATCTTTGATCATCTCGCCAGCAATCACACCGTATTTATGCGTTTCTGATTCCGGCACTTCTTGTACCGCAACGATTGAACAGCGGAACTGTTTGTACAGCTCAACCATTTGCGCTAGAACGCCTTTGTCCTCATTCACACATAGGTCATCCGCGAGCACAACAGCAAACGGTTCATCACCGACCAGTTCACGTCCCGTAAGAATAGCGTGACCTAAGCCTTTCATTTCACGCTGACGAATGTAAGTGTAACTCGCAGAATCAATCAAAGAACGAATATCATCAAGCAGCGCTTCTTTACTTGTACCGCTAATTTGATGCTCTAACTCATAGTTTTTATCAAAGTGATCCATTAACGAGTGCTTACCACGACCGGTGACGATGCACATACCGTCCATACCGGCTTCAATGGCTTCTTCAACACCGTATTCAATTAATGGCTTGTTCACCACTGGCATCATTTCTTTCGGCATCGACTTAGTTGCAGGAAGGAAACGTGTACCGTAACCTGCTGCTGGGAATAAACATTTTTTAATCATAACCATTACCAACTAAAAAAAGACTCCTCTAAGGGAGCCTATTACATTATTTTGAATATAAAGACTAATTAATCGCTACCAAATAGGTCGCGGGTGTAAACTTTATCAGCCACATCAGCAAGTTCCTCAACCATGCGGTTAGAAACAATAACATCAGACATTTGTTTGAACTCTTCAATATCGCGGATAACAGCAGAGTGGAAGAACTCATCTTCCTTAAGTACTGGCTCATACACCACGACTTCGATGCCTTTTGCCTTAATGCGCTTCATAATGCCTTGAATAGACGAAGCGCGGAAGTTATCTGAACCAGCTTTCATAATTAAGCGGTAAATACCCACGACTTTTGGTTCTCGCTTGAGAATAGATTCTGCGACAAAATCTTTACGAGTGCGGTTTGCATCAACAATCGCTCCGATAATGTTATTTGGAATATCCTGGTAGTTTGCTAACAGCTGCTTTGTATCTTTCGGCAAGCAGTACCCGCCGTAACCGAATGAAGGGTTGTTGTAATGGTTACCAATACGAGGGTCTAGGCCTACACCTTCAATAATTTGGCGCGCATCAAGGTTATGTGCTTCAGCATAAGAATCCAGCTCATTAAAGTAAGCCACGCGCATTGCAAGGTACGTGTTTGAAAACAACTTAACCGCTTCTGCTTCTGTAGAGTCAGTAAACAGAACCGCGATGTCTTCTTTTACCGCACCTTCAACTAAAAGGTTAGCGAACTTCTCTGCACGTTCGCTACGCTCACCAACGATGATGCGAGACGGGTGGAGGTTATCGTAAAGTGCTTTACCTTCACGAAGAAACTCTGGAGAGAACATAACATTCTGACAACCGAGCTCCTCTTTAATACGCGCAGTATAACCCACAGGTACAGTCGACTTAATCACCATAACTGCATCTGGATTAATTGCCATCACATCTTTAATCACTGCTTCAACTGAAGAAGTATTAAAGTAGTTCGTTTGAGGGTCATAATCCGTTGGTGTGGCAATAACAACAAACTCTGCGCCTTTGTAAGCCAGCTCTTTATCTAGCGTCGCGACAAAGTTGAGCTCTTTGTTTGCAAGAAAATGTTCGATTTCCGCATCAACAATTGGAGATTTCTTGTCATTCAACAAGTCCACTTTTTCTTGGATAATATCAACCGCCACAACCTCATGGTTTTGTGACAATAACATGGCATTGGACAAACCGACGTAGCCCGTGCCTGCTACAGCAATTTTCATTTTTATTTCCTATTATTTAACTGACGCTAGCATATCAAAACACCTGCACTCTCGGTAGAGTACAGTGATTAACTCAAAACCTAACTAGCAACACAACTTAATTCAATTGAGTACCCAAGTAACGCAAATAAGCATTGCGAATGCGCAGCTTGTTCTGCTCAAAGTACTCTTGACCATAACGGCCTCGGTTAAAGTAGCGGCGAAGCATACTATTATCCATCACGAGTTCATCCCCTTGGCCTGCCGCTAAGTTATTATAATCATTGCCAACTCGTGTCGTAACGTTGAAATCATAAGCCTCGTTACCACGAACTTGTATCACACTCGGCGACATATCACGCCACGGCGTTAATGGCAGCTTTACCGACACAGTGACAAACTGCTCTTCGTCTGTATCGTTAAACTTCGTCACCTGATAACTTGCGGATACTTCTATGTCTTCAAACCAATGTGATGTCGTGAATTTTGCACCAACATCCCCTTTCCAAAACTCGCCAGCAGTTGCGTTAAACTGCCAATCCCACTCTGGCATAGAGAATGTGTAACGAGTTAAAAAGGTTTGGCGATCTGGGTTCGCATAACCATTTTTGTCTTTTTCGTCTTGATGTTGGAAATAGCTCATCTCTAATCCCAACCAATGGTTGCCCGATTGAGAGAACCAAGCTGATTCACTACGCGCACCGATATAATCCGACTTAACCAAGCCTAGAGATACTTGGTTGGCTATATCGACATATGGCAAACGGAAGAACTGATGTACCATTGCACGCTCAATCTCGTTCTCGTATACGCTGTCTTCGAAATACCCACCCTCTTCAAAATCATCACTTTCTGCTAAAGGTAAAATATGACGAACATCAATTGCCGCACCAGACCATAGGTAGGTATATAAGTTACTGGACATGGCAAAAGAGTAATCATACACACCGTACTCGGTTGCTACGCCATGCCTTACCATAGGGGAAAATACGATCTGCGAATCTAAAGTGCCTGAATTAACTCGTTCCGTTTTCCAAGCAACCATGTCTAATCTTTCCGACAAATCGCGCGTGATAAACTGAATGTCATCACAAGATGCGCTACCATTGACAAATCTTTGATAACAGTTAGAGTTAGACAAAACGCTGACCACTGGTTTTTGGTTGGCAAGCATCACAAGTTCAAATTGATCCGATGCAGCGCCAATATCTTGCGCTGCATTTTGACCAAAATGACTCGATACAATCCCCAGAGCCACACCTAGCCCATCTGCTTGATTATGGTTGTATCGACGGTTCTCTAAAGCCACCACAACTTTGTCATTTGATACGCCAACTTGAACATTAACGAAGCCTTCATTTTTTAACGCACTAACCAAAGAGGAAATTGACGTTTGTTGTGCTTTGTTTTGCTCAACGACTAAACGATCCATTAACGTCATATTATTCTTCGCGTAGTCGCGAGAGCGAGAGTATTCCGTTATCAATGGAATCGAGAGTGCAGCATTCCAAACGCTCGAACCATCCGATTCATGACCAGAATAAATCTGGTAGCTTAATGAGGCGGTTATATCGTTAGGCAATAGATTATCGGGAGTAAACACTTTTATAGAAGAGTTGAATTCTACTGAATCGTACTCTCCTACTAGTTGAACAAAGTCGAAAGGTTGGTATTCAACCCCCCCGAAAACACCATCCAAAACGTGAATGTCATTTTCTAAATTGGAGACACCATAGCCAGCTGATATACGCAACGAAGTGTTATCAAATGAATAATCGCCGACTACGTAGCTGGTGTTAAAGTGGTTTGCTGAACCACCTATATCTTGCATTCCAATAGCGAGACCCAAAGCATCAAACGAAAGCAAATTAGATATCTGATACTTATACGAGAATGACAAGTCTCGAATACCACCGCAACCACTAGTAAAGCAGTTAGAATGATAATCATAAGTTACTATACGAGTAGATACCTCTAAACCGTCGAATAAACCTAGAGACAAGTTTATTGAATCTAGGCTTTCAACGTCCCCTTTCCAGGGTACACCTTCAGAAAAACTGAATGATAATGTATTTACACCTTGGACTTGAGCATTGGGAGTAAAATAAATCCCCGTAAAAGCCTGATTTGATGGCGTGTTAAAAATGTCGTTTTCTTCTGCCAAACTACCAAAGCTAAAACAAACTAGGATAAAAACAATTGAAGTTAACTTATTCATACGAATCACCTAAGTTTAGAGTATGCAAACTTAAGAGCTCTTGGTGGTAACAAATGAAAGAAAATTCTTGATGCTATCAAAAATATATTCCTAGCGCTAACCTCATTAAGAGATACCATATACTTAAACCTAATATTAAATTCACTTAACGCCTTTTTTATTCCTCTCCTTCGAGAAAGCGTTGATTCATTTAATCGGTAATCTAGCAGAACTTCATTAATATTCCCAAAAATAAAACCTGCTTTTAAAAGCTCGAACCATAAAGCCATGTCTTCGGTTAAAGTGGTATTTTGTGGATATCTAAAACCTCTTTCAAAAACACGACTTCTAAACATAACAGTTGGATGAATAAACGGACAGCGCGTCACACTGTAGCTACAGAGTGACTTGTGATCTTTAGGTAGATGCTTTTCTTCCAAGGCGTATGGTGCTCCAAACTCCTTACATGAAGTACCGAGCACATCAACTTCAGGATTTAATTCGAAATAATTAACCTGTCGTTCTATTCGAGTCGCATGAGAAATATCGTCACTATCCATCCTTGCAACATACATATAGTTTCTACGCAGAGATTTATCGATGAGATAGTTCAACCCATGAGCCAGACCTTTATTCACATTTGAACTAAAAATATAAACATTGGCAAGTTCACTTATTTTATCCACCTCTGATTTCAGACGTTTAGGGATTTCACCATCTTGATATATATATAAATCACAAACATAAGATTGATATAAAACACTGGATACAGCTTCTTTAAACTTATCTGGACAATCAGATTTATATACACTCATTATGACCGCAACATCTCTTTTCATAGCTTCGTTCTCATTTTGAAATTTCATCAAAAGATTCAAACTCAACGTTATCTAAATGACTGGTCCATGCACGACAATAACGGCTATTTTTTCCATAAACATTATCAATCACTTTACTTCGTCGACCAACTAAACAAGTAAGTATATGTCCGTGAAGTCTAGAAGTGACAATAGAGTCATATTTTGAAAAAAATCTCGAGCAACGATTAATTAATTTCTTGGAATACCAAAACCAGAACCTCCAAATTATCACGTTTAATTTATCGGATTGAAAATGCTTATTAAACGACGATAGCCTTGATAGTAAAAGTTGTATAAAGTAGTCTTGTGGTTGTAATACATCTTTCCAATCAATATATTTTTCTTTTCCATTTAAATACTTTGAATTATATTCTTTTGACATTTTCTCCTTATCATTTCTAATAAAGTACAAACTGCTTTCTATTCTGTCAGACAAATCTAATTGACCAATTAATTTGTGCGCGGTATCAGGAAATTGATAAACATACGGTGTAAACCTCTTGAACGTTATCTCACTCATACTATCTCTACAGCATATATGAACATCGTTGTGGGATTTAAACAAATCAATTGACTTATTCATATTAAATTCATTTTCAAAGTGAATTGTTTGGGGGAATATTATTATTCTATTTTTTGGAAAGTTCCTGACAACATCTTCCCTCATTGACTGTTTCCCTGTATATAAGTCACCGAAGTTTCCGCCACCTTGAAAAATTATAGTTGTATTCTCATCGATTTTTGTCCTAAGTTTATCCAAGCTATATTCTTCATAATTACATCTATATCTTGGGTTTATAGAATTCTCTTTGAGAAGCACCTCAGCACCATGATATATTAGTAAATCTCCGACATTTAGATAACATGGATACTCTAAATATACCACATTGGACTTATCTTCTATTAATTTAACAATAGGATCTAAAAGTTTTGATATTTTATCCATTATACTTTCTCTAATAATTCTTCTTTTATCTTATTCTTAATCAAGATATCGCTAGTATCTATTTTCCTAGCAAAATAAACAGATGAGTTAAAATTCAGCTCATTGTGGGTAAAAAATTCAGGGCTATTTCCACACTTCCAGTTAACTGAACGTAGATTTGATCTAATAATAGTGTTTTTAAATTTACTATTAAATAAAATAGTTTGAAAAAAAACCTCATCGATACAATTTGAAAATTTCAACTGATTTATATTCTTTACTTCTAAACACGAATCAAGCAAGAAATCGACAAACTCTTTCGTAATAGTAAACCACTGAGAACCTTTAACTATATCGTAATTTAAGTAATGTCTATTCTTAATTCCAATTGAATATAATGCCTTGGATAGGAAAAGAGAGAACTTCCTTAAAACTAGGCTATGTCTAAAAATAGGAGAAAAAACAAAAAGGTGTATTGCATCAACTCTTTTACGACATTCATTGATCGAGCTTACGCTAAAAAAATTTTTGTTTTTATTCTCATCAAGATAATGAAAATATTTTGAGACGGCCTTAACGGGAAAACAATCACCACTTAACAATGTATAACTTTCATAAAATCCATGATCTCTTGAAGCTCTCAGTAAGTTAATGGTAGCCAGTACTTGAGAGTAATGAGCCCATTTAACATCTATACGATTTTTAGTAAAGAAAACATTTTTCAAATCATTAGTATCACTCCAATAAGATAACGATAAATAATCATTTTCAGATTTTAAATCCATATGTATAAATACATCAGCGTATTTTGATAACAAGTCAATCAAGTTCCTAACGTGATCAGTATCTTTATGTATTTGTAATAAAAAACAGTGCTCTTTCCTATACATAATTAATGACCTTTTTTAGAATCTTTCCAGGTATCCCTAAAAAGATCAAACTTTTTATTGTAGGATGTTTAATAAAAGACAAAAGAGCATAGTATACTTGGTATCTATATGATGAAGACGAAGCTGAGATTGATGCTCTTAAATATATACTTGAAGTGAACTTATTGAATAAATTGAGGCTTATTAATTCCTGAGCAAGGCTATCTCGAATAACTATACCTGTACTTAAGTATTTTTTATAGTTAGAGCTAATTTGATTCTTATTATCATGAATAGTATATATAGTATTGACTTGCTCATCACTATATACACTTGATATTTTAGCAAGTCTTATCCAAAGATCATAATCCTGAAGGCAAGCTAAATCTTCATTAAACTTACCTGCTTTAAAAAAATGTTCTTTTCTAATTGCAACTCTAGATGTAGATCCAATCACATTACCCTGGCTAAGTAATTCATAGAATACGTCTTTAAACTTCTTAGGTCGAATAGTTCGTGAAATATTTTCTAGACTATTTGATTTTACAACTCTTGCACCAGTATAAGATAATCCTATATTTTCATCTGAAGTCATCATTGTTAATCGTTTTTCAAATGGGTTTTCAGAGAACGCGTCATCATCATCTAACAAAAAGACTATATCACAACAACTTTCTTCTATAGCAAGGTTCCTACTGAAATTAGCTCCTTTCGACTCAGGATTATTTATTAGTTTTATCCTTACACCATAAAAATCTATACTAGTCAAATCTGGCGGAGTACCTCCGTCATTAACAACAACTATATCTAAAGGTTTTAATTTACTGTTTAAAACACTTTTAATAGCTCTAAATAATAATTCAGTTCTATCTTTTGTAACAATTACTACCGAAAACAAACTATCATACCTCATACAATAAACTATTAGATTAGCCTATCAATTTCTTCATCCATTTATTTGGCATTATTTTTTGTCTTTTTAACAAAATATCAAAAAGTAGAGGAAGTGCTTTGATTAAATTAATTTTACAACACTTAAAAAAGAATGATATCAATGGCATTTGAAAATCTTTAAGATTTTTATTTATTAAATAACTATTTACTCTTATAGCAACGTTATACCTGCATATTAAAGAAGCTATAGTATTGTTCTGAGTTAAAGAGTTAGATGTTTCTGTAACCACATAAATATGCTTTTTAGAAACGTGAATATTCTTAGATAAGACACCCGACTTAACAGAAAACATGACATCATTTGAATACATTACATCATCAAAAATAATATTATTTTTTTCAATTAACTTATTACTTATCACCTTAGACCAAGGAACATTAAACTTTGTTTTCAAATCCATTAGACTATTGTAATCATTACTACATAAAAAATTTTTGATTAGTTTTTCGTAGTACCGATGTCGCCTTCCTGTATTGTTATTCAAAATATTAAAGCTTAATGGTTCGTAATACAGCAATTCACAATTGGAATAATTTTCGACATCATTTAAGATAATATTAAATGCATCAGGGGTAAAGTAATCATCAGCATCAGCAAAGACCACCCACCTTGATTTAACTTGAGAAAGCCCTAAGTTCCTAGCAGATCCAGCTCCTTTACTGTCATTAAACAACAAAGTTAAATTCTTTCTCTTTATTAGTTCTGGGTTAAAATCACTACTATTATCATCAACGACAATTATCTGTATTTTTTCATTTTCCGGAATTGTAGAAATCAAGTTAATTAAATAGTCAAATGAATTATAGTGAGGTATAATAACAGAGATAGTATATTTTTCTTTATCCACTACCTACAATCCTTTTATTTGAAACATAACCAATAAATACATACACATATGGTGAAGTAAAAGACCTGAAAACATATAATTCTATAGCAAAAAAAACAAACCCAAAAAATAACAAACCAAATTTTTCGAATTTATATAATGAAAAAACTCCCATTAAAACCAGTATGTTAATAGCTAAGAATGGGACTAACCCAAACTGTCTATAGTATGAAAAAATATTATGTATAAACGCCCCCCATCTAGGTTCATGCCAATAATCAGTGTTAATGGACAATTGCCCCCCAAAACTACCCAATAGTGGATTATTTGCGATATCATTTATACCAGAAAGAAACATTAATTGCCTTTCATTCATGGAACTATCACTAGATAAACCATATAAATAGAGTTTGTATATTCTATTGTTTGATAAATCTAACCCTCCACTACCTTCTATTATTGAAACACCATAAAAGTAATAAAAGAACATACATAAAAATAGAAAAATAAAAAATAACAGAGTAAGTTTTCTTTTGTTATATGAATATAAAATCTTTAATGAAAGATTTAAAAAAACCGTTAAACCAAGTAAAATAAAAACAGTTCTTGATATTAAGAAAAATGACAAGACCCAAAGAAAAATCAATATGTAAAAATTATTACTACTCTTCCCTTCGCCAACCATATATATAATTGTCGTCAAAACAATCATATCAGAAAACCATATATAAGAAGAATGAAAATCAGGTGAAACAAAAGAATTAATATTTATCCTTAGCATTGAAAAATCAATGTTTACGATAATAATAGCAAATAGAAAAAATATAATCCAATATCTGAATCTTTCAGAGATTGGATTATATATGGAAAGATAACAACCCAATGAAAAGTAAAACACATAATCTACTAAGTATGGTAAGTTGTATTCGAAAGCCGATTTATAGTCACCTCGTGTATGTCCATACATATCAAAGTTATATGTTAATTTAAATGCAAATGTAACAAAAACCACACTACATAGAATCATCCATTTCCTATTGAAACATCTATTCTTGACAATATATATTGTGGCAAAAAAAGAAAATAATATTTTCACAAGATAAATTGCAGAAAATATACTTGGTATATTTATTATTCCTTGATAATAAAATAATCTTATGACGACTAATAAAGGTAGGGAAATAAATGCAACTAACTTAAATGAAAGTTCATTAAATTTATTGAGATTTAGATGCATGCTTAACCTTATATAACCAACTGTTATCTAGATCTAACTTCCAATACTGTCCCCACGCGGTATCATCTGATTTCGAAGAAAACCTTTCCAATCCCCCTCCATGTGTCTGTGTAAGTTCTCCAAAGTAGATCTTACCCTCAACATTATATAAGTCGACCCTAATATAATCAAAATCCTCAGACAATTTCTTAGCAACTGTTAACATCTCATCCAAATTGTCAGGTATTAATATTTCTTCAGCTTCTTTTATAGATGGCTTTATTTTTACCCCTATCCTATTCCAATTCTCATCATAGAAAGCTCGAGAGTGGCCATTGTATCTATCCGTGTCAACTTGAATAAATACTTTACCATTATTGAAACAATGAAACTTGTAATCATTAGGCGTTTTTTCTTTTTCCCCTATATACTGTTCAATTAAAATTTTTCTATCTATATTCGTATAAAAAACTTCATCAAAATTTCCTTTATCCAGTTTTTTCGCCAACATGAACTTTTCTACAATTTTTTCTACGTCACATGAGTATTTGTCTGGAACAATTTCTATATGATGAGGGCCACTGCCATGGTTTGTTTTTACTACAAATGATTTAGGAAAATTATCAAAATGCTCTATATTTAAGTTATCAAAAATACCCACGAGGTCAATTAAGTATCTGTCACCTACTTTACTTTTAACATAATCCCTTACTGCTACTTTATCTGCTACCATAGCCATATTTTTTTCATTACCAAACTTTTTCCTATAAAATATTTTTTCAGAGAAGGTTTGTGGATTATTTAAATTTAGTTTATATCCGTGAATTTTTTTAAAATAATACCCTTTAAATATTTTATGCTTTAATAGTTCTTTAAACCATACTTTCAATGTAACACTTGTCATTATTTATAGCCTTAGAGAAAACCCACGATATTAATAATAAATTAACAAAGCAGCTAATTATAGAAAAAACTTTAACTGCAAAGAAAGGATCTTGAAAGGTAACTGCAACGTAATAAAACACACCAGTTCGAATAAGCATAGTGGTCGCTTCATAGTAGAGATAATTTTTTTGCAGGTTCAGAACTTGAATGGTTACAACAGAAGGGCGATTTATTAAAGCAAATAGGAGCCACATTGACATCCAAGCAGCATAATTACCAGATACTTCCCACTCTTCACCAAAAATAAAAACAAACATTTCAGGAGCTATTTGTGAAAAAACGAAAAATGGAATAACCATTGACATGAATAAAATTAATGTCACATTCCTTAGCTCTGGAAATATTCTTTTTTTTTCTCTTTTAAGCCGACTAATTCGTGAATAAAACACATCTCCTACCGATTTATTTAATAAATTGATAGGGACACCAATAACCATTCTTGATAACGAATAATATCCGCCATATACAACCCCAAACTTTGAAGCAAGTACAATCACCGGTAGGCTTTGTGTCATCGAGTTTAGTAGAACCTGAGGGAATTTATATGTAGGAAAGTTTCTATAACTTTTTAAAGTTGAAAAACACAGATTAGATCTTGAAACTCTAAAGTTTATAAATGCTCTACGAATATTTCCTGTGATAAATAGTGTTTGCATCAGTGGCGTGAAGATTGAAACAAATACTAAAATTATTGCTTCAGGATATACGAAAGCAAACAATACCTTTAGTAGATTAATGAATAATGAAGATAAAACAGCAGCTTTAGAAATAATCCCAAAGCTACCGTTTCTAATCATTTTATTTTGTTCAATTTGATAGGTGGTCGAGAAAAAAACAGTAAAAAAAAGTAAATACAAATATTTTTTTTCTTCATTATATAATTCAATATAACCAGCACTTGTAATTAGAACCAAAAACATTAATATTAAAGATAAAAACTTAGATAAAGAGCTTATTTTTTCTATATCTCTCTCGCTTGCTATCACGATAGATGATGGGAGAGTCAATGCAGATACGGGGTTTAGTATATTTGTTATAGCCATAACAAACCCTAATACACCAAAGGCTTCAGGACCATATTGTCGTGTTATAATAGGGATAGTTAAAAGCCCTATAGCTTGAGCACCAACTGTTCCAGATAAAACAAATAACACATTTTTTAAAAACTTATTCATTCTATATTTCTTCTACTCTCTTACAGCTACCGGTGGTCTATTGAATATTCTCTTGAGCTTAATAGTAATTTTCCATATATGACTAATCATAGAGAAGTAGCACGCAAACAGAATTAGAAAGGCGAAGAACATGGTAGATTCACTTACATTAGTAAAATCAGCCCATAAGCCTACCGCAGCACAAATTGATGCCATCGAACAGATGAAAATTAACGTTGCACCTGGAGAAAGCCCAATACGCTGACAAATATGGTGTAGATGTTCTCTGTCTGGTTGGAATGGTGACTGACCTTTACGAATACGACGGATCATAATGGTTGCCATGTCCATCAACGGTAAAGCTATTAACCACAGTGCTGTGACTGGCTTGAAGGCTACCGCTCCTGGTTCTTGCGTGCCGCGAATCAGCATCCAGACCACTGTAAAGCCGATAAACATACTGCCAGCATCACCCATAAAGATTTTAAAGCGACGACCAAGTGGGAAACCTAAGTTCAGGAAGATGTAAGGAAGCATCGCAGTCACGATCATTAAACAGATCGTGGCTAAATATTCGTTTCCGTTGTAGGCAAACACAATACCTAATGCTGTAAAGGTGACCGAGGCTAACCCGCCCAGCAAGCCGTCTATGCCATCAACCATATTAAATGCGTTAATTGCGCCTATTACCGCAATAACGGTGATCACTGCGCCAGCGACTTCATTAAGGGCAATGGTTTCGCTCCCCATTAAGTAGCCTAAATCGTGTAAGCTGTGGCCTCCGATGTAAATCATCGCAAGGGATATTCCGGCTTGGATAATAAGACGAATTTTGAAACTTACATCGTAGTAGTCATCTAATGCGCCGAGCACTATAAGCACAGCCGAACAAGATAAGTAGAGTGATAGGTTGTCATTCATTGGTAGGAACAGAAGGAACCCGACCAGTATAGTAGAGAAAATGGAGATGCCTCCTACAAGGGGTACTACTCCTTGGTGGAGCTTTCTTGCATTGGGTTTATCTACTAGACCTACGCGCTTAGCAACCTTGCGCATAACAAAAAGTAGAACGAACGACAAAATAAATACAAATAAATATGCATTATTCATGATAGCCAACTGTGTTATTAAATAAGTTTGAAGTAAATCTATAACGCATCCGACTGATTCCCTTTACGGATTCCATTGCATCACAGGTCCGATACTGCTAATTCTTGCTTCGCTCGTATCTAGACACGCCGAACTCTAAGAATGAGCAGGTGATTTTTGGGCGTGACAAAACCACATTAGCCAACGTGGGTTGTAACGCATTGCAAACGCTAATTTCTAATATTGAATATGTAAGTAACTGAGTTCCACCAACACTGCTCGTGACGGCCATCGGTTCTCAGCCTTTTATAGGCAGGCCAAATACAAAGCTGAACATACTAACTGACGGTTTGGACCGGTAGTTAAGTACTTCTATAAACCTAGTATTTGGTTTTGATAGGTATGAGAAATGGAGATTTAAATTGTAACCTATGCCTAACCAACATTTGCTCGCCACTTTGTTAGCTTTGAGCGTCCCTCTGACAAAAGGGAATTACATAAATTTGTAATAGTTCTCGTTTTTTATAAATCAATCTTGCCAGAAATGCACTTAGGTGCTTATTATTATTAAAAATTATCTTGCTTGGTTTCTTTTCTAGTAGGAAAGAGGCCAACAGACGATTTGGGCACGCTACCGCCCCTAGGTCTGGCTCCTAGAAGCAAGTTTTAGACGTAGTGTTTAATGGTTGCGTTTCCAAACAGGAGACGAATTGTATAGTAAACACGTTGCAACTAAAAGTAGAACGTGTAAAAAGCTTGCAAAAAAATGTCTTTTTTCTGACACTTAACTCGCCATAAACGTGACGCTTTTTTTGTTGGCTTACTAATTATTAAACTCCTTCCGGCATAGCTGATGTTTGTGTAGCTAGCGCGTTAATCTCAGAAGCCTAAGTGAAAATAGTTGCAATAATATGAATTGCATCACAACAGGTTGCAATGCTACACAGTCAAATTTATGACGAATATCTAAGTCTCTCTAAACTTTCGGTTTTGCTGTTTTCTTACTCTCATTATCCTTGCCTACAATACGCTCACTTATTCACCACTTTCTGCTTACTTTGTTCATTGCGCGATTGACTGAGCCGTCTTTACGTCGCGAGGTGTCGCTATATATAAAAGCAAATACTCGTAAGCGTGGGTTAACAAAGGAAAAGGCGTCGTTTCGTTATGAAAGTACTGCACCACGGTGGGAAAAATACGGTTACTGGCTCTTGTCACGAGCTCGTATTACAAAATGGAAGTGTGCTGATCGACTGTGGTTTGCTACAAGGTCAAGATAATGCTCAGCAGGATAGTTTGAATATCAACTTTTCTATCTCTGATCTCAAAGCGGTTGTTCTAACCCATTCTCATATCGATCATGTTGGTCGGCTACCTTGGCTATTGGCTGCAGGTTATAAGGGTCCTATCTACTGTACGGAAGCCACTGCTGAGCTCGTACCGCTTATGTTAGAAGATGGATTAAAGCTCCAGTTAGGCATGAGGCGCCATCAAAGGGAAAACGTACTCGATTTTATTCGAACGCTTATTCGCCCTTGCTCTTACTCCCAATGGATAGAGATAGAAGAACATACCTCTCTTCGCTTTCAACCAGCAGGACACATTTTAGGGTCTGCATATGTTGAGTTTCATTTATTAAACAATGAAGTTGTTGTGTTCTCAGGGGATTTGGGACCTCGTAACACGCCTCTCCTACCTGATCCGGTATCGCCTGAAAAAGCTGACTATTTGTTTATCGAGTCAACATACGGCAATAAAGTTCACGAAGATGTTGAGTCTCGCAGTAGGCGATTGCTTTCTATTATTGAGCATGCACTTCAGGATGGTGGCGTAATTGTTATACCTGCTTTTAGCGTCGGGAGAACTCAAGAGTTACTGTTTGATATAGAGCAGCTTATTCATGAGCACGCCTTGCAAGATTCTCTGCCTATTATTCTCGATTCTCCTTTGGCTAAAAAGGTAACTACTACCTATAGGCAATTTAAAAAGCTTTGGGGAGCTGAAGCGAAAGAGCGGCTCGAGCATCACCGACACCCTCTTGCGTTTGATCAATGTATTACCGTCGAAAGCCACACTGACCATTTAAAGCTCGTCAATCGACTCGCGAGCACGGCAGAAGCTGCTATCGTGGTTGCGGCCTCTGGTATGTGTGAAGGGGGACGTGTCGTCAATTATTTAGAAGCATTGCTGCCAGATAAAAGAAATGATGTGTTATTTGCAGGCTATCAAGCAGAAGGGACGTTAGGTCGGCGAATTCAGGATGGAGAAGAGAACATACTGATTGAAGGAAGGCGCGTTAGAGTGGAGGCTCAAGTACATACCATGTCAGGTTACTCTGCACATGCGGATAGGGACGATTTAATACAGTTTGTTTCTGGTATCCCTACTCCTCCGAAAGAAGTTCACCTTATTCATGGTGAACAGGAGTCGAAAAGATCGCTTTATCAACAACTGATAACCCTCGGATATAACTGCGTTATATAGTGAAATGAACAATCATTTAATTTCAATGCAATATAATATATCGCAAACATAGTTTTTCGAGTTCATTGATATAATTACGTTAAGATTCAAAAACAAGTCATGAACAAGGACTCAGGTTCAAGAAAATTAACAAAGTTATGAGCATGTTCTGGATTCAGGGATATAATTTCTATACGAAATAAATTATAATCGCCGACTTGTAAGCAATTGGCTAGTCGATAACAACTTATTCCATTCCTATGACAGACAGTATGAGCGACACGCTTCAAGAACGAGAAGCTTCTGAATTAACTAAGCATAATTCTATCAGCATAACATCAGCATTGGACGAGTTATCCGCAAGTGAATCAAATGCTTGCCTTTATATCTACTGTCCAAAAGAAGACGAAGCAAAAATTGCTCAAGTACTTAAGAGGCATCCTGAGATTAATGCTCAGGTTAATAACTATTCTCTTAGAGACTTCAAGAGCAAAACGCTTTGCCACTTCAAAAGCTCGCATCTAGATCCTGAACAGCAAGCGTTTCTTGTCGCGGCGACAGAGCTAGGTGCTTGGGTTGAGCCATTAGTGAGCTATTTTGACCGTTCACTCGGATATACTGAAACTGAGCTTTTGCACAGCGGCTACTTCTTACACCAAAAAGCTTTTTCTATCCTTTCTAATCGCAAGAACAGCTGGCAAAAACGCTTCATCGATCTGTTGTTTGTCTTCATGCTGTCATGGGTTGCTATTCCAGTAGGGCTTATTACGGCACTACTCATTAAGCTTGAATCGCCAGGTCCGGTATTCTTTAAACAGCGTCGTACCGGCCAGTATAATGAAGAGTTTGAAGTGATTAAGTTTCGCTCGATGCGAAACGATGCAGAAAAGAACGGAGCCCAATGGGCAACAAAAAATGACGCGCGCGTAACGAAAGTCGGCTGTTTTATTCGTAAAACTCGCATTGATGAGCTCCCTCAGTTAATCAACGTACTAAAGGGAGAGATGTCGATGGTTGGCCCTCGCCCAGAACGTGAAGTGTTCATCTCTGAGTTGGAAAAAGCCATTCCTTACTATCGCTTTCGTCACGCCGTTAAACCTGGGGTAACTGGCCTAGCTCAAGTAAAATACCCTTACGGCGCATCGGTAGAAGACGCTATTTGGAAGCATAAATACGATGTCTACTATATCAAACACCAAAACTGGATGATGGAAGTGAAGATTCTTTTCCTTACAGTCAAAACGGTGTTATTTGGGATGGGTCGCTAAAACACGGCGAAGTTAATCGAACGAATCACAGGTATAAAAAGAGCAGCGCCTTACGGTCGCTGCTCTTTTTGTGTGTATATTCTGTAAGCTCTATCGAGGATTAAGGAAACTAAGATTTGCGCTTAGTTCGGTGTTTCATCGTACCTTTAACGGCGTAGACAGAAAATGTAAATAGGCTTCTTGGCAAGCTCAAGCCTACTACGTCTCTGTAAAACTTCCATTGATATGACAAAACGCTAAATTTGTTAGCTGTCATACCACTATCCATCCGATACTTTGCTAATGGCTTAGGTAGACAGTACGCTTTAGGAGTATCTTTCAGTATATCTAACCACAATCCCATATCCTGACGTTTACGAATAAGAGGCATATAGCGCTTACCGAGTGCCCGTGTATCATAAACGGCGGTCAGGCACCCGATAACATTACTGTACATAAGTTTTTTATACGTTGTATATTCGGGAGCAGTTACAACACTCAGCTCTTCTTCACTAGTAAAACGGCTGTAGTGAGTGTATGTGAGTGGGTAGTTATTCTCCAGCATGAATGGAATTTGCTCTGCAAGTTTGTCTTCTGTCCAAAGGTCGTCAGAATCCAAAAAAGCAATAAATCGCCCTCTTGCTTTTTTTATAGCAAAATTCCGGCTCGCTCCTGCACCTAGGTTTTCTTTGTTCTGATATACACGAATGTTATCGTATTTATCAGCATATGTTTGAATGACTTGCCAAGTATTATCGGTAGATCTGTCATCTACTATTATAAGCTCCCAGTTTTTATAAGTTTGGGATAGTACACTTTGAATGCTTTCTACAACCGTTTGCTCAGAGTTGTAAGTTGGCATGATAATAGAAACTACATCTTCGTTATTCTGCATCTATTCAGACCGTTTACTAGTTAGCTAAAATTTTTCGTTAGTCTCTTAACAACTTTTTCTTCTAGCTTTTATTTTTGTTCCTAATCTCTGATAGAGTCTAAAAACATAGGTTGCTATATTTGGTATATGTCGAGTTCTGTATAAGATCGCTTGAACTCGATGCGCATTGGGGTAAAGATTCCAGGAACATACAATAAGATCTTTGACATATGCATACTCTTTATTTATCACAAGAGTAAAAGCTGTGTTATATAAGTTAACTGAAAGTGCATATTTGAGATCACTCTCATCTTGCCAATCACATAGACAGCCTCGAATTGCATTCTCCTGTCTGGCCATATTATCTAGAGTATTCGAAACAGATATTTTACTTCGCTCAGAAGACCAAGAACCAACTGCATTAATACGATAGCAAACTGTTTGATCAGGTAAAAATAGAGCCCCTTCAGGCTTAGAACCAACAATTTGCATATAAAAGTCCCCTACCGGCGCAGCTTCTTGAAACCAGGTTGGCATGGATTCAATAACCTCTCGCTTCATTAATAAAGATGGCGTCGGCATACCCGCGCCTCCCATCCTAATTACGCGAGAGGTGTCAACAATACATTCTGTATTACTAAATTTGGATATGTCTTTGTAGCTACCATCTCCATACAGCCCATAACCTGCCGTATAGCAAAGTTGAAACTTTGGCTCTTCAATCATTCTGCATAACTGCTTTTGCAGTTTTAATTCATCGACCCAAAAGTCATCGCCTTCGCATAAGGCTATGTATTCACCTTTTGAATGAGAGACGCCTATCGTCGAGATTTGCTTTCGCTGTGAGTACTGATTTTCTGTTTGTAAGATTAACCGAATTATTGAAGGATACTTTTTCTGATAAGCCTTTAAAATTTCGGGTGTACCGTCTGTAGAAGCATCATCGTGGACTACTATTTCAAACTTGTAGTCCAATTGTTGGGCCAGAAAACTATCCAAGGCATCAGCAATGTAATTTTCCTGATTAAAGCAAGGACAAACAACACTGACATATACTTTATCGGTGTGCTTCCAATAGCGAATGATTCTTTCTTCAGATGCTGGCGCACTTAGTTTCTTATACAAGATAAACCTCTAATCATATCAACAGAGAAGCACGGAATGCCTAATCGACTCGAAACATCTTTACGCTCACGGAAAGAGTCATCAATAAAAATAGCTTTTTCATCTGAGATAAAGTTTGATTTCAACGAGTCATTGTCTTTAATATGAATAACCTCATCGAATAAACCTATCAGTCGATACTTTTCTAATGACTCTTTAAGGTTTCCAGCGTGGCGAGTGATAAGTTTTACTTTTTTACCTGCATTAATTGCTTCGAAAATAACTTTCACTAACTCCGAATTTATAAATCGTTCTTCTAGAAGAAGACAGTCATCATAGTCAGTATAAATCACATCGAAATCTAAGTTAGTTTCAAACTGAAAATTAAGATTTCTATATACTTTTACATTGAGGTTATTGTTCGATACAGAGATCGGAATGTCGTTTGAAACAAGTAACGATAATTCAGTGAAATTGATGCCATTGAATCGACTAGTAATCATTGACCCCGCAATTCGGGTCGCAACCTCTAAAAGGCAAAGCTCGCCATCTTTTGCTTCTTTTACCTGAAAAAACCATCCACCACGAAGATCTAGTGTAGAACTGATTTTAATAGCCAATTCTCTAAAGCGCTCTTGATCTTGTACAAGTTCTGTTTCTACAGCAATGCCGTTTCTAGTTTGATTGCGCTTACGAGCACTTGCAAAGATAAGTTCCCCTAGATGATTAGAAACACAATCGACTGTAAACTCTTCGCCTGGCAGGTACTCACATAACAGTTCATCATCATTGAGTTCTAAAACGTTCTCTTCTCTAACAAGTCTTGTCCCAACACTCCCTTGACCGACATCCGGTTTAACAAAAAGTGGAAACTCTAATTCATCAGTCTGCTGAAACAACTTTGGCGTTTTAACAACATTTGTAAGTCTCTCGTATGTCAACTTTTTAGAACGACACACCATATTCGTCTCATAAGGAGAGCTTACAATTTTCGCAGATAGTGTTGGAGCAGACTCTGATAGTTTGAGTGCTGCAGAGTCGTGTGCTGGAATAATATGCGTGATCCCCCATTCTTTAATGAGGCTAGCAATAGATTCAATAAACCCTTCATCATCAATAAAAGGAATGTTATTTGAAACACGCTCACTCGGAATTTCTGTATAGGCTTTGATGCCATTTGCACCAAAAACAACGGTATTTTTCACATCTTTGAGAGAACGTACAATTTCGTGCGCAATTTCAGTACCACAAGGTACAACTAAAACATTCATCATAATCAAAGTCTATCGTATTTAATCTTGGAAATGAGTAGAAAAGAATTCAATTCTTTTGTTCGCAAGTTTATCTTTATTGGAAGAAAACTCACTTGATGCGTATAATGAACTTTGATAACTAACGATATGTTCATAATTATCAATGACATGTTGAATAGCGCCAGATAAGGACTCTTGCATATACTCATTATAATTAAAGTACATTCCTTCAAATGCATTATCTAGCAATCCTGCATTTTTATTATAATAATATCTTAGATCAAAAACTGGTTTTACTACATTAATTACGGGTATCTGATTAGTAACGGATAAAACTAACGCATGATATCTATTACAAAGTACTAACTCAGAGTTTTTAATTAGCTCAATCGCTTCATCAATTTTCAAATACCCAGTTTCAAAATCATAGATAAAGAAGTTATCTTCCTTTATTTCTTCTTTTAAATAACTTGTTGTTTTTTCATCGACATCAAAAGTGAGAAAAACAACATTTATTCCTTTGTTTTTAAAGAATGTAATCAATGTGCGAATTGACTCAATATTTTCTTTAAATTTATTGATGTTTCCGTACTGCTCAAAAATTACATACTTACCATATTTAGATGATTTAGATTGTTCTCTTGGGTTAATTCCATCATTGATTATGTATAGGTCATCAGGTAGATAGGTAATGTCTTTAACCCCGATATCAGATAGATAAGTAGGAGATAACTTACGGTCTCGGCTAGTGATGATCGCATCTTTAGCCTCGGCAAAAATCATTTCATAGAAGTGTTTACTGCTGTCAAATGGTCCAAATCCATTTGCGGTAAAGACAATTTTTTTATTCATCTTAGCAGCGATCAAAATAGGAACAATGATTCTAAAGAGATCGTCATTTCGTGTCCACTCAAACCATAAATCATTAAAATAGCCGCCTCCAGAAACAAGTAATACATCTGAATTTTCAATCTCTTTTTCTATCGCAGAGATATTGGTACAACGATTCAAAAGTTCTAGTGGTGTTGGATAGTAAGATTTCTCTTTACCCAATAGAACTCTTCTTAATTTTTTTAGTTGCTCAATCGGACCGAGGTTATCTTTTTTCTTGTCTGACAGTTTAACGTCGACAAAATCAATACTAAACTCTTTCAGATAATCATTCTTTAGTTGCTCAACAAACGAACTATTGTAAGAAAAAACCACAAATTCATTTTTTGGTGAAATATCGTAAAGGTTGTTAATAAACATCCCATAATCACCAAGATTTCTATCTGCTAATGGGCCTGTGATTGCAATTTTCATTTTTTATTTTCACTTTTACAAATTTCAACAATTTTATTAATGTCAGCTATCGACAGCTCATGATGTAATGGTAGGCAAATTACTTTTTTTGAAATGCCTCGAGATATCTCATCACTCACAATTTCAATTTCAGGATTGTTCTTATAAGCAGCATAATCAGTAATTATTGGGTAAAAGTAACGTCTAGCTAATACATTACTATCTTTAAGCTTTGAAAATAGAGAATCTCTAGATTCTCCATACTCTTGTTCATCAATAAAAACTGGAAAGTATGAGTAGTTGTATTTAACATCTGGCAACTCTTTAGGAAAACTGATGCCTTTAACACCTCGTAGCTGACTACGATATTCGTTTGCAACGAACTTTCGTTGGGCAATGGCATCATCTATGATGTTCAGGGTTGCTAAACCAAAAGCTGCTTGCACTTCGTTCATTTTTGCATTGTGCGCAATTAGAGATACTTCAATATCAGAGTCAAAACCAAAGCTCTTAAGCTTGTCTAACTTCTCTTTCATCTCTTTCGTATGGCAAATGACAGCTCCCCCTTCTATTGTTGAGTAAGCCTTAGTAGCATGGAAGCTCAAGATAGAAAGGTCACCATAATTTAGGACAGAGCAACCTTTCTCTTCAACACCAAACGCATGAGCAGCATCATATATGATCTTTAGATCATGCTTATCAGCAACCTGCTGTAAGCGAGAGTGCTCACATGGGGTGCCGTAAACATGCACTGGCAGAATTCCAACAGTTTTATCTGTGATTGCTGCTTCAACTTTGGCTGGGTCAAGGTTTAATGTATCTGGGTCAACATCTACAAATACAGGTTTAAGTTTGTTCAGTAATAGCGCATGACTGGTAGCAACAAAACTATAAGGCGTTGTGATGACCTCACCCTCTAACTCTAGAGCCTGTAATGCGATCACTAACGCTAATGTACCATTTGAAAAAAGGCTGATATATTCAACCCCTAGATACTCACAAAGTGCTTGCTCTAACTGTCGATGATAAGTCCCATTATTTGTAAGCCACTTCCGTTCCCAGATGTCTTCTAAGCTTGCAGTAAAGTCTTCTAAAGGTGGTAAAAGTGGAGAGGTGACGGTAATTGGTTTCATTTAATTTTTCCTAAAAATGTTGTTCACCACATACAAGTAAAGGTCTTTTTGTATAACTCTAATACTGATAATGTATAGAAATAGTGCTGAACTTAAAACAATGATAATTTGAAAAATATCACTATCTAAAAAGTTGAACCATACAGATGATATTAAAGCACTAAATATGGCTATACTCCAAATTGGAAAGAGAAATCTAAGCTGCTTTGAGGAACTCAAAGATGTTAGCTTCCCTGTATAATATGTATTAATACATAAAGAAACGTATGATTGAACGACCATTCCAATGGTAATAGCCTTAATTCCTAACGGTATTGTTACAAACAAAATAATCGTTATTAAAGTTTTCTTTATAATTTCCAATTTCAAAAAAAGATCTGAACGTCCTTTCACTTGAAGTAAGTTAAGGTTAATTGCATGGATGGGGTATAGCATATATCCAAAACACAATATTGAGATTAGTTCAGATGTAGGGCCCCAAGCAGAACCGAGTAATATATTGACTAAAGGAGTGGATATTAACCCTATACCTAAGATGATAGGAAATATAAAAAGGGAAGATAGTCTTAGCGTTAACACATAAGCACTCTCTAACTTCTCATTATCATCTTGTATTTTACTTAATAAAGGATAATTAACTCTTTGAATAATAGTTGTAAGAGTTAGTGATGGAATATGAGATAAATTCTTTGCTTGAGAGAAGTAACCAAGTTGGCTTGCAGTAAAGAACTTACCAATCACTAACTGATAGATATTGTTATAAATAGTATCTATTAGACTTGAAAGTAAAAGCTTTGACCCAAAGCCAAATAACTCAGTGAAAGATTCTTTTGAGAGACCAGTTTTAGGTATCCATGGCGAAAGTATATTAAGTGTAATGGCACTGACCGCATAAAAAGAAAGCGTTTGAGCGACTAGAGCCCAAACCCCATAGCCTAAATAAGCCATAGTTATAGCAATTGCAGCACTAAATACTACGGCCAGAAAAGATGCCTTCGCTTGAGTCTTAAAGTCCACCTCTATAGTTAACTTCGCTCTTTGTACGACAGCAAGAGCATTGATAACCACACCAATGCCTAATACTCTAAGTAATAAAGTGAGCGTAGGTTGCTCATAAAAAGATGCTATATAAGGAGCACTAACAAAGAGCAGTATATAACAGGAAATTGAAACCAAGATATTGAAGTAGAAAGTAGTCGAAAAATCGACCTCTTTTCTATCTTGTTTGCGTATCAGCGCACTGCTAAAACCACTATCAACCATTGTCTGAGAAATAGCGATAAATATTGTTAACATAGCTATGAGACCAAATGCTGAAGGCCCTAATATTCGGCCTAATATCAACATCACTATCAACTGTATAGCTTGTGTTAAAATCCTTTCTACAGCGCTCCACTTTAAGCCGGCTTTGGCTTTACTTTGAGTATCACTCACAAACGGTTAACCAGCTAAAGTTTTCAAGTACTGACCATAACTATTCTTGGCCATTAACTCTGCGCGTTGCAGAAGTTCATCTCTTGTTAACCAACCATTTGAAAAAGCAATCTCTTCCAAACATGCAACTTTGAAGCCCTGTCTCTTTTCAATCGTTTCAACAAACTGAGCAGCTTCAAGTAAACTTTCATGAGTGCCAGTATCTAGCCATGCGAAACCACGCCCTAACATTTCTACGTTCAATTGACCTTTCTTTAGGTAAGCTTCATTCAAAGAGGTAATTTCGAGTTCACCTCTGTCTGAAGGTTTCACCTCTTTCGCAAGCTTGACAACATCATTGTCATAGAAATAAAGCCCAGTAACCGCATAATTAGATTTAGGTTTTTCTGGCTTTTCTTCAATTGAAACCGCCTTTTGGTTGTCATCAAATTCTACAACACCAAACCTTTCTGGATCTTTAACTTGGTAGCCAAACACCGTAGCTCCCTGAGAGCGACTAGCAGCAAGCTTCAATTTCGGGCTAAACGCCTGTCCGTAGAAAATATTGTCACCTAAAACAAGGCACACACTACTCTCACCAATAAACTCTTCACCTATAATAAAGGCTTGTGCTAATCCTTCTGGCTTCGGCTGAACTTCATAATTTAGTGATATCCCAAACTGGCTACCATCTCCCAGCAGACGTACGAAGCTGTCTTTATCTTCAGGTGTCGTTATGATTAGAATATCCTTAATACCAGCAAGCATTAACACCGATAAAGGATAATAAATCATTGGCTTATCATAAACCGGAAGCAATTGCTTAGAGACACCCATCGTAATAGGAAACAATCGAGTGCCAGAGCCTCCCGCAAGAATAATACCTTTCATTAATTTGTCCCCTTTTCGATAACACCTAAGCGCTCACCGGCATATGAACCGTCTAAAACACGTGACCACCAAATTTTGTTTTCCAAGTACCACTCCACCGTTTTTCTGATACCTGAATCAAAAGTTTCTTCCGGTTTCCACCCAAGTTCACGCTCAATCTTTGTCGCATCTATCGCGTAACGAACATCATGACCCGGACGATCAGAGACGTAAGTTATAAGATCTGCATATTCTTTAACACCATTTGGTTTATTTGGTACGAGCTCTTCTAAAAGAGTACAAATGGTTTTGACAACCTCAATGTTAGCTTTCTCATTATGACCACCTATATTGTAAGTTTCGCCCACCAAGCCTTCTCTTACCACTTTATATAGCGCACGGGCATGATCTTCTACATATAGCCAATCTCTAATTTGCATCCCATCGCCATATACGGGCAAAGACTTACCCTCTAAAGCATTGAGGATCATCAATGGAATAAGCTTTTCTGGAAAATGATAAGGGCCGTAGTTATTAGAGCAATTGGTAATGATTGTTGGTAAACCATAGGTACGTAACCATGCTCGAACTAGATGATCACTTGATGCCTTTGAAGCGGAATAAGGACTCGATGGAGAATAAGGTGTTGTTTCAGTGAATAAATCATCAGTTCCCTCTAGATCACCATACACCTCGTCGGTTGAGATATGATGAAAACGGAATTGTTCTTTGGATTCCTGATCCAATGTATTCCAGTAATTACGTGCAGCTTCAAGTAATGCGTAAGTTCCTACGATATTAGTTTCAATGAATGCAGCCGGACCATCGATAGATCTATCAACATGAGACTCCGCAGCTAAGTGCATTACTGCATCAGGTTTGTGCTTTGAAAAAACTGTTTCTAATGACTCTCTATCGCAGATATCAACTTTCTCAAAAACATAACGTTCGCTATCCATAACATCAGACAAAGACTCAAGGTTTCCTGCGTATGTCAGCTTGTCTACATTAACAACGGAGTCTTCCGTGTTATTGATTATGTGGCGAATAACCGCTGAACCAATAAATCCAGCGCCACCCGTTACCAAAATTTTCATAATTTACCCTTAATTGAAACTTACAGATGTTAGCGTCTAATTTTTATTTCTATAGTATTTAAAAAACACATCTATATTTTCTTTACAAAATGAAAAAAAACTGACTGATTTTCTATACTCAGGATATTTTTTTATAGCAAACAATAAAAAAATAAAAAATCCAATAGTATTAAAACATCTATACATAAACGATAGCTTGCTTGAACGCATTCTTTTATTTCCCCAATCTCTACCAGAACTTTCCATTGGATGTAAGTTGATAGTTTTTGGGAAGTAATTTAAGTTTAAACCTTTATTAAAGCAATCCAACAGGAATATATTTTCTTCCGATGCTGGAAGTTGAGTCCCCAAACCAAAGCGTTCATCAAATTTTACTTCTTTTTTCATGATAGATTCACGCTTGGCAGCGACTTCAATTGATGACACTTTAAATATTGTCTTGTTTGTATGTGCAAACGCGTCACTATTATATTTTTTAAAGTCTAATCCATCCGGAGTTTTTACTTTAAATGTTGCTATATCAATATTCTCATCAAAGCTACTTTTTATTATATCGAAGGCTTCATTTACATAGCTAACATCATCATCACAAAATACCACCACATCTGAGAATGACTTACTCAGCGCTAAGTTTCTACTTTTAGATAACCCACTATCGCTTGAACTGTAATATAAAAAGTCAACTCGACTCTCTAACCATTCCTTGATAGATTCCGTTAAAACATAGCCATCTTTTATCTGATGGACAACAATATATTTCACCGCTTCATCTTTAGGAAAATTCCCAGACATCAAGCGTTCAATCCCATCATTTAAGGTGCTTATTAGAACATTAATTGTTAACATTATTACTCTGAAATTCTGCTAGTTTATATATGGAAAAGATCATTAGTAACACCCATAAAAAATGAGTACTTAGATATTCAGAACGGTATGTGGAAGTTACTAGGAAGTGGAATGTCATTATAGCACCTATAAGATAAGTGTTATTCTTAAAGCCATATTTCAAGCCTGGGTAAATCAGTTTGAAATAAAAAATCAAGATCAGACCAACGCCAACAACACCGCCCTCCCAAAACATATCCAATGTATAGTTATTAGTAATTCTGAATAAATAATCCTCACTTCTCATGCCAAAGCTATCTAAAACAGACATGGTACCAAGTCCATGACCAAAAATTAGTTGAGCTAGGTTAGACTCTGCTAATAAAGTAGTGAATGAAACCATAAATTGGCTACGAGAGGAGCCGCCAGTTGCTTCGTGCTGCAGCTTATAATAGATAAAATCTAAAAGCAGCGTACCTAAATACATCAGCACCAACAATAAACAAAAAACCAGCAATAACACAAAAAAGTGGCTAATTCTTGTTTTTCCAGTTAACACCGTTTTCAAGGCAATTAAAGAAAAAACAAAAGCACAAATTAGAGCAAAGTTAACATAGGCTCCGCCGGAGAAAGAAAGTACGACGATGACAACCGTCATTCCCAGCATTGCTAGTCTTATAGCTTTCTTTTCAACTAATACTGCAATAAGCAGCATACACTCCATCAAAACCGGGGAAAGGAAATTTGGTTCTTCCGCTATAGAGGTAACTCGAGAAGGAAAAATTGAGCGTAGAGCTGCTGGCACACCATGCATCCAGTCTCTAGTATCTACGAAAAATGGGATACCAAGAAACTTGCAAATAACTTGCCAATACCCAAGCAAAATAAAAGTAAATGCAGTTAGTAAGCCAAGCTTAAGGATACGTTTCACACATCTTTCATCAGCTACTGATAACCAAATTGTAAATAACATCAAATTAAGTGTTAGCGCTATTAGCGTAAACATCCTGCCTATAACTACTGATTTTAAGTAGTCAGCAACAAGATAGTCTCGATTTATCAATATGCTAAATAATGATATAAAAAAAACTAACAAAAATATAAGAATCACACCAAAAGAATATTTATCAAATGTGAGTTTCTTGGAGATAGTAATGTAGTAGAAAAACGTAATTAGTGCCGATAGGAATAAGATAACTAAAATGAACTTGTTCCATTTTGTTACCGAAAGAGGAGCTAATATAGCAAAGAGGTACATATGTACCCCTAAGAGTTTGTTTGGATCAAGACTCAAATTAAACATGTTTTCTTGATAATGCAATACGGAACAAAGCAATAACCATTGCTAAAACCCCACCGATCAGCGTACCAAGAACGCAGATGATAGCTCGACTTGGGCTGTCTTTTTCTTCTGGTACCACAGGAGGGTCGATAATATCAAAAATGTAGTTCTCTTGAGCCTCTGCAAGCATCAATTTCTTAGTTTGCTCTTCAACTAGTTGATAAAAAACATTCTGCATTTCAGAGAGATTTGTCAGGTTTAGCTGCTTCTCCAAATATTGAATATTATTCTTCGCTTGGTTGATATCCTTGTTCTTCATCCATTCATTTAGATCCGAAATCAGCCAATCAAGCCATTGTTTTGCCAAATCAGGGGATTGGTTTGTCAGAGAGACAATGGTTGAACCACTGGTTTTATTTGAATCGATAACAAGCAACTCATTGAGAACTTTTGTGGCTTCTAAAATGGTTGGTTTAGGAGTTTTTCCTTCACTTACGACACGCGTCCAAGTATCAGTACTCTCATCATAAATTTTAGGATCAATATAAACTTTTCCAGAAGTTGCATCCCAATGCTCAATTGCCATCAGTGGAATCAAAATATTTCTGCGTTCAATAAAAGCTCCCAAGAATGCTCTTGAACGTAAAGACTCTAAGGCAATTGCTTGTTTAGAGCTCTTTTGGCTTCCAAATCCAGCTAATGCAGCGAGCCCCCCCAACTGCCCCATAGCTGAACTAGGCGTATTGTCTGCTACTGGAAACAATACTGCTTCGGATTTATAGAGGTTAGGTTTAGACATAGCAAAAAGCACTGATGCGACTGCAAATACAAATGTAATGGCAACTATCATTATTTTTTGTTGCCAAAGTGAGCGTATGAGCTCACCAATATCTAGTTCAAGTTGATTATTTTCCATTAATATTAAAGGAGGTATTTCTCCCCCTTTCTCTTGTTAAGTGGCTTAAGTCATTACTTCAGTGCGTTGATAGCAACACCCGTTTGGTAGAGGATCTGCGTTGCTGCAGTCCACGTACTTAATGCATCACGGTAGTCGGTATCAATTGGCACAACAATAGTATCGCCAGCTTTTAACCCTTCTTTATTGTTTCCGAACCAATAACCTGATGAAGGCTTGTAAACAGAACCATCTGCACGCACTACAAAAATACGGTCTTCGTCCGCTTGTTTCTTAGCTCCACCCGCTTTGTTCAAGTAATCATCAACATCAAGTTTGTTGTCTAACAAGTAGGTAATTGGAACCTGAACTTCTCCCATAATTGATACTGTGTTTCGGAAAGTTGGAACGAAGAGGAAATCACCGTCCTCAAGCATAAAGTCTGCTGAGCGCTCGCCTTTTAAAATACGGTTTAACTGTACTACCATACGGCCAAGTGCTTTGCTTCGACTTGCTTCCTCTACAAACGCTAACGTTTTCTCTGGGTCTGAAATTACAGAGCCCATATTACTATCGGCTCGGAACGTCTTCTTCGCGGTTTCTTTGCGCATATCTGCTGCATATTGGTTTAAAAGCTTCTGCTCTTGTAAACGCAATGCTTCACGCGTAAATATCGCTCCTTGAGGATGAGCAAACTCTGTGAGACCACCTGCTCGGTCCAATAACTCACTTAAGGTTTCACCTTGACGCACGGTATAGGTTCCTGGGAAACGAACTTCACCCTGTAAAGTGACTGTGCTTTGTAGCTTCACATTTGGCTTTTCTAAGATGTTCAAACGATCTCGCCCCACGATAACTGCATCGTCTGAAGCACTGCCTTGAATTGCTTTACGCAGATCAATACGTTCAACATCAATATAAGCACGTTCATCCGCACTATTAATCGCAGTTCGTGCTAGTTCTGCATTAATTGTAAATGCGTTGTAAGTCAAACCACCAGCTGCTTCAATAAGCGTTGATACCGTCATTCTTGGAGTAATCGGATAACGCCCTGGGTGCTTGACTTCACCAAAGACTTCAGCAATTTGAGGGGCTAGCCCTAAACGAGACTGTTGCTGAAGTTGTAACAACACAGGGGCAAGTAAAGTGCGACGAGTATTTTGCTTCAGCTTTTCAAAGTCTTCCTCTGTAATCTCTTTACCACGGAAAATGATTTTAGCTGGTTTCGCCTGCTCTGTGGTGCTCGGGTTGTTCAGCGTACCGTTTGCTGAATGCGAAACGGCAACAGAAGAGCTCATCACTTCTTGCTCTTTCTGTTGTTCCAGCTCAGCTTGCTCTTGCGCTTGCTCCAATGTTTTTGCTTTTGCAACAGCCTCTTGTGTTGCCAATGTATCCAAGTCTTCGTTATTAAAGCGGTTGAAAACCAATATACGATCTCGTGATTGTAACTGGAGGTTGTCTTGGCTACCTGGTGATAGAATTGCGTTGGCTAAGCTTAGTTGGAACACTTCAATATCACGTTGCGGATTAATCTCTCTAACCACAACCGCATAGTTAACATCCGCTGTAGAATTAAAAGCTGAGTCAACAGATTTGAAAAGATCAGCAACACGAAGACCATTGCGCCATTCCACATAGCCAGGATGACGAACATCTCCCTCTATCTGTACGTAACGAGTAAGCTCTTCGCTTTTTTTCAAGATCTTGATGGCATCGCCATTTTTAACTTTACTCTGTCGATCTTGCGTTTTATTGAAATCAAGCGTCAGAGCCTCACGAGCGCCATGTGAAGCGTAGCGTTTTATCTCCAATTGCTCGACATGGGCATTCGCAGTAAAACCACCAGCCATCTGAATAAGTTGCTGATATGTTTCACCTTGCTTGACTTCATAAATTGCAGGGCGGTTGATTTCGCCTTCTATAGACACTGTATCGTTAACAGAGCCAATTAAAACAACATCATCCGGTAGCAAGCGCACATCATTACTTGCATCACCTTTTAGTAAAAGGTCATACATATCCAACTTACGAATGATTTTACCATCACGCTTTAGCTGGATATCTCTCAGCGCCCCACTTTCACCAAAACCGCCGCTGTAATAAATAGCTTGTGAAATTGTCGTTAATGCGCTAACCGTGTAGGCACCAGGCTTATATGCATCCCCCATTACAAACACTTGCATGGTGCGTAATTCACCCAATGAGATATCACTGCGCACACCAATCATTTGCTCTTTTACACGTTGCGTCAGAGAGTCACGAACATCAGAAAAGTGCATGCCAGCAACATTTACCGGCCCAAGTGAGGGGAAGTTGATTGTGCCCGCACGATTTACGCGTAAACGATGCGTTTCATTCTCCTTACCAAACAACTGCACAATGATTTCATCACCTGCACCCACGGTGTAATTTGCTGGCACAGGAACATCACTGATCGGAGCAAAGGTGCTTGGAGAACCAGCAAAAAGATCTAAACCAAAGCGTTTAAGCTCTCCCTGCTCACCTTTTTTGAGCCATTGTTCTTCGATATTGGAAGATACAGCGCTACTAGCTTCAGTTCTAGGTTGGATTACTTGCGGATTTTCGTAAGGAGACTTGTTTGAAGATGAACTAGAAGGAATGGAGAAACCATACTTACTCGCCAAGGCCTTTTGTTGGTCGGCGGGTAGGTTTTGAAACATTTTCATTTGTTCTGGAGTGGGTGTTTGTGCCATTGAATAAGACGCAAACGTACTTGCCAATATAAAAGCGGCAATAGAGAAATATCCTTTAAACATGGTATGTCACTATAATAATTGAATAAAAGACCCTAGCCCCAAGTTTGAGCTCTAGGTATTTAAATTAGAAACGGTGCTGAAAACCCAATGTAATCGAGTTAAGGCGAACTTGGTCTTCAGAGACGTTATCAACGAACTCAAATATCACCGCGCTTTGGTTATTTAAAGCGTAGTGCATACCTAACCCAAAACTAAATCCTTGTTCTTTGTGAGAACCTACATTTTGTAGATCAAGCTGAACGCTTGAATACCCAGCTAAACCATAAAGTGCAACTCGCTCTGAAACCGGCATATTCAACTTAACAAAGCCGCTCAAAGCGCTATCAACGGCAAGACCACTGTCACGTTGAACTGATGTCCCATAACGTCCTTCGAGACCAATGTAGTCATTAAAGAAGTACCCTGCTTGCGCACTAAGAAGGAAAGGACTCCCCTCTTTTACGGACTCAGAAGACGAGCTTTTCAATTCTGCATTTGAGTAGCTCACTAACGCACCAGCATAAAAATCGGCTGACGCTGAAAAAGAACTCAGGCTCAAGCCCAGTGCACCAAGTATTCCCAAACAATGCTGCTTTCTTATCACGTAAAAGTCCCTAGTACTGGTAATAATATGGGCTGCCAAAGCAAAGTTAAGCGTGCTATGCAGGCCATTAAATACTGAAGAGTTGGCACGCTACCGCCCTGAGGCGTTGAGCGTAAGCCACTGTATCGCTTTCTATATGGTGTAAGTAAAAACGACCTATTTCCTCCAAACCTCTAGTTCTGGAGGAAATAGGCCGACAAATTATGCACTCTTGATAGTTTATCAGCAAGCAAGGGAGCAAGATAACCGCGCAATGTCACGCTGGTGTTAGAAATGAGATCGAAAGCCATGGCAAAATAAGAAACTATTTACATGCTAAGGCTTTTTTATCTAGAATATAATTTGGAGCATTTTTATGCTACCAAACATCGATGTTTTTATACCGGATACACAAGGATTAATAATGAAGAATACAGCTCTAGCTATTCTTATGGCTCTAAGCGCAACCACTGCATTTGCAGCAGAAGAAGCAGGCTCAACAGGCACAGCTTCTGCGTCAGCAACTGGTACTACAGCTGTAGGTGTAGGCGCAGCAGCAGCAGTAACTGTAGTAGCAGTTGCAGCGTCAGATAGCGACTCAACATCTACTTCAACATCTACTTCTACTTCTACTTCGAACTAATTTCGTTTTGTAGAACAGAAGCCAATCGCCCTGAATGACTCAGGGCGATTTTATTTGTAAGAGGGAATAATGAATATCTTCCGAATACCTAAATGGATACGCCAACTCCTCATTCTTCCACTACTCCTTGTACTCTTTGGCTGCACACAGAAATTCAATGATGTTTCAGCAACCGTCCAAGAAGCCTACGGTAACTACATTGATATCGAGATGACACCAGAAGAAATCAATGCTATTCCATATGCCAGTGCCTATTTGAAACTTGGAAATCAAAAACAGGTGTTTGTTGTTTTAGCTTTTGCGGAACAAAACCAACTCAGCGGCAAAAAACAACTGAAATGGGTAAGCGCCGATAAAGCTATGATCGTTACAGAGAATGGGCACATCGTCAAAACGATTGGTCTACAGAGTGGGGACTTAGCAGGTGTTTACGGTGACGTTCCAGATTTTTCTTTAGACTCAACCTCTGTCAACTACACACTTTCATACGATTGGGCAACACAATACCGTTATGGCTTTCCTGCAAATATAACGCGTTCTTACTCAGGCCAAGAAACGTTAACAACACCTATTTCTAGCACTATGACCAACGTATATAAAGAAGTTGTTGAGTTTAGCAGTCTTTCTCAATCGGTCGAAAACTACTATTGGGTCAATGAACGGGGTCAGGTCGTTAAAACCTTACAACACCTAGGGCCAAATATGATTCCGGTTGAGTTAACCATTTTGAAGGGATATAGCAAATCATGAGCAAGCAACTACTCACATTATTCGGTTTGGTCATGCCGCTTTTGAGCATGCCTAGCTTCGCTCAAACAGAAACCTCTGCTATGCAACCATTAAATGTTGAATTGCTAGAAGCAGGCAAACGGCTACAATTTCAAGGGCCGGCTCGTTTAGAAAGTGTGTTAGCACTTGCTAGGGAGCAAAGCGTCTCTCTGCAATACTCTCTTGGTACCACTTTGTTTGATAAATCGGAACGCGCCAATAAGACCTCTACCGCTTTAAAGAACTCGGTGCTCAATCAAATGATTCAACACAATTTGGTTGCACATCCATTCTACAAATTCATTCAGAAGCAGAGCTTTGCACCACGCTTACTGTCTGCGATCGATGTTGATAAAGTTCGACTAAATAAATTCGACAACCCACTGTTGCGCGGCAATTTCCTGCTCGCAAGCCCTCTGCGCGAAGAGAAAGTGTATTTCTTGGGAAACCTAAATAGCGTGTATTCTATTAAAGAGCAAGCAGGCATCCCTTTGCAGAAACAAATAGAGAATTTGAAAAGTAGCATTGGTGCATTATCAACACCACCAGTGTTGATCTACCCAGATGGTCACGTAGTTAAGCCACATCATGGAGCTTGGTTAACAGCACAATATTACTTACCGCCTCTGACATTGGTATATATTCCGTTTGGTGATCTTGAATACTCCGAAATGGACCAAGATATTATCCGCCTACTCACTCAATTGATACCAAATTCCAAAAAGAGACCACAATGATGCCAATTAGAAAAAGCTTAACCCTTTCTTTAATGGGCCCTGCATTGGTTTGGGCTCAAGATATACCCTTTGAGGCTCCCTCGTTACAGCCTTCTCAATCTGATTTTGGTGGTGTTGGTTTAATGCAGATGCCAACCGGACGTATGGCTCCTGAAGGGGAATTCAACTTTTCTGTAACAGGTAGTGATGAGTACCTTTTTTACAACGTCACCTTGCAGGTACTGCCTTGGCTAGAGACAACTATTCGATATACTCGAGTTCAAGACTTGCCATACTCAACATCACTTCCTGATGTAGACAATGAGTACACAGACAAGGGGATAGATTTTAAATTTAGATTATGGGAAGAATCTGAATACATACCAGAAATCGCCCTAGGGGTACGAGACTTTGCTGGTACTGGCTTATTTGATGCAGAATATATTGCCGCGACCAAACGATACTCAGCTCCTCATTTTGGAACATTCGATTTTACTCTTGGTATGGGCTGGGGCTACTTGGGAACCAGAGACAATATAACCAATCCATTTTGTAAATCATCAGACAAATTCTGTGAACGTTCTGAAGAGTTTCTTGATTCTGGAGGAACAACTAATTTTGACAGAGCTTTCAAAGGGCCTGCGGCTTTATTTGGTGGTATAGAGTTCCAGACGTTGCACGCTCCTTTACGATTTAAAGTTGAGTACGACAGCAATGACTATTCTACAGACTATGCAGTTGTGGGCGCAGATGTTGATATGAAGCCCCACACACCATGGAACTTTGGTGTCCTCTACCGTCTAGGCATGGCCGATTTTCGTTTAAGTTATGAACGCGGCGATACTTTAGTAGCAGGCTTAACGCTAAACACTAATTTCAATGACATGCCATCATTCTGGCGAGACACACCAACCCCGGAAGTGGAAGATAACCAACCCAAAGAACTGTCTGATGTTGATTGGGCACGTGTAACAGAAGATTTAGACAAAATTGCTGGTTATCGAAACACGCGTGTTTATGTTGATAACAATACAGTAACTGTCGTTGGTGAGCAGAAGAAATATCGTGACCGTACAGAGGCACACGAAAAAGCGGCAGCTGTACTCCATAATGAAATGCCTGACGATATTGATACCTATGCGATCAATGAACGTAGCCGAGGCTTAGTCGGCGAACAAACGATTATTTCCAAAGAGAAATATCGCGACTTTGCCCAAGTTAATTACATCAATCCGAAAATAGAAGATGCAACCTCAAGGGCTACTACTAAGCCAACGGGAGAATCTGTCTACGATGGTTTTGAACGTTTTGATTGGGGCTTTGCACCTAAACTAGTTCAAACTCTCGGAAACGCTGAAGATTTCTATCTCTTTAGTGTAGGGTTAAGCGGTAATGCCTCATATTGGCTGACGGACAACCTTGAAATTGGCGGTTCGTTATACTGGGATTGGTATAACAACTACGATAAGTTTATTTATGTCACTCCACCTGATGGCACTACTGTTCCTCGTGTTCGCACCATGTTCCGCGCTTACCAAAATGAACATGCTGTAACCATGTCAAACTTACAATTGACTTGGTTCCAAGAGTATTCCGATACGATGGATCAGCAATTCTACGCGGGCTATCTGGAGAGTATGTTTGCTGGAGTCGGTACCGAGTTTCTTTACCGTCCACAAGGAGCTAACTGGGCGATTGGCGCTGACGTCAACGTAATTTCTCAACGTGATCCACAAAGTTACTTCGGTGTTTACGATGAGAAATGGCAAAACGTGCCAGAATATGGACGTCCGTTCCAAGTTATTGATAAAGGCTTCACTGGTTTTGTATCTGGTTACTACTACCCTCAATGGGAATTCCTACAAGATTTGATGATCCAAGTCGATGTTGGTCAGTTCCTAGCTGGTGATGTTGGTACACAAATCAATGTTTCTAAGCAGTTCAAGAGTGGCGTAATTGCTGGTGCCTTTGCGTCATTTACAGACTTGTCTGCGGATGAATTTGGTGAAGGTAGCTTTACCAAAGGTTTCTACTTGTCGATTCCATTTGACATCATGACCGTTAAGCCAAGCAACAATCGTGCGAACTTTAGTTGGCAGCCTCTTACTCGTGACGGAGGACAGAAACTCGGACGTAAATACAGCTTGATTGAGTTGACCGACGAGCGAAATCCTTGGTATCAAAGGCCTAACCGTTCGGATGTGGAATAATAAAGTAATCAAGGGAGCTGCGGCTCCCTTTTTCATATCTAGATACTGAGTCATAGAAGACTCAAACCTATCTTCCTGCTTCCAATAGCGCTACTTTTCGTTTCTTGCTAGAATTCCTGAGAAAATTTTAATCTATGGTGGAAGTTCTATGATCATCGTAACTGGTGGCGCTGGCATGATCGGCAGCAACATTGTTAAAGCACTAAACGAAGCTGGTATTAACGATATCCTGGTTGTCGACAACCTAAAAAATGGCAAAAAGTTTAAGAACTTAGTTGATCTGGACATCACAGATTACATGGATCGTGACGACTTTCTGACCCAAATTATGGCGGGCGATGATTTTGGTCCGATTGAGGCAATTTTCCACGAAGGTGCTTGTTCTGCAACGACGGAGTGGGATGGTAAGTACATGATGCTAAACAACTACGAGTACTCTAAAGAGCTGCTGCATTACTGTTTAGATCGCGAGATTCCATTCCTATACGCTTCTTCCGCAGCCACTTACGGCGATACAGAGACTTTCGTTGAAGAACGCGAATACGAAGGCGCATTGAATGTATACGGTTACTCGAAACAGCAGTTTGATAACTACGTTCGTCGCCTATGGCAAGATGCTGAAGAACATGGTGAGACCCTTTCTCAAATCACTGGCTTCCGCTACTTCAACGTATATGGCCCACGTGAAGACCACAAAGGTAGCATGGCATCAGTTGCGTTCCACCTAAACAACCAACTTAACGCAGGTGAAAATCCTAAATTGTTCGCGGGCAGCGAATCATTCAAACGCGACTTCGTTTACGTTGGTGATGTATGTAAAGTTAACCTGTGGTTCTTAGAAAACGGCGTATCAGGCATTTTTAACTGTGGTACTGGCCGTGCTGAATCTTTTGAAGAGGTAGCAAAAGCAGTTATCAAGCATCATGGCAAAGGCCAAATTGAAACCATCCCATTCCCTGAGCACCTAAAAGGCGCTTACCAAGAATTCACACAAGCGGATCTGACCAAACTGCGCACCGCAGGTTGTGATGTTGAATTCAAAACAGTTGCAGAAGGCGTTGCCGAATACTTAACTATCCAAAACAGTTAAGCACCACAAGGTGGTAGAACCATAACCTGCCACCTTTACTCAAGTGCAATAGCCTGTATCATTCCTAACTATCTTTTTCTCATTTAAACCACTTCGCCCGTACACGAATAGGTAACTAGACACGCCATGACCATAAAACGTGATGACTTCGACCCCAAAGCATATAACCCTGAGTTTAAGCGCCACTTTCTGTCGCCTAAGTACTGGGGCACGTGGTTAGGTGTTATCTTATTTTTACCGTTATCATTAATGCCACTGGGTTTACAAAAGTGGTTGGCGAAAACCATAGCCAAAAAACTGTCTAAATCCCACAAAGGTCCAGCTCATCGAGCGAGGGTTAACTTTGAGCTGTGTTTTCCGGAAAAATCGTTCCAAGAACGTGAAGCTTTGATAGAAAAAACACTCTACACAGCGGCCATGTTCTTTTTTCGCTTCGGGTTACTAAGTTTACGCTCACCAAAATGGCTTCAGAACCGTTGCCAAATTCGCGGCCTAGACATTTTACGACAGCACATTGATAGTAACGAAAATGTAATTTTAATGGTTCCCCACTCTTGGGCTATTGATGTGCCTGCTATCTTGCTCGCTTCAATGGGAATGCCGGTTTCTGCAATGGCAAAGAAACAAAAGAATGATGTTGCTGACTGGCTGATGCACAAGCAAAGAGTTCAATATGGTGGTCGTGTTTATGAACGCTCAGGTGGCATTAAGCCTTTTCTGAAGTCTATTCGAGATGGCTATGTAGGGTATTATCTACCCGATCAAGATCACGGCCCAGAGCATAGTGTGTTTGTAGATTTTTTTGCCACACGTAAAGCAACACTACCTGGTTTAGGCAAAATTGCGAAACTATCACGCTCAAAAGTACTGCCTCTATTTGCGTCGATGAACACTGAAGATGGTACGTTTGATATTGAGATTTTACCAGCGTTTGAGCTGGATAAAGGCGAAGAGCAAGACGCTCGTACCTGTAATGAAGCCATTGAATATTTTGTCGGTGATAAACCCGAACAATATATGTGGGTACTACAGTTGCTGCACTCTCAAGAAGACGGCAATAACTATTACAATATCTTCAAGCCTAGATATGATACTGATTGGCAAGTAAATAAATGAAAAAGATTTTAATTATTGGCCCTGCGTGGGTCGGCGATATGGTAATGTCGCAATCGTTATATATCGTATTAAAGCAACGCCATCCAGATAGCCAAATTGACGTTATCGCTCCAGGATGGTGTAAACCGATTCTTGAGCGTATGCCAGAAATCCATCAAGCGATTGAAATGCCTATCGGTCATGGTGAGTTTAACTTATTAGGCCGCAGGGAAATTGGCAAATCATTACGTGAAAAGCAATATGACCACGCCTATATCTTGCCTAAATCAGCGAAATCGGCACTGATCCCATGGTTTGCCAACATTCCTCTTCGTACTGGCTGGAAGGGAGAAATGCGCTATGGTTTATTGAACGACTTACGCCCTAACATGAAGTCTTTTCAGTACATGGTAGAGCGCTATGTAGCGTTAGCTTATCCAAAAGCAGAAATGGTGGATTCTAACTCTCTCGGCGGGCTTGAAACCTTGCCTCGCCCACGCCTTGCAATCAACGCGGCAGAGCAACAAGCCACGATCAAAAAGTTCAACTTAGCCCAAGACCAACCAATGATCGGACTATGCCCAGGAGCAGAGTTTGGTCCCGCAAAAAAATGGCCCGAAACACACTACGCTGAAGTTGCGACGCAAATGGCTCGATCTGGGCATCAAATCTGGTTGTTTGGTTCTCAAAAAGACTTAGAGACTTGTAACAATATCCGCGCACTTGTTCCGACGCAATTCCATGAGGGCATTCACGTTCTAGCAGGCCAAACCAGCTTAATTGAAGCGGTCGACTTACTTGCTGCATGTAAGACTGTTGTCGCGAATGACTCAGGCTTAATGCATGTGGCAGCTGCGGTTGGTTGTAATGTTGTTGCAGTGTATGGCTCAACTTCACCGAAGTACACACCCCCACTCGCAGAAAAAGTGGAGATTGTTCATACCGATATTGATTGTCGCCCTTGTTTCCAGCGTGAATGTCAGTACAAACACCTTAAGTGCTTGACAGAACTTTCGCCTAAGCAAGTGCTAGATAGTATCCAAAAACTTGACGCCATTACGATAAGCTCATGTTAGTTCGTATTGTTTATACCTTACTACTCGCTCTAGCGTCACCGCTGCTTTTATTTGGTTTGTACAAGAGCAAACCAAATAAGCCTAAGTTCGGCTCTCGCTGGAAAGAGCACTTTGGTATCACTCCCAAGCTAAAAAGCAACGACAAACCTATTTGGATACATGCCGTATCTGTTGGTGAAAGCATAGCAGCAACACCTTTAATTAAAGCCCTTAAGGAACAAAACCCCGAACAATCTATTCTAGTTACTACAACAACAAGTACCGGAGCTGAACAGATTGCTAAGTTGGGTGATTTAATTGAACACCGCTATATGCCAATTGACTTTGGGTTTGCTATCAAAGGCTTTCTTAAAGCAGTGCAACCAAAACAGATGTTGATCATTGAGACTGAGCTGTGGCCAAACACGCTTCACAATGTTCACAAAGCGGGTATCCCTATAACTGTCGTGAATGCGCGCCTATCTGAAAAATCGTGTCAGAACTACGCCAAAATACAGCGGCTTTTTAACCAGCTTCATCCATGCCTAACTCAAGTACTCTGCCAAACGGATTCAGATGCAGAGCGCTTCGAACGCTTAGGCGTTGAGAAAAAGAAACTATCCGTTACTGGCTCGATTAAGTTCGATATTCAAATATCAGAGCAAGTGAAACAGCAAGGACAGCAGCTTCGAGCCCAGCTTGGAAAGGATCGTCCAATTTGGATTGCAGCTAGCACCCACAAAGGCGAGGACGAACAGGTATTAGATGCACATAGACAAGTTTTAAAATCTCATCTAAATGCATTACTTATTTTGGTTCCTCGCCATCCGGAACGATTTGATGATGTATTCACGCTTTGCCAACAGCAAGGATTTAAAACTGTGCGTCGTACTTCAACGCATGCAGTAAAGACGAATACTCAAGTATATCTCGGCGATACAATGGGTGAGATGCTAACGTTGATGGGCGCAGCGGACATCTGCTTTATGGGCGGTAGCCTAGTTGGAGATAAAGTCGGTGGGCATAATGTGCTAGAGCCCGCAGCACTGGGAGTACCAGTAATCACGGGACCAAGCTATTACAACTTCCAAGATCTGGTTGTTAAGATGCTTCATAAGAAAGTTATCAAACTGATTGAGTCACCTAACGATATGAGTCTAAAGGTTGAAGCTATGTTTCAAGGTGCGTTAGCAAAAAGTATCGTTCAAGAAAACCTCCTTAGCTTTGTCAAAGATAATGTTGGTGCGCTAACTAAGACAATTAGATGTATTGAGAGTATAAAATGAAAGTTTTTGTTATTAACATGAAACGCTCAGTTGATAGAAGAGTTCGTATGGAAAATGCACTCAACAAAGCCAACATACCATTCGAATTTATAGAAGCGATAGATTCCTCTGCGCCAAACTTTCTATACTCTGAACGTAGCAATGATGATCTTACTCGAAAACGATTTGGCTATAGGCTAGTTGAGAACGAAATTGCTTGCTTCTCTAGTCACCACCTAGCCTGGGAAAAGTGCTTGGAGCTAAACGAACCAATACTGGTTCTAGAAGATAACTGCGACTTATTACCTGAGTTTTTTGACGTGTTTTCACATTTCGACACATTAGCGGAACAATACGACTTTCTAAAACTTGCTGCAACCAAGCCTAAATCATTTAAAGTCATATCTTCAGTTAATAACAAACTTAATATTGTACGCTTCAACAAACGCACATGCGGCATTATGGGATATATTCTAACTCCACATGCTGCTTCGAAATTCATAAAAAATGCAACTCAGTTTATAGAGCCTGTAGATGACTACATGGAAAAACCGTATAAACATGGTGTATCCACGTATGTTTTAAGACCAGATATTGTCAAAAGAGCCGATATTCCCTCAACAATAGGCAGTTCTCGAAAAGATAAATCTGGTATCACCTCATGGAATAAGCTCTATATAGAAATATTTAGGTTATACGAGCAACTTTCTGATTTTCTATATAACCTTGAGAATAAAAAATGAGTAATAACAATCCATTAGTCAGTATTATAGTTCCTATATATAATGTAGAAGAGTATTTACCTGAATGTCTAGATTCCGCTGTACAACAAACATATAGAAATATAGAAATAATTGCTATTATTGATGGCTCTCAAGACAATAGCATAAACATTGCTAAGCAATATCGAGATGAGGATCCTCGAATAAAAGTCATAGAGCAAACTAACCAAGGGCTATCAGCAGCGAGGAATACAGGGATAAAAAACTCTCGTGGAGATTTTTTGTTTTTTCTAGACTCAGACGACTGGTTAGAAAAAGATGCAATTGAGAAATTATTGTTGCATTCTACTGGATACGATATTGTTTCAGGAAGAGTAACTAAGTTTTATCAAGAAGATAAAAGATATGAAGACTATCGAAAGAGAAGAATTATAGGGAAATTAGATTTGGACAAAAAATTTTTCTCCTTAGAGTTAGTAGTTTGGAATAAATTATATCGAAAAGAAGTGCTTGACAATATATGGTTCGTACCCGGATTAATTCATGAGGATGAAGAGTTTTATTGGCAGGTATTTACTAAAAAATTAAGAATATACTCTATCTGTGACAATGTCATATTTTACAGAATTAGAAAAAATTCTATAATGAATAGTAAAGTTAATGATGTTAATTACCAAAATAATTTTGTGAAAATCATTGACTCTGCATATTCTACTATGAAAGGCAGTAACAAACTCAAGTATAGTTTTTACAAAACAGCCATTAAATATTTAAGAAAGCTAAAAAATGAATCAATACCATATGAAAAATATGAAAAACATATAAAGTCAATGTACAACATTAGTGATTCATTTTTATTCAGAATAAAAATGAAAATATACAAAGTATTTAGTGGTTAATTATCGTTTCATATAGCCGGAGGAGCTATGAGCAGAAGTAGAAGAGAAAACAAGTGGCTTGAGATTATGGATAGCGCAAAATCTCAGCATAACCTTATTGCATCTCTGATAAACGGAAAGTCCATTGCTTATATAGACATACCGATACATTTTAATGTTGGGGATCTTCTTATATACCTTGGAACGGAAGAATTTTTTAAAGAACATGATATTAATGTTATATATCGTAGTGGTTGTGAAAATTTAGATTTTAAGAAGATTAAAGAAGCTGATGTCATAGTTTTACACGGTGGCGGCAACTTTGGAGATCTTTATAAAGTTCACCAAAATCTAAGAGAAAATATCATATCTAAATTCCCTACTAAAAGAATTATATGTCTTCCACAAACAATATTTTTTGAAGATATATCAAATGAGGAGTCTAGCGCCAAAATTTTTTCTAAACATAAAGATTTCCACTTTATTACTCGCGATGAAAGAAGTTACGAAATATCGAAAAAATTCACAAATAACTATCATTTGCTTCCTGATATGGCTCATAGTCTTCATCCGATGATCGAAAAAGAAGAACTTTGTGATGAACTTCCTCAACAACGACGAATTTTAAATCTGATTAGAAAGGATATTGAGTCACAAAATAATGACTTGAGACTACAAAAAAAAGGGTTTGACTGGGATGATCTTATTTCAATTTCAGATATTAATATCAAGAAAAAGTATTCATCGCTAGAAAAGTGGAAATTTAAACAAAAGAAAGCTAATGACCTTTGGTATAGACTATCAAAAGAGATAGTCTTTCGTTCAGAGAATTACTTTCATATGCATAATGAAGTTCATACTGATAGACTACACGGACTGATTTTTTCATGCTTATTAGGAAAGAATATACATCTTTTTGATAATTCCTATGGTAAAAACACCTCTTATTACAATAAGTGGCTTTTTGGCCTCCCTAATATAACTGTTTGTTCTAATAGTAAATAGAATTAAGGAGTATAGTTAATTACTTGATCAACTATACTCCTACATTTAATTTTTATCAGAATATATATCATAGTGTTCTTTCAAAAATTTAAAATCCTTCTCGTTCCAATTAATACTCTTACGAGAAAGCTCTTTATTAAATGAACGCAGAAGTCTATTTAGATTTTGATGCTTCCAGTCACCAGAAGTTTCAAAACGACACTTATCAAAATCGATAATCCATACCTTATCTTTGTCGTCGATCAAGATATTGTGGATATTCAAATCGGTATGGTTAACGCCAACCTGATGCATCTTGGCAATTTCTTGCCCTATTTTCTGATACATTTCTACCGATAAAGACTGTTCTTGCAAGATACTAACCAGATCTCTGGCGTTTGGGATTCGCTCACTTAATAAATCAGCTTGATAGAAGAGTCCTGACTTTACGGCTCTTGCTGCAATAGGACGAGGAACGTGCACCCCAGCCTCAATTAGCGCCAACAAAAGCTGAAACTCTTGCGCACAACGGGTGTTATCCCAGCCAGAGAACCAATAATGATCGTTAACTAACTTCCCAAACAAACCGCCACGACGGTAATGACGTAGTGCCGCTTGCATGTTCTCTAGTTGGATAAACCATGTCGTGCCTCGCCCCGTCGCACTGCCAACCACCTTGTCGGAGGACTGCCAGTATTCCTCATCAAATATCGGTTGGCTAGGGTCTGTAATGATCTCGTCATCAAACCAGATCACTTGGTTGTTGTTTTTATACTGTCGAGTCATACGCTCACCCTCTAGCCTAAATACCGGCTGGCTAATATATACAACCAAGTAAATGCGGCAAACGCCAAAGCAACCATAACGGCAGCAGAGCCTATATCTTTAGCTCGACCACTGAGTTCATGCCGTTCAATACCGATACGATCAACCACTGCCTCAATCGCTGAGTTTACAAGCTCTACAATAAAAACTAATACCACGACCCCGATCATTAAGATACGCTCAACCATGCCGACATCCACTAGCCAAGCCAAAATCACAGCAATACTCAACAGAGCCAACTCTTGTCGAATGGCAGCTTCATGCTTAAAAGCCGCTTTTAATCCTTGGATCGAATAACCCGTCGCTTTAACGATGCGCTTTAGCCCGGTGTTACCCGGCTTGCCAGATTCTTGCGATTGATGTGGTGTTGTCTTTGACATTGCAGAACACTTATCAGTACTTAGCTATATTCGAGCCGTGTATTTTACATTTATTGGGGATGTCTGCATAATTTACCTGCCTCTATTCATCGAATCAGACAATAATTATGTTCACTTCTGCCCCATCGTCACTATGCGTCTTGCGTTTGTCCGCTATCGGAGACGTTTGCAATACTATCGCCACAATTCAAGCTATTCAGAAACACTGGCCTTCGACCCAGATTACTTGGATAACGGGTAAACTTGAAGCCCAGTTATTAGCCGCCATCGATGGTGTAGAAGTGATTGTTTTTGATAAAAAAGCGGGACTTGATGGCTACAAATCACTTTGGCGACAGCTGAAAGGCAGAGAGTTTGATGCGCTATTGCATATGCAGTACGCGATTCGAGCGAGTGTCGCAACGTTGGGCATTAAAGCAAAATACAAACTTGGTTTCTCTTCTGATAGAAGCCAGGACTTTCAAACACTATTTACCAATGTCAAAGTGCCTTCCCCGCAATCTCTGCATGTCGCAGATGGCTTAATGGCCTTTGCCCATCAAATTGGGGTACCAAAGGCAGGACTAGACTGGGTACTTTCTTATTCAGACCACGACCAAGCTTGGGCAGAGTCTCATATTTCTCGTAGTAAACCTAACCTGCTGATTGTGCCTGGTGCGAGCAAAGCTTATAAAAACTGGAACGCGGAAGGTTATGTAGATGTGATTCATCACGCCAGAGCAAAAGGCTGGAACGTGATTCTGGCAGGCAGCCCTGCTCAGGTAGAATTGGATCTGGCAGAAGCCATTCAATCTCGCTTGGAAGAACCGTGTCTAAATTTAGTTGGACAAAGTTCAATTCTGCAAATGCTTGCGTTAATAGATAAGGTTGAAATGGTCATCGCCCCCGATACCGGACCAGCACACATGGCGAATGCCATGAAAACGCCAATCATCGGGCTCTATGCACACCATAATCCGCTGCGAGTGGGACCTTACCGTTATCTAAAATACGTTGTCTCAGTGTATGAAGAAACGATCTTTGCGGAAACAGGCAAAAACAGTCACGAGTTAAGCTGGCGAACTCGCGCTAAAGATGAAACGGCAATGAACCGCATTACCAGCACTCAAGTAATGAGCATGTTCGATCAAGTCTTAGAAGATTTGTATCCTCAATACCAGTAAACTTACTGTCTTGATTTGTTAAGAAGGAAATGACCTTGTCCAAACCAACCTTAGCCGTTGCCTTAATTGTAAAAAATGAAGAGAAGCACTTACAAGCTTGTCTAGACACAGTAAAAGATTGGGTCGATGAGATTGTCCTTCTAGACTCGGGCAGCACCGATCGCACTGAAGAAATCGCCCGACAATACACAGATAAGTTTTACACCAACCTAGATTGGCCAGGATTCGGTAAACAGCGCCAACTGGCGCAGCAATACGTTACGGCAGACTACGTTTTGTGGCTTGATGCGGACGAACAAGTCACTCCAGAGCTAAAAGAAAGTATCTTACACGCGGTATCAGCCAATAAGCCGAACGTTTTATACAAACTTAATCGACTAAGCTCAGCGTTTGGTAAGTTCATCTACCATTCTGGTTGGTCTCCAGACTGGATTGTGCGCTTATATCGCACCGAATATACACAATATAATGATTCGCTCGTTCATGAAAAAGTTGATGAGAAAAACTATCAAACTGAAAAACTGGATGGTCGACTGCATCACTACACTTACGAGCACCTTCATCATTACATCAATAAAACCACTGGCTACCTCAAGGCCTGGACGGATGAACGTGAAGGTAAAAAGAAAGCGGGTTTAACGACCGCTATCGTTCACGCTCTTGCTAGCTTTTTGAAGATGTATGTTCTCAAACGAGGCTTCCTTGATGGCAAGCATGGCTTCATTCTAGCTTGGCTAAGCATGCACTCTACTTTTGTAAAATATATCGATCTCTACTTACGTGAACAGGCAAAAAAATCATGAAAACGACTTTAATTATCACCACTTACAACTGGAAAGAAGCATTAAAAGCGGTGTTAGAAAGCGTGAAACGTCAAACCGTTTTGCCTGACGAAGTCATTGTTGCAGATGATGGCTCTCGAGAAGACACCAAAGCAATGGTTGACCAAATGCGTGAAGGTTTTCCGGTTCCACTGATTCATAGTTGGCACGAGGATAATGGCTTTCAGCTTTCAATGAGCCGCAACCGTGCGATCGCCAAAGCATCAGGTGACTACCTCATCATGATTGATGGCGACATGGTGCTGTCCCAAACGTTTATTGAATCACATAAGCAAGTCGCAAAACCAAATTGGTTTGTGCAGGGTGGACGTGTGTTAACGGATGAAAGCTGCAGCAAGGCCATCATGGAAAACGGCTTAGTGCCTTCCATTTTCAGCAAAGGCATTCGCAATCGTAAAAACTGCATCACCAACGCCTTGCTATCGAAATGGTTCTCTTACGAGCGTAATAACGATAAAGCCACTCGCGGCTGCAACATGGCGTTTTGGCGACAAGATGTCATCGAGGTGAATGGCTTCAACCAAGATTTTGTTGGATGGGGACGCGAAGACAGCGAGTTTGTTCATCGCATGTTGAATGCGGGTAAGTCACGTCTTTACCTAAAATTCGCAGGTGTAGGCTACCACTTGTACCACGTAGAAAACTCTCGCGCGTCACTCGGACAAAATGACGAGATTTTAGAGAACACCATTAAAAACAAGCTTAAACGCTGTGAGAATGGTGTTGATCAATTTCTAGAAGCTTAAGATTATAAAAAAGGGGCGTTTCGCCCCTTTTTTATTGTTGCTGAGATAAAGCGAAGTACTTATCGGCAACCATCAATGAGATCAAACGCTCTTTACGTTTATCTTTGAACTGCTCAACCCACTGGTGCGCATTTTCAATGATCGCTAATGCTTCTTGCTCATTCGCTAGGTAATAATCCATCTTTTCGGGCAAATCCGAATAGTCATCCTTCACTTCAACATAGTGGACGCCTGCCTCTAACTTACCTTCCATAAACCAAGTCTCATATTTTGGCTTTGACATAATAACCAAGGAGTTAGACGACATAGCCCACTTAAGGTTGGTGGCCACATCATTGCCTTCTATACAGAGCAAAAACTTATACTGCAGTTGCTCTTCAATACTCATAAAGCCCTTTTCCCATGGTTTCCCTTCTACCGGGCGGGTCTGGCCAATATTGCATTGCGGATGGTTGTAAAACGCATGAATCACCTTTTTACGATGCGGCTGAAAACCCACGCCGCGCCACGCTACCATGTCCTTTTTATCTTGATAGCGAACAGGATCGTCAATAAATTTAAAATGACGAACTTGATTAAGTTTCAACACCACTGAATTTTGGTTGTTACCAAAAATAGGGCGGCTTTTTATAAAGCTCGGTACATTGGGGATGTGTGTAACATCGCCGTTGATGTAGTTAAACGCAAAACTGGAAGGGAAATAGCGTACAACTTGGCGAAGATCGAAAAAATACGTCCAGCCTTTCGTTTTTTTGAATGTATCGATGGTCGAGTAATTTTGTTCTCGGCTATCGACTGAAAACGGCGTTTCACACTTATTGTAATAGTTCACTCGCTGAAGACAGCGGTGCTGCTCTGCTTCGGTCAGATTCGAAAGTAAACGCTTGGCTTGTGCTCGATATACAAAGCGAGGGATAAGTATCGAGAGAGCGTTTGAGAAATAATAAGGGAACTTACTGTCTTTCATTCAGTTTTTCCCCAATCGCGATGGCTACTGGCTTGGGAACGAATTGTTCGATACTTCCGCCATGAATCGCTACTTCTCTCACGATAGTCGACGACAAAAACGCAAACTCTTCTTCAGGAGTTAAAAATACGCTCTCGATTCCTGGTAATAGCTTTCGGTACATGTTGGTCAGTCCAAACTCGTATTCAAAGTCTACCGTTGTTCGTAAACCACGAATAAGAACCTTAGCTTTCTCATCTCTCGCGAAATCCACTAATAACCCGGAGAACCCCTTTACCGTCACACCAGGTAAATGCGCTACAACGTCCTTCATCAGTGCAACGCGCTCTTCCAATGAAAACATAGTGTTCTTCGATGGGCTTGCGGCTACGCCAATCACAACCTCATCAAACATTTCGTGAGTACGTTCTATTAGATTGAGGTGACCATTAGTCACTGGATCAAAAGTGCCCGGATAAATGACTTTCATATAATTTACTAAGTTATTCGAAACTGATTGAATTATTGAGGCTCGAACGCAAGATTACAACAACTTAAGCTCGATAATAGCTCGACTTACTTCTGACACTCACTACAAAAGAAGGTATTACGTTGGCCAATCTTTAGCTCTTGAAGTCGTTCGCCACACTCTGGGCATGGCTCTCCGGGTTTTCCGTAAACCAATAACTCTTGTGCAAAGTAACCCGGCTTTCCATCGGCTTGCGCAAAATCTTTCAGAGTAGTCCCACCTTGCGTAATGGCAATCTCAAGTGTCATTTTGATATTTTCAACAAGTAACCTCCACTCTTGAGAAGTCAACTTACCTGCGGGCCTTGAAGGGTGAATTCGAGATTTAAACAACGACTCATTCGCGTAGATGTTCCCAACACCAACCACGACTTTGTTGTCCATGATGAACTGCTTGACGGCGACACGCTTATTTTTAGCTTTCTCCGCTACATATTCCGCATTGAACTCTTCAGTTAAAGGCTCAGGCCCCATGTTTGCTAGCACAGCATGTGACTCGCCAGGAGCACACCACAGCCATGCCCCAAAACGACGCGGATCGTTATAACGCAGTATTTTTCCACTGCTTAGTTTGAGATCCACATGATCGTGCTTTGCTGGCGGAAAGTCGGCATCTAGGACACGTAAAGACCCAGACATGCCCAAGTGAACAATGGCTGTACCTGTGTTTGTCTCGATCAGTAAGTATTTCGCACGACGGCTAATCGCACGGATCACCTGCCCTTCCAATTTTTTAAGCTCTGTAGGAATATCCCAGCGCAATTTAGGCGTTCGAAAAGTAAACGACTGGATCGTTTGTCCAACCATGTGGGGGCTAATCCCCATACGGCTCACTTCAACTTCTGGCAACTCAGGCATTAGATTCTCCAATTCACCGGCTAATAGTTCTCGCTGCTAGCATAATCGAAAAGAAAAACGATAAATAGGGAAGCTTATTAGGGGTATAGGCGCAAAAAGGCTCTACTCTGGCATAAGGTAGTTTTCATCGACGGAGATAGCGACCCATTTGTCTTGCCAGGTTTTAAATAGCCAAAAATCAGGTAAACGAAAGAAAGTCACCCGCTGCGGCTCTTCGAGATCCTGATACCAAACTTCTACCGTTTCAGGTACCGTCAGGTTAGGTTTTAAATGATCGTACTGTTCTGAGGTGAGCTCGGTCCCTTCCAATGATTGCCAGCGTGATACAAGTTCACTGATCGGTGCATCAACTTTGATGTTGGATTGCCATCGTCCATCATGCAGTTCAAACTCCCAGCCACTATAGTACAAAGACTCCACCGTATAGTCGGAGCGAAGTACATTTGGGTAAGGGTCTGCTTGGTCTGTTAATAGGTAAGTTTTGATCCACATCGGCGCATTTAAGATCACTATAAACGCGATAATGCCCAGAATAAGAATATTGTTCCATCGGCGGCGACGAGCCGGACTCACACGCATAACCATCTCTACTCTCTTATCGTTATGAGTAAACTACCAAAGAGTATTGAGCTTGACTAGAACAACGGTGTGCAAGTGTGTAGGGAAGTGGTAACGAAGCGGCAGAGAGCGATCAATCAAAAATTCGAGTATAGAGTCGGACCAGTAAAATAACTTCAGCAGTACTTTATAATCCGATGACGTACTGAACACTTTATCTTCAGCACTTTTATTCAGGTAATAAAAAACCCAACTCGAAAGTTGGGTTTTTCAATTCATCAAAGAGACTGAAACCAATTATTTGATTTTTGCTTCTTTGTACATAACGTGCTGGCGAACTACTGGATCAAACTTTTTGATCTCAAATTTGCCTGGCATGTTACGCTTGTTCTTATCAGTTGTGTAGAAGTGGCCTGTACCTGCAGAAGATACTAGACGGATTTTCTCACGAACGCCTTTCTTTGCCATTGCTTATTTCCTCTTAAACGTTTTCGCCACGTGCACGCATGTCTGCAAGAACAGTATCAATACCTTTCTTGTCGATGATGCGCATACCTTTAGCAGATAGACGTAGTTTAACAAAACGTTTTTCGCTCTCTACCCAGAAACGATGAGTTTGTAGGTTCGGCAGAAAACGACGCTTAGTAGCATTTCGTGCGTGTGAACGGTTGTTACCCGTTACTGGACGCTTACCAGTTACTTGGCATACTCGTGACATGAATGTCTTCTCCAAAATCGTTTCAGCTCGATATCAACCTTGGTGGCCGAACCTCTCTATCTCTCGAAAAGAAGTTAGAGGTTAAGAACCGCTATGGAAAATCCATACAAGGCTATCAAAGGTCGCGCATTATACTAACTTGATATGCATTGCTCAAGACCCGAACAGATCCTTTTTACAGGTTTTCGTGATCTTTTTTTAGACAGCAGATTTTTTTAGCAGTCCAAGCTGAATTCAGTTAAAAATTTAGTGGCGTGGATGATAGCAGATTTTTAGCAACTAACAACCTAAAAAACGCACAGTTATATCCAGCCTCTTTCAGCAAAAGAGACACTTTCCCCATCTCCGATGACGAAATGGTCCAAAATACGAATATCCACCAATGCTAATGCGTCAATGAGACGCCTTGTAATCCTTCTGTCAGCTTGGCTCGGCTCAGCAACCCCTGAAGGATGATTGTGCGCCAAAATCAAAGCCGCCGCGTTATGATGCAGAGCACGCTTAACAACTTCTCTCGGATACACCGACGCTGCATCCAACGTTCCTTCAAATAAAATTTCATCTTTTATCACTCGGTGCTGGTTATCGAGAAAAAGAATATAAAAAGCCTCTCTTTGCCGATCCCTTAAAATAGAAGACAGATATAACTTAGTTTGGTCGGGGCTGGTTAAGGCATCACCACGCTTTAGCGTCTCCGCCAAGTAACGTTGTGTCATTTCTAGTACAGCTTGCAATTGAACATACTTGGCTTGCCCTAATCCTTTGTGACGACAAAACTCTTCTTCTGATGCTGAAAATAGTTGTCTGAGCGAACCAAAGTCTTGAATAAGGAAGTCTGCAAGCTCAATCACGTTCATTCCGCGGGTGCCTGTGCGCAAGAAGATGGCCAGTAGCTCAGCATCGGTCAAAGCTTGCGGCCCTCGTTGCAGTAGCTTCTCTCTGGGCATGGACTCATTTGGCAAAGCTTTCAGTATCATCTGATGTCTCTTTATATGGAAAGTGTCCCTATTCCACAAAACAAAAAGCGAAAGTCGAGTATGACTTTCGCTTTCTTCGTACTATCAGTGTTTTCCATGCAACTTAACAGTTCATCAGAGTTTAAAGTTGCCAACCAAGCCGTGAATTTCTGTTCCAGACTGTGATAGCTGCGTGCTGATTGACTCGGCATGCTGCAACGTCTCATTAATGTTGTTCACGATCTGTTGAATAGCCACTAAGTTTTGGTTGATGTCTTCTGCAACCGCGCTTTGTTCTTCTGCGGCAGACGCGGTTTGAATACCCATATCTCGAATTGTTCCGATAGAATGATGAACACCAGAAAGAGATTGCTGAATGAGCGCAGATTCTTCCGCCGTTTTGACACCTCGTTTTTGGCTCACCGACATCGTACTGACCGCTCTTGATACACCATTTTGTAGCTGCTTGAGCATGTCGCCAATTTCATGAGTACTATTTTGCGTACGACTGGCTAACGAGCGCACTTCATCCGCAACGACGGCAAACCCTCGACCTTGCTCACCGGCTCTAGCCGCTTCAATCGCCGCATTTAGGGCCAACAAATTCGTTTGCTCGGCTATCTCGCCAATCACATCCAGCACTTTGGTTATTTTTTCGGTCTGTAAACTCAACTCAGAAATTGCATCTGACGTGCTGTCTATCTCCGTCACGAGTTCGGTAATGCCTTCTATTGCTTGCTCGACCTCATGCTGAGCGGCGGTGACTTGACTGTTGGCATCGTCAATTGCCTGCGCGGTCGCATTAGTATTGCTGGCTACTTCTTTGGCAGTCATGCTCATTTGTGTCACCGCAGTCACGACTTTGTCCGTCTCTAAACAGTGGTCCTGCATTTGGCCGCTCGCTTGGCTGGTCTGAGTGTTCAGGCTTTGAGAAACGGTCTGTACTGTCGTCGCAGAGCGATGAATGTCCTGCATCAGTGGGTGCAGCTTATCCATAAACTCATTAAACGCGGCCGCCACTTCACCAACTTCATCCTGACTTTCGACTTTTAAACGAGCCGTTAAGTCACCGCCGCCTGCGGCAACATCTTTTAATGAAGCCGCGACATGTTGTAATGGCTGAATACCTTTAGACACCACGATACTGGTGAGAACACTGGTAATGATCAATCCAATAACGGAAATCAACACGGCAGATAATGTATGCTCTTTTAGCTCTTGAGTCTTTAACTCTCTGTGCATCGCAACTTGCTGGTCGATGTCATCAATATAAACACCAGTACCTAAAACCCAGTCCCATTTCGATAGATATTCTGCATAGCCTAGCTTAGGCGCTTGTGCGTCAATGGTCGGTTTGTGCCACGAGAAATAGAGGAACCCATCCCCTTTTTGAGAAGCGTCAATCAAGCCCGCAATAACTGCGACCCCATTTTCATCTTTTAAGTCGTAAAGGTTTTTACCCTCTAATGCAGGTTTGATGGCGTGCAACGTATTCACACCTTGAGAGTCGTAGGCAAAAAAGTAACCATCGCTTTCAAAGCGCATGGCTTTCAGAATTTCTTTTGCTGCCTCTTTATTACTTCCATTTACATCCGCGTCGTATAACGGTTTTATCGCCGTCACGCCCATCATCATGTAGGCTTGTAACTCTTTCTTTTTCGTTTCGATGAGCTCTTGCCTGTCTCTTGCTAGCTCCGCTTCCAAACTTTTACTGCTGTTGATGTAATACACCACTGAGATCAACGTAGTGATCAACAACAGCGGAATTAGGGTTATCAGCAGCAATTTGTTTCGACTTTTCAACACCATGGTTTCCACTACCTCTTTTTCTTTTCAGACTTGCAAACTCCGCGCAACTTGTCTGTGAGGTAGGCGAGAATTTTCCCTTCCTCGGTCAGATTAATACTCTGGAGTTTGATGTGAATTATCTTCTCGTTATATATGCTCGGGCGGTCAGACTTTGAATTGTGTTAAAATCCGGTCATCAAATTGGAGATCTCACATGCAAACACTAGCAGGAAAGAAAATTCTACTCGGCATCAGTGGCGGTATTGCCGCGTATAAATGTGCGGAGCTAACCCGTCGCCTCATAGAGAGAGGAGCGCAAGTTCAAGTTGTAATGACGAAAGCCGCAAAAGAGTTCATTACCCCTTTAACCATGCAAGCCGTTTCGGGCCGTCCTGTCTCGGACAGTTTACTAGACCCAGCAGCGGAAGCCTCTATGGGCCATATTGAATTGGCCAAATGGGCAGATTTAGTGCTATTAGCGCCCGCGACCGCGGACTTAATCGCGCGCATGTCCGCAGGCATGGGGAACGATTTACTTACTACGCTCGTGCTCGCGACGGATTCCCCTGTTGCTGTTTCTCCTGCGATGAATCAACAGATGTATCGCAATATCGCAACCCAAGAGAACATCGCTACGTTAGCGCGTCGTGGTATGCACATCTGGGGCCCTGCGGCAGGAGAGCAAGCCTGTGGTGATGTGGGACCAGGTCGAATGCTGGAACCAATGCAGCTAGTACATCTATGTGAACAGTTCTTTCAACCAAAATTGTTAGAAGGTAAGTCGATACTCATTACCGCCGGACCAACTCGCGAAGCGATTGATCCAGTGCGTTACATTACTAACCATAGCTCCGGGAAAATGGGCTATGCATTGGCGAGCGCCGCAGCGCAGATGGGAGCAAAAGTCACCCTCGTGAGCGGTCCTGTCAGTTTAAATACGCCCGTAGGTGTTGAGCGCATAAATGTTTCCAGTGCCCAAGAGATGCACGAAGCCGTTATGACACATGCAAACCAGCATGATGCCTTTATTAGCTGCGCTGCCGTTGCCGACTACCGCCCACAAACGATCGCGTCTCAAAAGTTGAAAAAGACAGAAGACAACGACGAAATGGTCATTAATATGGTTAAAAATCCTGATATTGTTGCATCTGTGGCAGCAATGACGGAGAAGCGTCCGTTTACCGTCGGTTTTGCGGCTGAAACCAATGATGTAGAGACCTATGCTCGAGGCAAGTTAACAAAGAAAAACCTCGATATGATCTGTGCAAACGACGTTTCGGTTGCAGGGCAAGGATTTAACAGCAACGACAACGCAATTACCCTTTACTGGCCTGAAGGTGAACTTGCGCTCGCTTTAGAATCAAAAGAAGCATTGAGCTTTAAAATTCTCGAAAAAATGCATCAATTGATGTAACTAACGTTTGAAAACCCTGCCAATTTTTTACAAAAGCTGGCATAAATTTGGTACAAAAATGACAACTAAGGGTGTTAAATCTCCCATTCCACCCTTAGTGGTCTAGTTTGAGGCGAAATAGCGTCTTATAATCCCCTCCGCTCAACTTTGTATTTTGAAAGGAAGTAACTAATGGCCGGCAGTAAAAAATCCAACCGTCGTGAAGAGATCTTACAAGCATTGGCAGAAATGCTTGAATCAACAGATGGCGCTTCACGCATTACTACGGCAAAACTGGCCAAGCAAGTCGGCGTTTCAGAAGCCGCGCTGTATCGTCATTTCCCAAGTAAAGCGCGCATGTTCGAAGGGTTGATTGAGTTCATTGAAGAAGCCTTGATGACACGTATCAACCGTATTCTAGACGACGAAAAAGATACACTAGAGCGTATTCGTATGGTGATGCACCTTATTTTGGCGTTCTCTGAACGTAACCCAGGTCTGACACGCATTTTGTCGGGTCATGCTCTAATGTTTGAAAATGAACGTCTACGTGAACGCATCAATCAACTCTTTGAGCGTATAGAAACACAATTGCGCCAAATCCTGCGTGAACGTAAAATTCGTGAAGGGAAGTCCTTCCCTGTCGAAGAGCGCATCCTAGCCGCGCAAATTCTGGGACAAGTTGAGGGGAGCCTAAACCGCTTTGTGCGTAGCGACTTTAAATACCAGCCGACTGCAAACTTTGACGAGTACTGGGCGCTTTTGAGTGCACAAATAAAGTAAAAGACTATGAGTAAAGACAAATACACGCAGCCCGAGTTTTCTCTTTCACTTCTTCACCCTCGTAACTGGGGCGTATGGCTTGGTTTTGGTCTGTTGGCCATCCTCGTCAATATTCTTCCTTATCGGCTGCTGCTTTCATTAGGTCGTTCACTCGGTAAACTTGGCATGCGCTACGGTAAAAAGCGTGTCCACGTTGCTCAGCGCAACTTAGAATTGGCCTTTCCAGACAAAACACCTGAAGAGATTCAACATATTGTTGAAGAGAACTTCAAAAATACCGGTATGGCACTGATAGAAACCGGAATCACTTGGTTCTGGCCGACTTGGCGCTTTAAAAACCTGATCGTCGAGAAAGATCTCGGCGCACTGCGTGAAAAAGCCAAAGAAGGTAAAGGCGTCCTACTTTGTTGTGTCCACGCTCTTAATCTAGAGATCACTGCGCGTGCTTTCGCCGTGTTAGGCGTGGCCGGGTACGGCGCGTTTCGTCCGCATAATAATCCTGCTTATAACTTTATCCAGTATTGGGGACGGACACATAACGGCAATAAACTGATTGATCGTAAAGATGTAAAAAAGATGATTCGTGTATTACGCAGTGGTGAGCGTCTGTTCTATTTACCGGATCACGATTACGGTCGCAAAAAATCAGTATTTGTGCCCTTCTTTGCCGTAGACGATGCGTGTACAACAACAGGCACGAGCATTCTGGCGTATACCTCAAAATGTGCGATCATCCCAGGCTCAGGGTTTCGCAATGACGAAGGAAAATACGACATCATCGCCGATAAGTGCATTGAAGCCGACTATCCACAAAAAGACGAAGTCGCCGCTGCCGCTTATATGAACAAGTATGTGGAAGAAGTCATTCTACGCGCTCCAGAGCAATGGATGTGGCTCCATAAACGCTATAAAACCATGCAAGATGAGCATGTCGAGAAAGGCATTCGCTATAAGTAAGTGGTCAAGGCGATGAATCCAAAAACAAAAAAGGGCAGATGAATACCCATCTGCCCTTTTTACTTTTTCAGAAAAAGTAACCAATTAAATGCCGTATTCTGCGCGGTATGCTTTGACTGCTTCTAGATGCTCTTTGTCTGTGCCTTTCTCTTCAAGGAAAGTCACAAGGTCAGTCAGGCTAACGATCGAGATGATTGCACAACCAAAGTCACGCTCCACTTCTTGGATCGCAGACAATTCACCTTTGCCTTTTTCTTGGCGGTCAATCGCAACCAACACACCAGCAAGGTCTGCACCATTCGCCTTGATGATTTCCATCGATTCACGAATCGCAGTACCTGCTGTGATTACGTCATCCACTAGCATGATTCGACCTTCAAGCGCAGAGCCTACAAGGTTACCGCCTTCGCCGTGATCTTTCGCTTCTTTACGGTTGAAGCAGTAAGGCGTGTCGATATCGTGGTGATCCGCCAGCGCGACTGCTGTTGTCGTCGCGATTGGGATACCTTTGTACGCCGGGCCAAACAGTACATCAAACTCAATGCCAGAATCAGCGAGCGCGGCTGCGTAAAAACGACCAAGACGCGCTAGGTCACGACCAGTATTGAAAAGACCAGCGTTAAAGAAGTACGGGCTTTTACGGCCAGATTTCAAAGTAAACTCACCAAACTTAAGAACTTCTTTCTCAAGTGCAAACTCAATAAATTCACGCTGGTATGCTTTCATTATTTTCTCTCTATGTCCTTGGTTTCTTGTGTCTCTTCTCGACAATCATTCATTTCTCTATTGTCGAGATAAAAAAATAGCCCCCATAATGGGAGCTATCTAAATCAATTGGCTAACGCCGCCTTCTGCGCTGCGACAATTTCCGTAATGCCGACTTTCGCCGACTCGAGCAATGCCATCAGCTGTTCGTGACTGAACGGTTCACCTTCTGCGGTGCCCTGAATTTCAATCATCTTGCCTTCTTCTGTCATTACCACGTTCATGTCTGTGTCTGCCGCTGAATCTTCAACGTATTCAAGGTCACACAGAACATCATCACCTAGCAAACCAACTGAAACTGCCGCTACGTGGCCTTTCATTGGGTTTGCTTTTAGCTTGCCGCTATCTACTAGGTGTTGGAATGCATCGGCCATTGCAACACTTGCGCCGCTGATGGATGCAGTACGCGTACCACCGTCAGCTTGGATAACGTCACAGTCAACGGTGATCATGAACTCACCCATGGCTTTTAGGTCGACAACAGCGCGTAGGCTTCGCGCGATAAGACGCTGAATTTCCATCGTACGGCCGCCTTGTTTGCCACTTGCCGCTTCACGACGAGTACGCGAATGTGTTGCTCGAGGTAGCATGCCGTATTCAGCTGTAACCCAGCCTTTACCTTGACCTTTTAGCCAACGTGGCACAGATTCTTCGACGGTCGCATTACACAACACTTTGGTGTTACCGAACTCAACTAGCACTGACCCTTCAGCGTAAGCTGTGTAGTTACGAGTAATTTTGATAGGGCGAACTTGATCCGCCTTGCGATCGTTTGGACGCATGGGCATCTACCTTAAATATGAGGAGAAGACGATTTGGTTGGGCGAAGATTATAACGGAATCGATTCCGGATTCATAGGTTACGCCGCTGGCACAACATAAACAATCCATACATCCCGCGCACCTATCGACGCAGCGTGATACACTCTTGAAGTAATTTTCAAAAAATGAAGACAGGAAAATTCGATGATTTACAGTATGACAGCGTATGCACGCAAAGAAGTAAAAGGCGATTGGGGTTCTGCGGTATGGGAAATCCGCAGCGTGAACCAGCGTTATTTAGAAACATACTTCCGCATGCCAGAGCAATTTCGCGGGTTAGAGCCCGTTTTACGTGAGCGCTTTCGTAAGCGCTTAGCGCGAGGCAAAGTAGAATGTAATCTGCGTTTTGAAGCAAACCCTGCCGCAAAAGGTGAGCTTAGCATCAATGAAGCGCTTGCTAGCCAGGTAATTAAAGCCGCTGAACAAGTCATGCACATGACTGGTGAACTGAGCCGAATCAATCCATTTCAAGTCATGCAATGGCCGGGGGTAATGGAAACGCCAGAGCAAGACATGGATGCAGTAAATAAAGTGCTACTAGAAGCGTTTGATGGCGCAATGGATGAATTTATTGAAGCGCGCGCTCGTGAAGGCGAGAACATGAAAGCGCTGATTGAACAGCGTTTAGACGCCATCTCTGCAGAAGTCGTAAAAGTGCGTGCCCGCATGCCAGAAATTTTAGAATGGCAACGTGAGCGACTATTCTCGAAGTTCGAAGACGCTAAAGTGGAACTGGATCCATCTCGTATCGAGCAAGAGTTGATTTTGCTAGCGCAAAAATCGGATGTTGCTGAAGAGCTCGATCGCTTGGACTCTCACGTAAAAGAAACCACAAACATTCTGAAAAAAGGTGGCGCAGTGGGTCGCCGTCTAGATTTTATGATGCAAGAGTTCAACCGTGAATCAAACACGCTAGCGTCGAAATCCATCAGCACCGACATCACCGCATCGGGCGTTGAACTGAAAGTTCTAATTGAACAGATGCGTGAGCAGATCCAAAACATTGAATGATCTAAAAGTCATCGAGTATTGAAACAAAAAAGCCCCGCTAGTGCGGGGCTTTCTTTTACTCATCTTTTTCCAAGGTTCTGTTATCAACGTAGGGCCAATAATGGTGTCCAATTCTGATCAGCAAAGTAGCCGCAGCCAAAATAAACGCAGCCAGAGATAACCACACAACCAAAACCGCATCCAGCTCTTTCATTCCGAGAGTGATATAGCGGGCGATCGCCATCATCGCGATGTAGATAGGATAGCGTACCGGAATTTTACCGTTCATCACGAACTGCTGCACCATGGCGAGCACTTCCAGATAGATAAACATCAACAGAATATCTGTGAGTAAGACACGCTTCTCTACAAATACGTGCACAAACTCTTGCATCATGGCGTACAACGTCGCCAAGGTAATAGAGACTAATAATACCGCCTCCAAAATATGGAAGATTCTCAGGAAAGGTCGACTAAAGGATTTCGGTAAATTCGACGGCATGGTCCATTATCCAAACAAAGAAAATAGGCCTTGAGTTTAGCATGCAACGATCTTCAATCAATCAGAATAAACATCAGTGTAAATCGACTCCAAGTCCTGGCATTTGCTTATAAAAACGCTCCGCTTATTTGGCGGAGCGCTTTTGTGTTATAGGACCTGTGGCATCACTTACGCCACTTGCTGCTTTTTTTCAGCTACGCGCTTTTTCTTCCGATATTTAGGGTGAGTGATCGGAATCGCAGATAGGAGTTTTTTGGTGTATTCGTTTTGCGGGTTTGCATAAATTTCTTTAGCACTGCCTGCTTCTACCACTTTGCCAAAATACATCACGGCAACTTTGTCAGAAACATGTTTCACCACCGAGAGATCGTGAGAGATAAATATGATCGCCAAGTTCATTTCTTGTTGCAGTTGTAGCAATAGGTTCAAGATTTGCGCCTGTACCGACACATCTAACGCAGATACCGATTCATCACAAATCAGCAGTTTAGGCTTCAATGCAATCGCGCGAGCGATACCGATACGCTGCCGTTGCCCGCCTGAAAATTCATGTGGATAACGGTTTACTGCCGTTTCTGGTAATCCCACTTTGATTAAAAGCTCTTTTACCCATTGTTTACGCTCTGTTGGTGTGCCAATTTTATGAATAACAAACGGTTCTTCCAGAATCATACCGATGGTATGACGCTGATTGAGTGACTCCATTGGGTCTTGAAAGACGATTTGCATGTCTTTACGCAGCGATCGCATCTCTTTCACAGACAATTTAGTGATGTCTTTACCTTCAAAGAAAATCTTACCTTCTGTTGGCTCGTATAACTTTAAGATCGTGCGACCAAGGGTGCTTTTACCACAACCTGACTCACCAACTAGCCCCAGTGTTTCACCTTCAGAAACAGACAGTGAAACTCCGTCTACCGCTTTGATGGTGTAGCCTTTCTTGAACAGCCCTTTACCAGAAACAAAGTGCTGCTTAAGATTTTCAATTCTTAATACTTCTTTTGCCATAACATCCTCTTTTATGACTGGTTCACTTTGCTCAGTTAACTGGCAAACATACTGGCATCAATAGGCTTGATATCGATCATCTGCTTTGGCTCATTATCTAAGCTCGGCATCAACCCCATCAAACGCTCTGTATATGGGTGCTGTGGGTTATCAAACAACTCAAAAATTTCTGCTTTTTCGACAATACGTCCGCCATACATCACGGCAACATCATCACACACTTCTGCCACAACCCCGAGATCGTGAGTGATGAAGATCATCGCCATGCCCGTTTCTTCCTGAAGCTCGTTCATCAGTTCAAGGATAGACGCCTGAACCGTAACATCCAACGCTGTAGTCGGTTCATCACAAATCAGAATATCCGGCTTACAGGCCAATGCCATCGCGATCATGACACGCTGGCGCATACCACCAGATAGGTTATGGGGATACTCATTCAATCGCTTCTCTGGCATTGGAATTTTTACTTTTGCCAGCATTTCAATCGAGTACGCCTCCCGCTCCTTTTTGTCGAGCTCAGGTCGATGGAGCTCAAGCACTTCACATATTTGACGACCAATGGTGTGCACTGGGTTGAGCGCAGTCATCGGGTCTTGGAAGATGATCGAAATGCGATCGCCACGCATGGCGTACATCTCTTCCGCAGGCAAATCAACTAGGTTGGTGCCGCGATAATTCACTTCACCTTTGATAATGTTGCCATATGGCTTAGGTAATAGCCCCATGATCGACATTGAGGTTACGCTCTTGCCACTACCTGACTCTCCCACCAGGCCGAGTGTACGTCCAGCTCTCACATCAAAGTTCACACCATGCAGAACCTTCACTGGCCCATCATCGGTGGTAAATTCAACTTCGAGATCTTTAACACTTAGGATTACATCGTTTTCCATAACCAATCCTTACAGCTTATAAGTGTCATCTACGACAACAACAGGTTCAAAAGCTTTGCCTGATTTCATCGCTTGTTTCGTTTCTTTTTTGATATCACTATCAATCCAGTAAGTGCCATCGCCTATGATTGAACCACTGAACAGCGCCTCTGTCATGCGATTCATTGGCTTATCTGGAAACTTTAACCAGCGCCAGTGACCATAGCGGACATAAGGAACCATGTAGCCTGGGACGATAACGTGAGCATCAATGATGTCACGCTGAATCTCATGACCTAGCTGGATCTTTTTATCCATATCCATGCCAAAACGATACTCGATGATCTTTTCATCCAGTTCTGGCGTGCTGTAGTTTGTGAAAGAGTTAGTTTGCGGCTTGTTCGCATTGACTGAATGGAAGTACTCCCAATACGTTGGGATCTCAGACGTACCCATATCTAAGAAAGCCAAATCGTGCTTTTTCTCACGTACGTATTTGAACATGGATGAGCCATCAACTAACTTGAGCTCAATATCCAGCCCTGCTAGCTTGGCTTGCTCACGCAAAAAGGCAATACGAGGAGTATGAACAGGTGTTCCGTAGGTCAGCTCGAAGCTTAAGCGCTCACCTTTATCATTGACACGAATACCATCAGAACCAATTTTGTTAAAGCCTGCGGCTTCGAATGCCTCGGCCGCTTTTGCGGGATCAAACTTCGGTGCCTTAGCATCTGGTAGGGTGTATTTACCATGACCATAACCGGTCGGGTTCGGTTTACGGGAGTAGTCGCCACGCATGACATTCTCTATCATGCCATCAAAGTCAATCGCGTAAGTAATGCCCTTGCGAATGTTTAAATCATCCAGCAAAGGCATCGCGGTGTTCATCCATACACCACCAGCCCCAACTGGGAATTGGTTGTAACCCCAGAACTTTTGAATGTATCCCTTCTGGTAAGGTTCCGTATTCGATTTATCATGCCATAAGCTTGGTAAAACAAGACCAAATGCGTCCAGCTTCCCTTTCTCAAAGTGCTTCATCGCGATATCACTGTCGCGAATCACTGTGATGCGGATTTTGTCGACATTATAACGATGTTGATAATACTTATTGCTGTAACCCCACCAGTCTTCACCGACATGTTTGAAGGTAACACTTTTACCTTTTTTAATGTCATCTAGGTAGTATGCACTGGTCGTTGGTTCACTTTTAAAATTGTAGTAGCGGACAAAGTTGTCATGTATACCGTCACCATTTTCATCTTTTGAAGGGTTAGCATAAAAATGTGCGGGACGTGGGCGCAGGGCCCCCATTCGTAACAGCAACTCTTCCGGATTAAACTCTTTCGCCGCCTTAACAGCAAACGTGTGAGTGTCGTACTTGATAACATCCGCAATCGTTTTGTTGTAGTAATCGTTGTACCAAGGCTCCAAGATGTCCTTGGAACGATAAAACTTCAGCATGAACACGAAATCGTCGGCAGTCACAGGTTTGCCGTCCGACCATTTGGCTTCAGGGTTGAGTTTGAAATAGACCGTTTTGTTGTCACCTGCTAACGCCCACTCGTTAGCAAGCTCAGGGATAAACTCTAAAGTATCTGGGTGGCGGACCACCAAGCCTGGTGTTTCATCTAAGATAAAAGAACGTAGCCCTGCATTAGCGTCTGGGCCAACACTACGTAACGTCTGCGGGAAACTTGACATAAAGGTGCGATAAGTCCCTCCACGTTTCGCTTCTGGCGAACCATATTGAGGCTCATCCCAGTTTGTTTGCCAGTTTAAGTCAGTCGGAAGCGTTGCTGACATTGCACCAAAACTCAGGGCGCTCAGCGTGGACGCTAAAAATAATTTCTTCATAAAACTTCCCTTTTTATGTTTTGCTCACAATGCTCGCTTAAACATAGCGTGTGAATTTTTTCGGGTCGAAAGCCGCTCGAATGGCTTCACCAATAAAGGTCACCATTACCAGAACCAGAACAATAGAAGTCACTACTGACGCAACAATCCATGGCGAATCTAAGTTTGACTTACCTTGTTGCAGTAGTTCACCCCAACTTGGCGTTGGTGGCATCAAGCCTAATCCTAGGTAATCGAGAGCAGTCAGTGCTGTGATGTTAGCTGCAATAGTGAAAGGCGCTAGGGTTACAATCATCACCATCGTATTTGGCAAGATGTGATTAAACAAGATACGTCCGGTCGATGCCCCTAAAGCACGAGCCGCCATTACATATTCTCGTGCCGCTTCTTTATAGGTCATGGTCCGCATGTACCATGTCATCCCCATCCAAGTGAAAAGCACGTTAATAGCGACAAAGAGAGCGAACGTCGGCTGAACGATTGAGACAAGAATCATAATGACGTACAAAAACGGGACCATTGACCAGATTTCGATAAGTCGCTGTACAAACAAGTCAAATTTACCGCCCCAAAAACCCATAGCACAACCGACTGCAGTACCGATCGCGTAGGAAATGGCCATCGTAAGCAACGCAAATCCCATCGCCGTTCTGAATCCGTAGACGAGTCGCGCCAAAATATCGCGACCTATCACATCTGTACCTAAATAATGCTTATTTTCGGCACTAGGCGCTGTTGGCGGGAAATCACCACTAAAATCTTGTTCGTATGGGTTCCACGGCACAAGCGGCAAAATAACAAAGTTGTCGCCCCCTTCAGCCTCAAACGCTTTTTGCAGTACACGATAATCGGCTTCACTGGATGACTCTTGGCCGAATTCGCTACCTAAACGTACGTCACTGACAACAGGAAAATAGTAGCTACCATCGTACTTGACGACTAGCGCTTTACTGTTGATCAAAAGTTCGGCGAATAGAGAAAGGATCAACATGATAGAAAGAGCAACAAACGACCAATAGCCTCGTTTGATCTCTTTAAAGTGACGAATTTTCTTTTGAGTTAATGGACTAACTTTAATCATGTTACGCTCCAAACTTCACACGTGGGTCGACTAAAGCAACACAAATATCTGAAATGATGTTACCAATGAGCAGTAACAACGCATTAATGGCGACAATACCCATAACAACAGGGTAATCACGCTCCATGATTGATTCGTAACCCAATAAGCCAATGCCATCAATATTGAAGATAACTTCAATCAGGAAGGCACCGGTCATGAAGAACAACAAAGAGTTACCAAAGTGACTCGCGATCGGAATTAAGCTGTTACGCAACGCGTGCTTACGAACTGCTTTTTTGAAAGGTAATCCTTTCGCAATTGCGGTGCGGATGTAATCTGAGGAAAGGTTTTCCATCAGGTTATTTTTCATTGTCATCGTCAGCGTGGCAAAATCACCAATGAGGTAACAGATCAAAGGCAACACCGCATGCCACATAATGTCTTTAGCGCGTTCAAAGAAGGTTTCGTAATCGTCGAAGTCATCGCCGACAAAGCCTCCCATCGGAAACCATTCCAAGTGATAACTAAATAACGTGATCAGCAATACACCCACCACATAACCTGGTAGCGCGTAGCCTACGAAAATGAGTACTGAAGAGGCGGAATCAAACACAGAACCGTGCTTGAGCGCCTTATAGTAACCAAGAGGAATCGAGATAAAATAACTAATAAAGAAGGTCATGCCGCCATAAAACAACGACACTGGCAAACGCTCTGCGATCATATCCGAGACAGGCTCGTAGTAACGCGTCGACTCGCCAAGATCTAGCATTACCAAACGACTTAACCACTCGACGTACGCTTCCGTTACAGGTTTATCCAGGCCATAAAACGCATTCAGCTCCGCGATTTGATCGTCAGAAAGGGCCGTATTACCACCCGCAGACGTCATTGATGCGGCGCCATCTCCCTGAGACTGCATTTGTGACAACATGCGTTCAACAGGTCCGCCAGGCACGAAACGAGTGATAGCAAAGATGAGAATAGTTATCCCGAGAAACGTTGGGATAACCAACGCCAAACGGCGTAAAAAGTACGACAGCATATACAACTTGCTCCTTGTCTACTGTCCAGTTCAAACGGAGTGAAAGAGGATATTTTCCGCCCAAAATGGTGCATATTTATCTCGTAGTAACTAAAACTGTTGAAGCACACTCCCTGCGCCTCAAGAGCTAGACTTTTCTACTACTGCAATAATTTCAGCGTCATATTTATCTTGAATCCACATCAGCTTCAAGTGTTTGAAACCAAAACATGACAAACTTCCTTCGATGTCGAAAAACAGAAATGTTTTTGTAAAAAATTATAAAAAACCACAAAAATAATTCATACAGAATATCAATCTAGGCTGTTTAGAGCCAAAACCCTACATAAAAATGCACCCTACACACATAAATAGACACATAATCCAAGGTTATATTTGACCTAAAAATACGAGTGAGCCCTTTAACCGCAATGGGTATCATATTTTGATACCACCTAATAAGTTCGAGCTAACAAAGTATGGATTCGATATAAAACTCATCTCAGAACAATTCACTGGAAAAATATCTTTTTCCAGATTCAATTACCCACTAAAAAACCATAGGCAAGATAAGTCATTAAAGTTTATAAGAAACACAAAATACGGTGTTTTATTGAAATTTAATCTCGATTCATAAACCTTATTCGGTTTTTTATTCCGCCTTTTAAATAAAGCCTGGTTATTTACATCTTTTTTACATTTAAGCATCCCCGTTTACCACTGGTTTGACTTCCTTTTTTCATCTCGGTTATACATTGGCCGAACGTTAACGAAATATTAACGTCACATTTGGCCGCTATGCGGCCAGACATAGGAAATAATAATAATCGGAGCAACAAGGATGTATAAAAACACAACCGCTTTATCTGTTGCGATAAGCCTTGCTTTGGGGACAGCAGCAGTTGCAGCCCCAGCAACAGCACTGGCAGAAGAGCAGCAAGTTGAAAAACTTCAAAAGATGAAAGTTACTGGTTCGCGTATCTCCACGACGGATATGGAAGGTCCTTCACCAGTTACTGTTATTAATAGTAAAGACATTGAGTCTAAAGGCTTTAACAGCGCGCAAGACGTATTGAACAGTTTGACCCAAAACACAGGTGGTGTAATGGCTCAAACAGACTCTTTCTCGTTTACACCAGCAGCGCAGTCAGTCAACTTACGTGGCCTTGGCGCGTCACGCACATTGATTCTTATTGATGGCCGTCGTCTTCCTCAATACCCGCTAGCACAAGATGGTACATCTAACTTCCAAGATATCGGCCAAATCCCTGTCGCCGCTATTGAGCGTGTTGAAGTAATGACCGACTCAGGTTCTGCTATCTACGGCTCCGACGCAATCGGTGGTGTCGTAAACTTCATTTTAAAGAAAGACTTTGATGGCGTTTCTGTAAAAGTACGCGCGGGTGACGCGACGGATGGTGGTTACCAAAATGGTCGTTTAGACGTTGTAGCTGGCAAAAACTTTGACGACAAACGTATTCTCTTCGTTGGCCAATTTGCGGGCAACGAAATGCTAAAGCAATCTGACCGAGATGATTGGGCTGGCGATGACGGTTCTAGCCGTTCTCAGCTAAGTGGCTACTCTAGCTACGGTGCAAACTTTGAAGGCGCCAACGGAACACTTCTAACACCAGCTGATGCTGGTTCTTCATGTAAAGAAGTCGTTGGTGATGCCGCGATTGAACGAGCGGATGGAAAGTGTGGTGTTAACCGCTCTGCATACCGAACATTAAAACCAGAAAACAAACAAGTAGACCTACTTTTACGTGGTGAAATGGACATTAACGACAATGTCACTGCCATGGCAGAAGCCCGTTTTGGCTACAAGTCTACAGAATCTGAATTCGAACCTAACCCTTACAGCGTTGAAGTTGATGCCACTCACTTCCGCGGCGAAGGCGAATACACTCGCCGTATGGTCGAATTTGGACCACGCGAAAGTAACACTGAAGCCGATTCTTTTGGCTTAACCTTAGGCTTGAACGGCCTGCTTGCTGATACGTATGATTGGGACCTATCCGCTGGTTACTCTGAGCAAAGCGTTGAAACAAGCAACCCAGCAATCTTTCTAACTCTCGACCAAGCTGTACAAAATGGTGATGTCGATCTTCTAGGGCCTATCTCACAAGACGTTGTAGACAAATACAGCGGCACTTCAAGCAAAGAAGCTTACTCAAAGCTTTACTCTGTTAACGGCTCACTGGCTGGTGATTTGGTTGAACTTCCTGCAGGTATGTCTGGCTTTGCTGTTTATGGTGAATGGAACCGTACTGACTACAATGAGACGATTGATGCTACAACAGCAGCTGGTGGTTTCTCTGGTCTAGGTGGAACATCAGGCGGCGGTGACCGCGATCAGATTGGTCTTGGTGTTGAAGCTCTTATTCCTATCATTGAAGATTTAGAAATGACTGTCGCTGGTCGTTACGACCACTACTTCGACGACTCGGCAACTGGCGGCGCATTCACTCCTAAAGTAGCCCTAGCATACCGTCCTACTGACACCCTATTGCTACGTGGTAGCTACGGTCTAGGCTTCCGAGCTCCAGACTTGAAGCGACTATTTGGTGATCAAACTCGAGGCTTTGGTTCTGGTTTTGACCCTGTGCTTTGTGCCAACGCTGGTGGTAGCGGCCCACAAGATAAAGATAAGTACCCAGAGTGTGATACTCAGTACTTCGATACGCTTAATGGCCCTAACTCTGAGCTGAAAGAAGAAACAAGTACAAACATTAACTTGGGCCTAGCGTGGGAGCCTGTGGATGATCTTGGTGTAACTGTTGACTGGTACCACATCAAGATGGAAGACGTCGTAACAGCACCAACTTACCAAGACGTAATTAACGATCCAGGTAAATACCCAGGTACTGAAGTCGTTCGTAACCCAGATGGCACCATCAAGTCGGTATCCTATGGTCCAGTGAACCAGTCGTATGAAGAGCGTTCTGGTATTGACCTAGCGATCAAATACGCATACGACACTAATGAGTTCGGCTCATTTAACACGCGTGTTGCTGTAACGAAGATCTTGATTGCTGAATATCAAGAAAACGACAGCGAGCCTGTAACGGATGAAAGAGATTTCATGCCTGAATACACCGCAACGTTAAATCTTGGCTGGGCATATGAAGATGTCGCTATCAACCTATTTGGTAAATACCGCGACCGTATGTGTTCAAGCTACGCAAACCGTTACTACTTTGATGACTGTGATTCTGCTAAAAAAGCGGGTTACAAAGCAGAAATCGCTAGTATGACAACGTGGAACCTAACGGCTTCTTACCAATTCAACGAGAGTGGTCGTGTAACTCTTGGTGCTATCAACATGTTTGACAAAGTACCGCCTGCAGATCCTCTAAGCGATACCTCTCCATTCTATGCAACTGGGTATGACGATCCAATCGGACGTCAACTATACGTCGAGGCATCATACGACTTCTAAAAAATATTTGGCGCGGGTTTTCCGCGCCCTTTTCGACTGACTAAAACACTGACAAGGATGCAACCATGAAATTCAAGGAATTTGGTCTCAGTGCCATAGCTGCAGCATTGCTTACTATCAGTAGTAGCTCTATAGCGGCCAACTCTGGTGCTGTCGTTTCCACACAAGCAAAAGCAAATCAATCTTCAGAAGCTTCGCAACAAAAAATCGACAATTATGCCGAAAGTACTGAAGGCATGTTGGCAGAATACAAAGGCTTACTACGTCAAATCGACAGCATGAAAGTCTACAACGAGCAAATTAACCGTATGGTTCAATCACAGCAAGGTGAATTGGACTCATTAAATAACCAAATTGCTCAGATCGATCAAACGGCAACAGAAGTAGTGCCACTAACACTTAAAATGATCGATGCACTCGATGAGTTTGTGACTCTCGATCTGCCTTTCCAGAAAAAAGAACGTAATAAACGTGTCCAAGAACTGCGTCGTCTCATGGATCGCGCCGACGTAACGACTTCTGAGAAATTCCGTAAAGTGATGGAAGCCTACCAAATTGAAGAAGGCTTCTCTCGCTCAATTGAATCTTACAAAGCTAGCCTAGATAGAAATGGGGAAACCGTGACTTACGATTTCCTACGTATTGGTCGCACGGCGCTTTTATTCCAATCTCCAGACGGTGGTGAGACAGGTATGTGGAACCAACAAACACGTCAATGGGAAACATTACCGGAAAGCTACCGCATAGCGGTACAGCAAGGCCTTCGTATCGCGAAGAAGCAAGCGCCACCAGCGCTAATCAAATTGCCTGTATATGCTGGGGAGGAATAAGAGATGAAAGGATTCAAAACTCTAGCCGCTGGCCTACTAGCGAGCTTATTTATGGTTTCTGGCGTACAAGCAGAAGCGCCTAAAAACTTATCTGAACTACTTAAAAACGTAAAATCAGAAAGCATCGTTGAGTCGAAAGAGAACAAAGCCCGTGAAGCTGAGTTCAAGAACAATCGCGATAAGCAAGCGGTATTATTGCAACAAGCTCGCGAAGAGTTAGCTGCGCAGCAAGCACTGGGCGATCAACTTAAAGCAACATTTGATGAAAACGATAAGCAGCTAACTGAACTAACAGAAACCCTACGTGTTCGCTCTGGTACTTTGGGCGAAATGTTTGGTGTGGTCCGCCAGTATGCGGGAGAGTTTAAGGGCTTATTTGCAGCCTCTCAAAACGCAGTTCAGTTCCCAGAGCGTGACGCGCTACTAACGAAACTGGCTGAAAGTAAAGAACTGCCATCAACGCAAGAGCTAGAAGCATTCTGGCATACTATTCTTCAACAAGTGGTTGCCTCAGGCGAGACAGCAACAACCCAAGCAACGGTTGTTTATGGCGAAGGTAAAGAAGCGGTTCGCGATGTTACTCTTGTCGGTGAATTTAACGCGATTGCCGATGGTAAGTACGTTACTTATGTACCTCAAACAGGTAAGTTCGAAGAACTCTCTCGACAACCTCGCACCAATATTACACGTCATGTTGCAGGCTTTGAGTCAGCGTCAAACAGCTATGAGCCACTGTTTATTGACCCATCCCGTGGTGTAATTCTGTCTCTACTTGTACAAAGCCCAACCGTTCAAGAACGTATTGATCAAGGTGGCATTGTAGGTTACGTCATCCTTAGTATGGGTGCAGTTGGCGCTATCATTGCTCTAGTTTGCTTCCTACGCCTTCAAGTGATTGGCGGTAAAATGCGTAAGCAAGCGAAATCAGAAACCGTGATTCCTGGTAACCCTCTGGGTGAAGTTATCCAAGCTTACCAAGAACACAAAGGTGACAACCTTGAAGATCTGGAAGCGAAACTGGACGAAATCATCCTACGTAACGCACCGAGCATTGAACGCTTTATCAGCTCAATCAAACTGTTCGCTTCTGTAGCACCACTTCTAGGTCTACTGGGTACGGTTATGGGTATGATCGGTACGTTCCAAGCAATCACACTATTTGGTACAGGTGATCCTAAGCTAATGGCTGGCGGTATCTCTGAAGCACTTGTTACTACGATGCTTGGTCTGGTTGTCGCAATTCCTCTACTGTTCCTGTACACCATCGTACACAGTAAAGGTCGTCGTTTGGTTCAAACTCTTGAAGAACAGAGTGCAGGCTTCATCGCTCGCTATCAGGAAAAACTACATAAAGCCGAAAGCTAAGGAGGCGTTATGTGGTGGTTAGTTGGAGAACTTGAATCAATTAGGCGCTTCTTGGGAATGGGTGGCGATGTACTCGTCGCCATCTTCATCCTCAGCTTTATGCTTTGGGCAGTATTGTTAGAACGTTGGTTCTATTTTGCTGCCGTCGCTCCAAAAGCCATGAAAAAAGCCGTTGGCTCATGGCAGGGGCGATCAGAGCACCAGAGCTGGAACGCTAAGATGATCCGACAAGAAATTGTTTCTCGTCAGGACATTGAGAATAAAAAGGGCCTGCCAATCGTGAAAGTGTTGATTGCGCTTTGTCCCTTACTGGGTTTGCTCGGCACCGTTGTTGGCATGATCCAAGTATTCGACATCTTAGCGGTAACAGGAACAGGAAGCCCTCGAGCAATGGCCTCGGGGATCTCAAAGGCAACAATCCCAACGTTAGCCGGGATGGTGGCTTCTCTATCAGGACTGTTCTTTAGTTCACGTCTTGATCATTTAGCCAAAGTCACAACGCAAAAGCTGGAAGATAAGCTAAAGCATATTGCCTGAGTAAATGGAATTAGAGGTATAGGTCATGAAAAGACGCTATAGCAGTGATAGCAGTGATGAAACCGCTATCGATATGACACCGATGCTCGACATCGTATTCATCATGTTGATCTTCTTTATCGTAACAACATCGTTCGTAAAAGAAGCTGGTCTAGAAGTAAACCGCCCGACGGCAAGCTCTGCGCAAACCGTGAAAAAAGGTAACATCATGGTCGCAGTTGGTGCGGCGGGTGATGTTTGGGTTGATAAACGCCGCATCGAAGTGGACGCGGTTCGCGCGAATATTGAACGTCTTCGTGCAGAAAGCCCTGATGGCGCAGTTGTTATCCAAGCCGACACAGAAGCAAATGCTGGCGTAGTCGTGAAGGTTATGGACCAGATCAAAATGGCAGGTGTAGAAAGCATCTCCATTGCCGCAACCAATAAGGATTAAGCTTATGCGGTATCTGGCCTCAATTGCACTGGCGCTCATTGTCTCCCTCGGGTTGTTCTGGGGGATGGACAAGCTAGTAAACAAAGAGCGCCACGAGTTAGTGTCGAATGATGACCTGCGTATGGTCGAGTTTATTCGCATTAAACCAGACGAAAAAATACAGGAGAAAAAACGCGAACTTCCAAAGCCACCACCGCCTAAGCGTCCGCCGCCGCCGCCAGAAATGAAAGTGACAGCGACAGTAAAACCGGTGATGGAGCAGACCCCAATGGATATGCCAAAGCTTGACCTACCCGTAAATGTTACAGGTGGTTCGGTGCTTGGACATTATAGCCAGGGTGGAGGTGCGCAACTCGCGGGTAGCGGAGGTCCAACACCTCTAGCGACATTCCAACCTCAAATGCCTAGGAAAGCTGCGAAAGCAGGAATAGAAAAAGGGGTCGTCTTATTAGAGTTTACTGTCAACGCACGTGGTGCCGTAGAGGACATCAAAGTTCTTAAAGAGCAACCACGACGCTTAGGCCTCGGTCGAGCGGCAAGAAAAACAGTCTCTAAATGGACATTTAAACCAAAATTGGTTGACGGGAAACCTGTTAGCTCGCGCCTATCGCAAGAAATAGAGTTCTCAACCAATTAAGGAGTCACGATGAAAAGTTTATGGAAAAGCAAAGTGGCTTCTTTAATTCTCTTCGTAGGAGCGGCAATGGCCGCTCCTACGATGGCAAAAGAAGCTCCTCAGTTATCAGATCGGACATTTCGAACCGTTAACAAAGTGCAAGAGTTGATCGCAACTGAAAAATATTCAGCAGCGAAAGAAAAACTAGCAAGCGCTTTAGAAAGCACAAGTTCGAAAAAATACGACCGAGCAGTTTTACTTCAGCAGACTGGCTTTTTGTATTCGCTACAAGACAATTATGTGCAAGCAGCAAAATACTTTGCCGAAGCATTACAGCTCGACGCACTTCCCGTTCCTGTTGCTCAACAAGTTCGCTACAGCTTGGCTCAGCTTTACCTAGCTGAAGAAAAGTATACGTTATCTGTAAAAACGATGAAGGAATGGTTCAAGGTTGCAGAAACAACCAAAGAGAAGCCTCAAGCTCATGCTTATATCACGTTAGCGAGCGCCTATGTTCAGTTGGAAGATTACAGAAATGCAATCCCGCCAACCAAAAAAGCCATCGCGATGAGCAAGAGCCCAAGTGAGTCTTGGTACTTAATTCTCGTTGCATCTCACTACGAGTTAGGCCAGCTGAAAAGCGTTGCCAGTGTACTCAAAACTCTGACTTCAAAGTACCCTCAGAAAAAGCGTTACTGGATGCAACTTTCTGGTGTCTACATGGAGCTAGGTCAAGAGCGAAACTCTCTAGCCACCCTAGAAATGGTTTACAAAATGGGGAAACTAGAAGGAGAGAAGGAATATTTACGCTTTGTAAACTTCTTGGCTTATCAAGGTATTCCATATAAAGCAGCCAAAACTCTTGAAAAGGAAATGGCAGCTGGAAACATTGAAAAGACGAAGGAAAACTATGACCGCCTAGCCAGTTTCTGGCAGCAAGCTAAAGAGCTAGATAAATCAATTCTCGCTTATAAAAAGTCATATAACCTCGCTCCTTCTGCTAAAACGCAAATTCAGATTGCTCGCTTAATGATACAAGACAAGCAGTATTCTGAAGCAACTCGTTTTGTAGAAAGCGCGGCATCCAGTGCCTCTAAAGAGCAAAAGGCAGAACTTGAATACATTCGCGGGATGGCCTATTTCGAGCTTAAGCAACCACAAAAGGCCTTGCAGGCGATGAAAGGCGCTGCTCAATCGCCAAAATTCAGGTCAACCGTTAGCCCTTGGATAAATTTCCTAGAGTCTCAAGGATAATTCGAAGATTAAGTGTGAGTCAGTCGCACGCCTGGGGAAGTGAAAGCTTCCCCTTTTTTCCGTTTTATCTTTATTAACCCCTATTTTTAACCAGAGTCACTCACGCAAGCCAAATCGGGACTCTAAACCTAAAATCAGCACACTAAACGGTTGTAGAAATGGTTTTAATAACAGAGTGCGCGGATGGTAAGTCCTGTACCACGCTCCTTCTTCGCTGTTTAGGAACACTCTGGCGTAAGTAACTATTTCATCTGGGACGATCACAGACAGAAAGATCAACTGGTAACAAAATAGAGATCATGATACTCTTCGCCTCCATTTTTCTGGCGGGATTATCACCAATATCCACCCCTTTGGTGGTTGATTTCTCAATGCCAGTGCTATCGTTATAAGAATGTCGAACTTTCCTTCGGCACTCAATCAATCCAATCAAAAGTGGAACAGTACAATGGGCAAAGGTACTCTCTATATCGTATCTGCACCTAGCGGCGCAGGTAAATCTAGCTTGATCTCAGCGATGTTGGAACGCAACCCAACCTACGCAATGAAAGTGTCTGTGTCTCACACCACGCGCAACATGCGACCTGGTGAAGAAAATGGTGTCCACTACCATTTTGTAGCGAAAGATGAGTTTGAAGCCCTGATCGCTAAAGGTGACTTCCTAGAATACGCAGAAGTGTTTGGTAATTATTACGGCACATCTCGTGTATGGATTGAAGAAACACTAAATAAAGGTATCGACGTTTTTCTAGATATCGACTGGCAAGGCGCACGCCAAATCCGTGAACAAATGCCAGAAGCCAAAAGCATCTTCATCCTGCCACCATCAAACGGTGAGTTAGAGCGTCGCTTGAACACTCGTGGTCAAGATAGCGATGAAGTGATCGCAAAGCGTATGGCTGAAGCCAAGTCGGAAATCTCTCATTACAACGAGTACGACTACGTGATCGTAAACGACGATTTTGATACCGCTTTGATGGATTTTAAAGCTATCTTGCGTGCTGAAAGATTGAAGGAAGAAAAGCAAGCTGCTAAATATAAAGGTATGCTTGACGCGTTGTTAGCAGAGTAACTTCAAAAAAGTCACGCTGTAAAACATAAAGAATTTCCCGTTTTTTGCCCAGTGCGAAAAACACAATAAACTACCTGAGAAAGTCCACAAACGGTGGCTTGTCTAATTGCTAGTAAATAAAGTAGTTAGGTTGTATACTTTCTCGTCATTCTAAAATTTTAGTTAACTATTTGGAGTCCTCATGGCACGCGTAACTGTTCAAGACGCTGTTGAAAAAGTTGGCAACCGTTTCGACCTAGTACTGATTGCGGCTCGCCGCGCTCGTCAAATGCAAACTGGCGGTAAAGATGCACTAGTGCCAGAAGAGAACGATAAGCCAACGGTTATCGCTCTACGCGAAATCGAAGAAGGTTTAATTACTAAAGAAGTTCTAGACGCTCGTGAACGTCAAGAACAGCAAGAGCAAGAAGCGGCAGAGCTAGCGGCAGTAAGCAGCATCGCTCACAACCGTTAATTCTGACTTTAGAATTCAACAACCTCCCGGGCCTATAATTTGTATCTATTCGATAGCCTCAAAGACGTTGCCCAAGAATACCTAACAGAGCCTCAGATTGAGGCTCTGCGTCAATCTTATGTGGTAGCGAGAGATGCCCATGAAGGGCAAACCCGCTCTAGCGGTGAACCATACATCATCCACCCTGTCGCTGTGGCTCGTATCTTGGCCGAAATGCGCCTTGATATCGAAACCCTCCAAGCTGCTTTGCTGCATGACGTCATTGAAGACTGTGATGTAACTAAAGAAGATCTCGAAGAGAAATTCGGCAACACTGTCGCAGAATTGGTTGATGGTGTATCTAAACTGGACAAACTCAAATTCCGCGATAGGAAAGAGGCTCAGGCTGAGAACTTTCGTAAGATGGTTCTGGCCATGGTGCAAGATATCCGCGTCATTCTGATCAAACTGGCTGACCGCACGCATAACATGCGCACGCTTGGCGCGCTTCGACCAGATAAAAAGCGTCGTATTGCTCGTGAAACGTTAGAAATTTACGCGCCCCTCGCTCATCGTCTTGGTATTCACAATATCAAAACCGAACTCGAAGAGTTGGGCTTTGAGGCGCTATATCCCAACCGCTACCGCGTACTGAAAGAAGTGGTTAAAGCCGCACGTGGTAATCGTAAAGAGATGATCCAACGCATTCACAGCGAAATAGAAGGCCGTCTGCAAGATTTTGGCTTGAATGCTCGCGTCGTTGGTCGTGAGAAAAACCTGTTCTCTATCTACAACAAGATGAAAACCAAAGAACAGCGCTTTCACACCATCATGGATATCTATGCGTTCCGAGTCGTTGTTGATACCGCTGATACTTGTTATCGCGTTTTAGGCCAAGTACACAGCTTGTATAAGCCACGTCCTGGTCGCATGAAAGATTACATCGCGGTACCAAAGGCGAACGGCTATCAATCGCTACACACTTCCATGGTTGGCCCACACGGCGTACCTGTTGAAGTTCAGATCCGTACTGAAGATATGGATCAAATGGCGGACAAAGGTGTCGCGGCACACTGGTCTTACAAAGACAAAGGCGACAAGTCTGGCACCACTGCGCAAGTGAAAGCTCAGCGTTGGATGCAAAGCCTGTTAGAGCTACAACAAAGCGCGGGTAACTCATTCGAATTCATTGAAAACGTAAAATCCGATCTTTTCCCAGATGAGATTTACGTCTTCACACCAAAAGGTCGTATCGTTGAATTGCCTTTAGGCGCAACGGCTGTCGACTTTGCCTATGCCGTACATACCGATGTAGGCAACTCTTGTGTTGGTGCTCGTGTTGACCGTAACCCTTACCCATTGAGTAAGGCATTGAAAAACGGTCAGACGGTGGAAATTATCAGTGCCCCTGGTGCGCGTCCGAATGCGGCATGGCTAAACTATGTCGTGACTTCTCGTGCCCGCACTAAGATTCGACAAGTACTGAAAACGATGCGTCGTGAAGAGTCGATTACTTTAGGTCGTCGCCTACTTAATCACGCACTTGGCCGTCACTCGATTGATTCAATTTATCCAGAAAATATCCAAGAAGTCTTGAATGATCTTCGCCTAGAAAGCATCGATGATTTATTGGCTGCTATTGGATTGGGTGAGTTGATGAGCATTGTGATCGCACGTCGTCTCCTTGGTGACACCGAAGAGCTCACGACAACAAGTTCAATCCCAACGGACTCGAAGAAGAAGCTTCCGATTCGTGGCGCAGAAGGCTTATTGCTGACGTTTGCAAATTGTTGTCATCCTATCCCAGATGATCACATTATTGCTCACGTATCGCCTGGTCGTGGTTTGGTTGTTCACCGAGAAACATGTCCGAACGTTCGTGGTTATCAGAAAGAGCCAGACCGTTATATGGCTGTCGCTTGGTCTGAAGACTACGATAAAGAGTTCATTGCTGAACTTAAAGTCGACATGCTTAACAACCAAGGTGCTCTTGCAGAACTGACCAACGTGATCTCGAAAACAGGATCAAACATTCATGGCCTTTCAACGGAAGAACGTGATGGTCGTTTGTACACTGTGACTGTGCTGTTGACGACGAAAGATCGTGTCCACCTTGCTGGTATCATGCGTAAGATTAAGGCAATGCCTCAAGCAACCCGAGTCAGACGCAGAAAGAACTAACCTCTATCGCCACCTACTCTGTTAGGTGGCGATTTTTTATACCTCAATAAATATGAACCTAGAACGTTACAACCGTATTCACCAAGTCCTAAAAACTCGCCAAACTGATCTGACACTTTGTCTCGAAGAAGTACATAAGCCAAACAACGTCTCTGCTGTGATCCGCACCGCTGACGCGACAGGCTTACACAAAGTTCACGCAATTTGGCCAGACAAAATGCGTACGCTGAGCCATACCTCAGCAGGCGCGCGTAACTGGGTTGAAGTGGATACTCACGATTCGATTGAAACTGCGATTACCGAACTCAAAGCGCAAGGTATGCAGGTTTTGGTGACCAATCTTTCGGACACCGCCGTCGATTTTCGCGAAATCGACTACACCAAACCAACGGCAATCATTTTAGGCAGCGAAAAGGTTGGCGCTTCGGAGCAAGCCAAACAGCTTGCCGATCAAGACATTATTATCCCGATGGTGGGTATGGTGCAGTCACTAAACGTATCGGTTGCCAGTGCCGTAATTTTGTATGAAGCGCAACGTCAACGTGAAGCCGCAGGTATGTACGACCGAGAAGAAAGCGCTCTGCCTAAAGAGACAATCAACCGTATTCTCTTTGAACGCGGTCACCCTGTTCTGGCAAAAGTCGCGAAACGAAAAGGGCTTGTTTACCCACCACTCGATGAAGAAGGTCAAATCATCGCCGATGACGCGTGGTGGCAAGAGATGCAAAGCAAGTAAAAGACTTTCGTCATTCTAAACAGCGGCGAAGGAGCGTGGTTCAGGATCTAATTCTCAAATATACAGATGCTAATAGTGTTAACTTCAGCGACATACTTGTTGGAAATAGAATCCTGATGTCACTAAAGCTCCCCGGAATGATAGGTTATCAGTCAAATCATGACACTAACTAAAGCATGACTATTTTTTCCTGTACAAAAACACAGCTCCATGGTTAACATACTGCTATGTTAACCATTTTCTTGAGCCCTCTATGTCCGCCCAAATGTTATCTGCCGTCCCATTAACCTCCCTTTCTGGAGTTGGCGCGAAAGTCGCAGAAAAACTCGCCAAAGTTGGCTTACATAGCGTTCAAGATTTGCTGTTTCACCTTCCGTTACGCTACGAAGATCGTACTCGTATTTACCCTATTGCCAAACTGCATGCTGGCCTTTGGGCGGCCGTGCAAGGTAAGGTCATGGCAGTCGACACCATCTTCGGTAAGCGCAAAATGCTAACGGTAAAAATCAGCGACGGTAATGGCACTATCACGCTGCGCTTTTTCAACTTTACCGCAGCCATGAAGAACAATTTCACGCAAGGTAAGTTAGTGCATGCTTACGGTGAAATTAAGCGCGGTGGCATGGGTTTGGAAATTGTTCATCCTGACTACAAGTTTTACGTCAGCGAGCAAAAGCCCGATGTAGAACAGAGCTTAACCCCTGTTTATCCCACCACCGATGGATTGCGTCAAATCACATTACGCAACCTTACCGAACAAGCTTTAGCCCTGCTTGATAAAACCGCAGTGCAGGAATTACTTCCAGCGGGGTTGTATGACCATCAAATCACGATGTCGCAAGCGCTGCACACCATTCATCGCCCACCACCAACCATTAATTTAGATGAGTTTGACGAAGGCAAACATCCTGCCCAAATCCGCTTGATCATGGAAGAATTGCTCGCACAAAACTTATCGATGCTGGCGGTGCGTAGCAAAGGTCAGAAGGATTCAGCGCTACCTCTCGGTCCTTGTAATAAACTAAAAACGCAGCTTTTAGCCCAACTGCCTTTCTCTCCTACAAACGCTCAAACCCGAGTCGTACAAGAGATTGAAGCCGATCTAGAAAAACCGCACCCAATGATGCGATTAGTGCAAGGCGATGTTGGTTCAGGGAAAACGTTGGTTGCCGCTTTGGCCGCAGTCAGAGCCATTGAGCATGGCCATCAGGTGGCACTCATGGCGCCAACCGAACTATTGGCCGAGCAACACGCTATCAACTTCGCAAACTGGTTTGAGAGAATGGGCATTCAAGTCGGTTGGTTAGCGGGCAAACTCAAAGGTAAGGCAAAGGAAGCCGAGCTGGCTCGTATTGCCAGTGGTGAAGAGCAAATGGTAGTGGGTACTCACGCGCTATTCCAAGAGCACGTTGAATTTCATCACCTTGCTTTGGTCATCATTGATGAACAACACCGCTTCGGTGTCCATCAGCGATTAGAATTGCGTGAAAAAGGCGCAAAACAAGGCGCTTATCCTCATCAGTTGATCATGACGGCGACGCCTATTCCTCGAACCTTAGCGATGACCGCTTACGCCGATCTGGAAACTTCCGTGATTGACGAGCTACCACCGGGTCGAACGCCGATTCAAACCGTTGCCATTCCTGATACAAAACGTGACGACATCGTCGAGCGTGTCCGAAATGCCTGCTTAAACGAAGGCAAGCAGGCATATTGGGTGTGTACCCTGATTGATGAATCGAAAGTACTAGAAGCGCAAGCCGCGGCAGATACCGCAGAAGAGCTTCAACGTAAACTGCCGGACGTAAAAATTGGTCTAGTACACGGACGAATGAAGCCGGCAGAGAAACAAGCGGTGATGCAAGATTTCAAAGACAATAAACTGCATTTGCTGGTCGCAACGACAGTGATTGAAGTTGGTGTGGATGTACCAAACTCTAGCTTGATGATCATAGAAAACCCTGAACGTCTTGGTTTGGCACAATTACACCAGTTAAGAGGTCGCGTGGGCCGAGGTTCCGTTGCTAGCCATTGTGTGCTGCTGTACCACTCTCCGCTGTCAAAAACCGCGCAAAAACGTCTCGGAGTACTACGTGAAAGTAACGATGGCTTCGTCATTGCGCAGAAAGACCTAGAAATTCGTGGCCCTGGAGAACTATTGGGTACAAAGCAGACAGGTCTTGCTGATTTCAAAATCGCAGACTTAGTTCGAGATCAACGCCTGATTCCCGAAGTTCAGCGTATTGCGCGTCATATTCATGACAATTACCCGACTAACGCAACAGCGATTATCGATCGCTGGTTGGGTGAGCGGGATATTTACTCCAAAGCGTAATGATTGAAAGCGAGCCAAATGGCTCGTTTTTTAATGCGCCAAAAACAAAGCAAACGTTTGCTTTTTGAGTAAATCTCTCTATAATCGCGCACAAATTTTTAAGTGTGTTAGATCACACTCCACCAACCTGAGTTGACTCTGATTAACAGCAATCACAGGTAACGACGTCAACTCCACCCTGCTCTCCCATTCAGCGAGAACTAGGGAAATATTGCGACTAGCGAGACAAACAATGACAACTTCAAACCGATCTTCGGAACTGGTCTATCAACTCAACGATCGACCACCTTTGCCTCAAACCATTTTTGCCGCACTTCAGCACTTATTGGCGATGTTCGTCGCGGTTATCACTCCCTCACTGATCATCTGTCAGTCTTTGGGTGTACCAGCAGACCAAACGAATACCATCATCAGCATGTCTTTGTTTGCGTCAGGCGTGTCTTCGTTTATTCAAATTCGCACCGTTGGCCCAATTGGCTCTGGTTTGCTCTCTGTTCAAGGCACCAGCTTTAACTTTTTAGGTCCTATTATTGGAGCAGGCCTATCGCTGAAAGCCGGTGGAGCAGACATCAGCACCATGATGGCTGCCATTTTTGGTACGATTTTAGTCGCATCATTTGCAGAAATTTTCCTATCTCGCGTATTGGATCATGCCCGCCGAATCATCACTCCGCTCGTTTCAGGCATCGTCGTCACTCTTATCGGTCTCACACTGATTCAAGTCGGCTTAGTATCAATGGGCGGTGGCTACGCAGCATTAAATGAAGGAACCTTCGGCAGCTTAGACAAACTTGCTCTGGCTGGGACGGTACTTGGATTAATTGTGATTTTAAACCGCTCGAAAAACCCATACATCCGTGTGGCTTCAATCGTGATTGCGATGCTAGTGGGTTACATCATGGCGTATTTTATGGGGATGGTAGATACTTCTCAGCTAGGCGCAACTGAGATCGTAGCACTGCCCGTACCAATGCAATATGGCTTATCGTTTGACTGGTCTCTGTTCATTCCGCTGGTACTGATTTTCTTTATTACCGCACTAGAGGCCATCGGTGATATTACCGCAACATCTGAAGTGTCTGGTGAGCCAGTAAAAGGCCCAGTGTACATGAAACGCATTAAGGGCGGTGTGTTAGCAGACGGCTTAAACTCTGCAATCGCAGCCGTTTTCAACAGCTTCCCGAACTCAACGTTTAGCCAGAATAACGGCATCATCATGCTAACAGGAGTCGCGAGCCGCTACGTGGGTTACTTTATTTCAGGCATGTTAGTGATTCTTGGCTTGTTTCCTGGCGTCGCTAGCTTTGTTCAGTTGATTCCTGAGCCAGTACTTGGCGGCGCAACGATTGTCATGTTTGGTACGATTGCTGCCGCTGGTGTGCGTATTATCTCTCGTGTTGAGCTCGATCGCCGCGCAATTCTGATCATGGCCTTATCCTTCTCAATGGGACTTGGTATCGCACAAAAACCAGAGATCCTGCAATTTATGCCAGAATTTATTAAGAGTATTTTCTCAACTGGTGTTGCAGCAGGTGGCATCACAGCGATCATTTTAAATCTACTTCTGCCAGAGAAACTGGAAGACGAAGATGAACTTCCTCAGGAAGTGAAAGAGTCTTAAGATTATTGAGAATAAGAAAAGCCCAACCTATTTAGGTTGGGCTTTTTGTTTGAAAGGGTGCGGGCCATCGACTTACTTGGTAGGAAAGCTGATTTGAGCGATTAAACCGCCTTCACTGCGATTACGCATCACTACAGAGCCTGAATGCTGGCTGATTATGCGCTTCACAATCGCCAACCCTAGCCCAGTGCCTTCACTACCGCGAGCGGTGTCACCACGCGTAAAGGGTTCAAATAACCTCGCGATTTGAGAATGCTCGATACCCGGTCCGTTGTCCTCTACTGAAATCCACACTAGCTGCTTATCTGCTGTCACACCAGTGCTGATTTTGACCCAGCCATTACCATAACGTAGCGCATTCACAACTAAGTTACTGATCGCCCTCTTAATCGCAATCGCGCTTCCTTTGGCTGGCGGCAAGTTAAGATTAAGATCTGTTTCAATTTCAACCTCATAACCACCTTCAGAACTGGCGACGTCACTGGCAATCGTACTGATATCAACCGCTTCAAACGATTCTTGGTTCACCGGTTTGAGATAATCCATAAACTGACTGATGATCTCATTGCATTCTTCCGTATCGCTAATGATCCCCTCCGCAAGATAGCTGTCCTCAGGAGACATCATTTCTGTCGCTAGGCGAATACGCGTCAGAGGCGTTCGTAAGTCATGGCTAATCCCCGCCATTAATAAGGCTCGGTCTTCTTCTAGCTCTTGAATACCTTTCGACATTTGATTAAAGGCTCGAGTTACAGAGCGAATCTCCGATGCGCCTTTCTCTGCTAAGGGGGGCGGGATTTCGCCTCGACCGACGTCTTTCGCGGCTCTCTCTAAAGCCAAAAGTGGACGGTTTTGCAAACGAATAAACAACCAACCACCAGCAATGATCAGCAGCGCCATAATCAAACTGTTACGAAACAGCGGTGCAAAATCTTCTTCTTGCAGCTCAGATAACGGAATACGAATGATGGAGTTCGGCAACTTTTCGATGTGCATCCACAAAATGTAACTTTCATCGCCAAGCAATAAGCGTACTTCGGTGGGCGAACCTAGCTCTTGGCTCATTTCTTCAGACATCAAATCAATCGACATTGCGTGATGAAATTCAATCGCCTTATCGCTGTCAAGGCTGTGAACCGTCACCCCTAATCTTTCTAATAATTGACGCCTTAACGGTGCATCAGACTTTAAAGGTCCTTCATCATCAAGCACCAAATTGAGCTCATGGGCGAGAATTTTATTGAACTGCTGCAAACTCGGCATCAACGCGTAGTTAAAAACGGCGTAGTAAGAGAAAACTTGGCTCGCGAGAAGCAAAGAGATGAACAGCAGAATAGATTGTGTCAGTGAACTTCGGATGCGCATGGAACGTTCCTAGTGGTCCTAATCGCGAAATTTCAGCCTTCAAAGGGAAGGTAATGAAGGCTGAAGTTGCTATAGCCAAGTGCTGGCTATGGAGTGAAGAGGTTACACCTCTTTGCCGTCTGGGACGAAAACATAACCTAGGCCCCATACGGTTTGAATGTAGCGCGGCTTGCTCGGATCGTCTTCTAACATGCGACGTAAACGTGAGATTTGTACGTCAATAGAACGTTCCATTGCAGAATATTCACGGCCACGCGCCATGTTCATCAATTTGTCTCGTGACATTGGCTCACGTGCATTCATCACGAGCGCCTTTAGAACAGCAAACTCTCCAGAGGTGAGTGGCATTGCCTCGTCACCGCGGAACATCTCGCGAGTGCCTAGATTGAGTCGGAACTCCCCGAACTCCACCACTTTTTCTTCCGTGCTTGGTGCACCCGGCAACTCTACAGTTTGGCGGCGTAATACGGCCTTGATGCGAGCCAATAATTCGCGTGGGTTAAACGGTTTTGGCAAATAATCATCCGCCCCTACCTCAAGACCTACGATGCGGTCCACTTCATCACCTTTCGCGGTGAGCATTAAGATTGGCAACATATTGTTCGCGTGGCGTAGACGACGACAAATTGACAAACCGTCTTCACCTGGCAACATTAGGTCCAGCACCATTAAGTGAAAGTTTTCGCGCGTTAGTAGGCGATCCATCTGTTCGCCATTGGCGACACTTCGTACCTGAAAACCTTGCTCAGAAAGGTAACGCTCCAATAGAGCACGTAAACGAGCATCGTCATCAACCACTAAAATTTTATGATTTTCTTGCATTGAAACATCCTTTCAGAAGCGTCTATTGTCGAAAATGTATCACTGTTTTTCCTAACGTGCTCAAGCAAATTGTTACTCTTTTTATCTTAAGCGCTTTATTCTCTCTCTAGCAGGTATTTTCAGCACCTACTATTGACCATAATTCCATTCCAGTTCACGTTTGGCCTCAAGCAGCTCTTGCTGTGCCTCAGCCAGCTTGTGACGTTTTTTCTCAATTTTGTCTGCTTTCCCTGAATGCTGAGCTTCGACTAATTCTTCCTCTCGCTCCTCAACTTCTTTAGTCTTTTCTTCCACTTCTGTTTGCAGCTCTTGGCGCAGCTCACCTTCCGAGCATTCATTCTGGATAGCGGAAAGTGCTTGCTCCAAGCCTTTAATTCGATGTTCATTACCTTGCGCTTTTGCATACTCGAGCTGCTGCTCTACCGCTAACTCTTTAGCGTCACAGCCTTTCACTTCATCTTGAGCAAAAACTGAAAGTGAGAAACCTATTGTTAGTGCAGCACTACACATGACTGCTTTGTTCATTTTACTTCTCCGAGAAAGGCACCATGCCTTTATACCAAATATTCTGACGTTGAGACCCAAGTCACTCCTAGTGAACTTCATGAGACTTGAATCGGTGATAAAGCCTCAGTCTTCCGAGGCCGGTTGAATATATTCAATTGAGTTGATGAACCACTCTTTTTCACCTTCTGGGGTGCGTACCGTGAACTCTTCATCCACTTGTTTTTTCAACATCGCTCGCGCCATAGGTGAATCGATAGAGATGTAGTCTTTCGCATCGCCATAAATCTCTTCAGGCCCGACAATACGAAACTTTTTCACTTCTCCTGCCTCATTTTCTATTTCCACCCATGCACCAAAAAAGACTTTGCCTTCTTGTTGCGGAGAATAGTCAACGATCGTGACTTCTGGCAGGAATTTACGAAGGAAGCGGACACGACGGTCGATCTGACGGAGTAAACGTTTATTGAAGGTGTAATCCGCATTTTCTGAGCGATCGCCCAGGCTCGCCGCCCAAGTGACGATCTTGGTGATTTCCGGGCGCTTTTCATTCCAAAGGTAATCATGCTCTTGTTTGAGTTTGTTGTAACCTTCTCGTGTAATCAGCTTAGTTTTCAAATTAACTCCTATCTCAACTAAAAAATGCTGCTCTTTGGCAGCATTAAGGAGATGATATACCCAAAGATCCAATGTTGTTCAGGCTTTGGGTATCAAGGTGATAAGGCGGCCAGAGTGTTACTTTTCGTAATCCGGTTTTTGCGTCACGATGTAATTCGTATCACTCGAAACAACCGCGCCATGTTTTAGGAAGTTTTTACCTAAAATCATGCTGTAATGGAAGCGACCTCGGTCCTGTAAGTTGACTCGGATCTTCTTCTCTAATTCGCCAAGCTTAACATGCATTTCAACCACAGGGCGTACGTTCGCTTTCTCGCCTTTCTTCGCTTTAATACGCATGACATCAACAACAGGCTTGGTAAACGCCTGTTTCATGCCAAGATCGTTCTCATAGGTAAAGCTCACCATGTCTTTGCCGTCTTTCTTAAACTGCTTGATGTTCTTAGCATTGATTGAGCTTACATCTGCACCCGTGTCTAACTTCACAGGGAAAGACATCCCCTCAACTTCAGCCACTTCGATATGGCCAGCTTTGAAAAGTGGCCTTGCATCTAGTAGATGGTCTGCGCGAGTGTTCAGCAACACACCACCCTTGGCTATGTCATGACCAAAGACGAAAAAGGGTTGAGTGTCACCCTCATCAAGCACATCGAGCGCAAACTTCATTGATGTGTCTTTTCTACCGAGAAGAAAGTCTCCTTCGACAACAGGGCGAACCGCGCTGCCAACCTTGAGCTTTTTCAACACTGGTTTGGTGATTTTTTCTTCTTTCCCCTCATCGTTCATTAAATAAAACGTGACGGATTCATCCTTACCTTTTTCTGTTACTTCAAACCCATTTACACGCAGTAATGGCGTTTTCACAGTAAAAGTGGGGTAAGCAGGGACGGTATAACCATCAATGGTGACCTGTTCTTCTGGTGAAACGACAAGAGGTTTTGATTTGAGTGCGCTTTTGAACGTTTTTTCTACGCCACCCAGTAGATTTTCTCTGTCCGTATCAATAACAAAGTGCTGACTCGCGACGTCCCGACCTAAGCGAATTTGCGAACTGAACTTACTGCGATCACGCAGATACACCAACCAACGTTGAGTTTCATTTTCGCCGACTTTGACGGGTAAATAGACTAAAGGGCGCTCGCTTTTGGTCGTTTTCAGCATTCGTACCAAGGGTAATGTCATTGGATGACGCTTGCCATTCTCGCCCTCTAACATAAAAGAGACTTCGTTATGCTTTTTGTCTACCTTGATGTCCAGTGCATGGACGTTGGTATAACGGCTAGAAGTTGAGATGCTGATCTTATATGGCACACCTTCGACTTCAACCGTCTCTTTTTTGCCAATCATTTTTGCGCGTGGCTGTTCTTGAAGGTAATCGTAACCAGCGAAGACCCATGCGTTATCATCGAGATAGGTTTTACCAATCAAGATAGGAGAAGAGAATTGCGTACGCTTGGTCAGGTTCACTTCCGTATCAACGGTGTGACCAGCGATTGTCATCGGCATTTTTATTGTCGGGCGTAGGATGGGCTTTTTGCTTGTTCGACTGCGAATCGCGCTCACTCTTTCCAGATCATCGGTAATCTGTATTTCCTTCCCTGTATAAGGGTGAGGAACCGTAAAGCTAACCTTTACTTGATATGGCTTAAAGCTGTCGGCGTCCCACTTTGCCTTCGTACCACCTAAGTCATCGACAATCGCCCAAAGTAACTCGTTATCTTTCAAATCTTGGTAATCTGGGTGTGAGCTACTGACATGGATATTCTCCGCATGCATCGATGTCGTATCTGCACCAGTATCAATCTTGCCAATAAATGGCACCGCTTTTAGTTCCGGAATGTCACTGTAGTAGACGCTCTCCACACGCCCTAGTACCAATTTGTTATCGAGCTGATAAACGGGAGCTTGTGTGGTTCCTGAGATAGACTGCGCCCAACTAAGCGGGGCGACAAGTAAGGCACTCGTAAGCGCTAACGCCAAAGACATTTTTTTCATCATGATTATCCGTATAAGCCGAGGTACATTTAGTGATATCAACAACCGTGGAATTAGGTTAGTCGATAACTGCGGATATAAGTTCTCAATTTAATTACAGTTTTGACATAAATCTGACTGATGTCCACCAGCGCCCGGTAAATTTTTGCCTCGTTAATTTAAAACATTGCAAATTCTTCGAACGACCCCAATGTTCTATACAACCAAAACTGAATTAAAAGAGAAAACACGGATGAGCCAAGCTATCTGTCGCATGATTGCTCAAGAACTGAATGTTCGCCCAGAGCAAGTCAACGCCGCTGTCACCCTAATTGATGATGGCAACACTGTCCCTTTTATTGCACGTTACCGCAAAGAGGTGACGGGGGGCCTTGATGATACCCAGCTTCGTACTTTGGACAGCCGTCTGTCTTACCTTCGTGAAATGGATGATCGCCGTCAAACCATCCTCAAATCAATCCAAGAGCAAGGTAAACTGACGCCAGAGCTAGAACAAGAGATCGCGCAGGCAGACAGCAAAACTCGTCTTGAAGACTTATACCTACCTTACAAACCCAAGCGTCGTACGAAAGGTCAGATCGCGATTGAAGCTGGTCTTGAACCACTCGCAGATCAGCTTTGGAATCATCCACAAACCAAGCCAGAAAGCGAAGCAAGCAAATACCTTGATGCAGACAAAGGCATCGCAGACACCAAAGCTGCATTGGATGGCGCTCGCGCGATCATCATGGAGCGCATCGCAGAAGACGCAAACTTACTGGAAAAAATTCGCAACCACTTAAATCGCAATGCGGAACTGGTCTCACGAGTTGTTGAAGGTAAAGAGCAAGAAGGCGAGAAGTTTAAAGATTACTTCAACCACAACGAGCCCCTAAGCAAAGTGCCATCGCACCGAGCACTGGCGATGTTGCGTGGCCGTAACGAAGGCTTCCTGACATTGGCGATGAACGCTGATCCAGAACAGGAAGAAGGCGCTCGTCAGTCTTACTGCGAAACGATTATCGCCGACCATTATGGCGTAACGCTAAGCAGCGCACCGGCGGATACCTGGCGTAAGCTAGTGATCAGCTGGGCATGGCGCATCAAAGTATCGATGCACATGGAAACCGAGCTAATGGGCGCAATGAAAGAGCGCGCTGAAATCGAAGCGATTGAAGTATTCGCCACTAACCTAAAAGACTTGTTGATGGCAGCACCGGCTGGCCCTCGTGCAACACTTGGTCTAGATCCGGGTCTGCGTACAGGTTCAAAAATCGCGGTTGTCGACTCAACAGGTAAAGTGCTTGCCACCGAAACCATCTACCCTCACCCACCACAAAAACAATACGACAAGTCAGCACAAATCGTTGATCAGTTGGTGCGTAAGTACAACGTGGATTTGATTGCGATTGGTAACGGCACGGCTTCACGTGAAACCGACAGCTTTGTCGCAGACGTCATCAAACGTGGCAACCTGAAAGTTCAGAAAATCATCGTGAGTGAAGCGGGTGCATCGGTTTACTCAGCGTCTGAGCTTGCAGCAAAAGAGTTCCCGAATATGGACGTATCACTGCGTGGTGCAGTGTCGATTGCACGTCGTTTGCAAGATCCATTGGCTGAACTCGTGAAAATTGATCCTAAATCTATTGGTGTGGGTCAATACCAGCACGATGTAAGCCAATCTATGTTGGCAAAACGCCTAGATGCGATTGTGGAAGACTGTGTAAACGCGGTTGGTGTTGATGTGAACACTGCTTCTGCGGCGCTACTGACGCGCGTAGCAGGCTTATCAAGCACCATCGCGCAGAACATTGTCGACTTCCGCGATGAGAACGGCCGCTTCGAAGCACGTACAACCTTGAAGAAAGTACCTCGTTTAGGTCCTAAGGCGTTCGAGCAGTGTGCAGGCTTCCTACGAATCATGGATGGTAAGAACCCACTTGATGCGTCTGCGGTTCACCCAGAAGCGTACCCAGTGGTCAAAGCGATTTCTGAGAAGAACAACAAAGATATCAAAGCACTGATTGGTGATTCAAGCTTCCTTAAAGGTCTGCATGCGGTCGATTACACCGACGATAACTTCGGCGTTCCAACCATTACAGACATCATCAAAGAGCTGGATAAGCCGGGTCGTGACCCACGTCCAGAATTCAAAACGGCGACCTTTGCAGAAGGTGTAAACTCGGTATCTGACTTGGAACCGGGCATGATTCTAGAAGGCGTGGTGTCTAACGTAGCCAACTTCGGTGCCTTCGTTGATATCGGCGTTCACCAAGATGGTCTTGTGCATATTTCTGCACTGACAGATCGTTATGTGTCTGACCCACGTGAAGTGGTGAAAGCAGGCGACATCGTCAAAGTGAAAGTGATGGAAGTGGACGTGCAGCGTAAGCGCATTGGTCTATCGATGCGTATGAACGACGAACCGGGTCAAGACAACCGCAGCCAACGCTCATCAGCAGCGCCACGTCGTAATGACCAACCGCAGCGTCGTCAGCCTCGCCGTGATGCTTCGTCATCGAACAGCGCGATGGGCGGTGCGTTTGCTGCAGCGTTTGCTAAAGCGAAAAAGTAACCTTACCTAGGCTTCACCGCTAACGAGCTTTCATAACTAAAAAGAAAACGCTCCAATCAGTCAACCTGCTTGGAGCGTTTTTGTTTGAGTAGGATATTGAGTCGTCATAATACTGCTATCACTTCTGACGGGGTATGGGGAGCGACTGCATGACCATAATGAAACTTGATCACCTTCCTGCGCTTTTCCATTAATCCTTCATTGATCGCAGCATCCAAAATGCGCTTTGGTAAGCGAAAGCGGATCGCGTAGCCTTTCCCCTGGTCTTCACTATACGATTTGAGCGCAAGCAAACTAAAAAGCCGTTCTAGTGTATCTTCCGGCTCTTCTTGATAACGCGTGTCGACTTCCGTTTCCATATCATAATCAGGATGCTCTGAAGGATCCCAAGAAGACTGACGTCGGCGCTTGTCGTCACCTTTTACTTTTCGCTCTGCATTGGTTTTGGCCAATGCGACCGTTGGCGTTACAGGCTCTCGGACTTTATTGTCGCGAGCTGCTTGTTCCGTCTGCACATTCACGGATGGGGCGATCAGTGGCACACTTACGTTGGTCGGTGACACAATCATTGCGAACCCTCCTCAGAGTCGCCCAACTCGTCAATATGGCTTAGCTTTATTGGCTAATAAAACCTCACCAGCCTTTATATCGACCACTTTTTAAACAACTTGAGGTATTTCCGCTCGTACTTGCTCAATCGTGAGCAAACTCTCGGATTTGAACACAAAATTCGTCATGTTCGGTGATAAAAGGCGCATGAGAGGACTGATTAAAAACAAACTGCTGGGTATGAGGCAACTGTTCACTTAAATCGTTAGCTACTTTAATTGGCACCAACCCATCTAAACGGCCATAAAGACGCAACATTGGAACAGAAAGAGACGTCAACGCATCGCGCAGATCCACATCAGCAAGGATGTTTAGCCCAACCAACAGCGATTCAGGGTTTGGCTGAGGGCGCGATAGTACCGCTTGCTTGAGCTGTTTAACGTCTTTACGCGCTGATGGGCTGCCCATCGCTTGCAACGCCATAAAGCGCTCAATGGTCAGTGAGAAATCTTCTAGCAACTGAGAGGTGAACGCACTCAGTACATTCGGTTGAATGCCACGCCACGGTTTTTCTGCGGCAAATTTAGGTGAGCTGGCAACCGTAATCAACTTAGCCACGCGCTCGGGCATATTTAATGCCACATGCGTCGCCACTAAACCTCCGAGGGACCAACCAAGCCAAATCGCTTTCTCTGGCGCACCTTGCACCACCAAGTTAGCAATATGGTCTAAATCTTCAGCATGAGATTCGGCGCTATGTCCGTACCCCGGAAGGTCAACCACATGAACTCGGAAATAAGGTTGAAGAGACTCGACTGTCTGCTGCCATACCGCACCATTCATGCCCCAACCATGCAGTAACACCAAATCTGGTCCCTGACCAAATGACTGCCAGTGTAATTTCGTGCTCATGCTCTCAATCTCTCCCACTTATTTTATTCCCTACGGCTTCAGCCAAGCGTTAGGCTGAGTAAAATATCACCATGAATAAACGCTATGTTATCTCATCACTGGCAAAACATCATGCATCGCGTATTGAGCAGTCAATGCGGCCTGTGTCGGTTCCCTATTCAAACACCAAGCCACACAAATACTCTGCGCTGGTGCGAGCACTGTTTAAAATACCTAACTCCGGTAAAACGATGTCAACGCTGCGGTTTATCATTACAGAAAGAAGAAATGAGTACGGATAGTATTTGTGGTGAATGTCTTTCAAAGCCACCGCCATGGCAAAGGCTATACACGTTAGGCGATTACGACTTTCCCCTTTCACGGGAAGTACAACGCTTTAAAGATCACGGAGAGTCTTGGCATGTAAAAGCATTAACCGAGCAACTGGCACAGCGCATCACCACGCCAGCTCCAATCATTACCAGTGTGCCATTGCACTGGCAGCGTTACCTGCGCCGGGGTTTTAATCAAAGTGATGTTTTAGCCCGACACCTCGCCAAGCAATTGCAGACTAATTTTGATGCGAAGGTCTTTCGTCGAGTAAGGCTCGCCCAATCACAGCGTGGTAATACCAAAACAAGCCGTGAACAAAACTTAAAAGGCGCGTTTATTCTCAATAAGCGCCCTCACTCTTCCCATGTTGCCATCGTCGATGATGTAGTCACCACAGGCAGTACCGTCCGACAATTATGTCATTTACTACTTGAAGTTGGCGTAGAAAGCATCGATATTTACTGCATCTGCAGAACACCTGCTCCTCGTTCTCTCTAGATCGCTTCGCCATGCCTTAGCATCAAAAAGACTAGACCCATACGTCAACAAGAGTAGAATAGCAGCAGTAACCTACAAATTTACTCGGGTATTCGTCGTGTCAAATATTACTATTACAGAAACTGCGCAAACGCATTTCGCTAACCTTTTAGGTCAACAACCTGAAGGCACTAACATTCGTATTTTCGTTGTGAACCCAGGTACACAAAACGCTGAGTGTGGCGTGTCTTACTGCCCACCAGAAGCAGTAGAATCGACCGACACTGAACTCTCTTACAGCGGTTTTTCAGCTTACGTGGATGAGCTGAGCCTGCCATTCCTTGAAGACGCTGAAATCGATTTTGTTACCGATAAAATGGGCTCTCAGCTAACGCTAAAAGCACCTAACGCTAAAATGCGTAAAGTTGCGGACGACGCACCACTGGTTGAGCGCGTTGAGTACGTTATCCAAACCCAAGTCAACCCACAGCTTGCTGGCCACGGTGGTCACGTAAACTTGGTTGAGATCACTGAAGACGGTGTTGCAATTGTTGCATTTGGTGGCGGTTGTAATGGCTGTTCTATGGTTGACGTAACACTAAAAGAAGGCATCGAGAAAGAGCTGCTAAACCAGTTCATTGGTGAACTAACCGCAGTTCGTGATGCTACAGAACATGACCGTGGTGATCACTCTTACTACTAAGAGTAAACACTGTCAGAAAATGGGAGGCTTCGGTCTCCCATTTTTGTATCGATACTGAGGTGATGCTGAGATGCTTAGCTCGACTCGTAAAATCCGCTAGAAACTCAGGCGGAGTTCTCATATATTAAGAATCTTACGCATCTCGTAAACGCCAACGACACCAAGGAGCCAGCGTCATGCCGAAACGAACCCCACCAGAGATACTCTCATGCCAGACGGTTGCAAAATCCAAACTGTTTGCTGTGGAAGCGCTCGACCTTCGTTTTTCCAATGGTGAGCATCGTACTTATGAGCGTATGAAGCCAAGTGGACGAGATGCTGTAATGGTGGTTCCTGTAACAGAACAAGGCGATTTATTACTGGTGCGTGAATACGCCGCTGGAACTGAACGTTACGAGTTAGGTTTCCCAAAAGGGCTGATTGACCCAGGAGAAACACCACACCAAGCTGCGGATCGTGAGTTAAAAGAAGAAATCGGCTTTGGCTGTAATCAGTTAACCCCGTTGAAACAAGTTATCCTCGCGCCATCTTACTTTTCGAGCAAAATGACTCTATTTTTAGGACAGGCGCTTTATCCAGAGAAGCAAGAAGGCGATGAGCCTGAACCACTGGAAATTGTGCGTTGGCCACTTGCGCAAGCCGAAGAGTTATTAACTCACATGGATTTCTGTGAAGCACGAAGCATCACAGCGCTAATGTTGGCACTGAAACACTTACCAAACACCACTCACAAGCATAACCAATAACGGTCATTAGAACCGAATAACACTGTGAGTAAGGACTATCACTTATGCCAATGACAAAAGATCTATCTCACCTACTTCCTCAAGTCATCGAGATTGCCCGCAGTGCTGGGCAAATGATCCTCGAAATATATGAAAAGAAGCAATACGAGGCCTACACCAAAAGTGACGAAACTCCCGTAACAAGTGCAGATATTGCAGCTCACAAGTTCATCACTGAACGCTTGAGTGATCTGACGCCTGACATTCCCGTGTTGTCAGAAGAAGACGCAGACATAAGCTTAGAGCAACGCGCTCAGTGGGAACGTTATTGGTTAGTCGACCCTCTTGATGGTACTCAAGAATTCATCGCTCGCAGTGGTGACTTTGCCACTATTATCGCGTTGGTCGACAACAATCGACCAACCATGGGCGTCGTTTACGGTCCTGTATCTGGCGTGACTTACTACGCTTATAATGGCAAAGGCGCCTGGAAAATTCCCGACATGTCGGACAGCGTCAAAATCCATACACACAAACACGAACAGCCAGAGCAAAGCATCGCAATTGCTATTAGTCGTCGCCAAGACATCAATCGTATTACTAACCGTATGAGCAGCGCCTGGAATTACGACTTAATACCGCTCGGTTCTGCGGCATTGAAAGCATGCCTCGTCGCGGAAGGGGCGGTAGATTGCTATCTCCGCCTAGGTCCAACAGGTGAGTGGGACACCGCTGCGACACAATGCATTGTTGAAGAAGCTGGCGGACGTATTCTCAGCACGCAATTAGAACCGCTGTCATATAACGAGCGGGAAACACTAGAAAACCCGAATTTTATTGTTCTTGGTGATGCGGATTTACCTTGGAATGAGATTTTACAACGCAAAGATTAAGCGCCCTATCGGTAAAATTTAGAGCACAAAATTCTAGCAATAGAAAGGCCACGAATATCTTCGTGGCCTTTTCTTTTTGACCTTCTGTACAGCACTTGGAGTATTTGGCCTACTATGTTCCAATTGCCTGTAAAGCTGAACGAAAGAAAACAAATCAATTAAAAATCATGGTTTTAAATTTCCATTCATTCCCAATGTACAGCGAATAGAGGTTTTAGCTTACAATGATCCAAAAGCAAAAAGAGCTGCACAATAGCAGCTCTTTTAAGATATTGGATTTTGTCACGATAGGTTAGAAGCGCCCTTGGTAGTTAAACTCATATTGACCTTGAGCATTCGGCTTACCCAACCATTTCAGTTGCTCCCCCATGCTGGATGGGAACTCTGCACCAGGTTTGAACCACGCTTTGGTTGAGTACCGTTGATTAGGCATCAGTTCAGCGGAAAACGCCGCAGAGACTTGTTTGCTGCTCTGCTCACCAGTTGCCGTCAATACACTATCCTGACAGTTTATATCGGCAATCACAGGACCGAGATCTAAGCTGCCAACGGGGCTTTGAATACCACTGGCATTCCATACTAAAGTGCCTTCACCGTTCTTACACCAAGGCGCAGCATAAGTCGCATGACGAATATTCAGCTCAAGCTGCCCATCAACACCAACAGGCACAGGGAGGCGCGCTTGCTCAACAACTTTTACCGCCGGAATCGAGGCAACTAAGTTTTTGGCATAAGGGCCATCACTTAAGCTATAGCCGACAAAACCGCGCCCACGAACGTCCATTTCACTACCACGACCAAAGCGCACAGCAAACTCAGCTTTACCTGTCAGTAGACTCGACCATTGGAAATCCCAATTAACTTCTCCAAGGTTCTGGCGCTGCCAACGAATACTAGCAGCTTGACCTTGCCATACCGAACCGTTGGCTCCTTGAATGTCCAGGCCTCTCACTGTTGGTGCTTGTTGTAACACCCAAGAGACTGGTAATCCCATTAAAAGACTGACTGAAAAAAAGACGATAAAGATAACAACGTAAAGTACTGCTCGCTTCACCTTAACCTCGCTTAAACTGAAGGCGGTTTACATCGATCATGCCCGCTTGCTCTGTTCGGTCGATATCTAAAAATTCGACTTCAATACCCTGTTGCTCTTTCAAGTAACGTAACCAATCCACTAGTTGATTAAACGCGAGTGGTTTGATCCACACTTGAACGCTCTCATTACGAGGTTGTACTCGAATCAACTCAACTTTATAACGACGAGCTGAAGAAGAAACCAACTGATTCAACGGTTGACTAGAGTAGCTCACACCGCTGCTTTTTCTCAGTGCAGTGATGCCATCCGCTTTATCTTGTACCCAAGCTAGCAACTGTTTTTCGCTTTGAATACGTGACTGAGCTAGCTCCGCACGTTGGCTCATTGGCTGTAATAAACCCCAATAAATAATACCGATGACGGCAATAGCGCCACATCCCATGACCAAACGCTGCTCGCGCTGCGAGATGCTGCTCCACCAAACCTGAGCTTGAGAAATTAAATTTTTCATCATCACCTCACAAACGCTTCAAAACAAAGCTGCCAACCACAACGTTATCGCTACGGTTCAACTGACCTTGCTCAACATTAAACTTCTCTGCCAATTTCACACGAGCCTGCTCAAAAGGTTGGAAGTCTGAACTACGAGCCTGAATACGTACTTCGCCACGTTGTCCGTCGTATTTAAAGCTAGTGATCTCCAAGTCGCTGACCTGACCAAGCGTCGCGGGTAATGCCGCCAACCATGACAACATTGCCTGCTGACCACTTCCACCAGATAAGCGGCGCTCTTCATCATCCATTTGTCGTTTGAGGTAACTAACGGTAGGAATGCGTCGTTTATTTGGGAACACCTGGCGGAAAATACGCTCACTCTCCTCACGATACGCTTGAGCTTGTGCTTCGTACTTGTGGACCACGAGCAACTGCTGCGCAACCATGACAACGATAAGCACCCCCGCAGCAATGGTGGCTTTTTGCCAGAGCTTCCAGTATTTACCCCAAGAAGATTTCGGCTTGAAGATCCCAGTCAGCAAATTGACTTTGCTTTCTGTCACCCCCTTCGCCAGTAAAGCCATCGTCATTTCTTCTGGTTGCGGCTCCCATATTTCAGGTAACGCAGATTCCGGGACCGAGCTATAGCAATCGAGCTTCCAACCTTCATGATTTTGTAGATAAGAAGAGAGGTAAAGGTCTAACCAAGAAGCGTCGACAACCGCGCCCTCTGTCGCAGAGTGACGAATTAGCCATTGCTCGCCAATCATTGCAGCACTGCTGTGATCTCCACGAACCGGTAACGCAAGCACATCGGGTAAAATGCGTTTAATGGCGATACCTTGGCTTGAGAAACGTTGCAGTACAGTCTGAATCCAAGCACGTTCAACTGCGCAAATCTGCGCTTTATCCGCTTGTTTACCCAACACGCTAAAGTGCAGGCCATCAACGTCCTGAGCAACTTCGTCTTCCACTAAGTACGGTAACATCGCCTCGAATTGGCGTGTTGCACCAGGTGGTATATCCACTTGCGTCAGGACCACATCATTACTCGCCAACAGCGCCACAACTTGGCGCTGACCAGCATATGAGACCAATTCATCTAAGTGTTCCCACCCGGCGATTTCACCGCTAGCAATCACTTCCTGTTGATCTGTCGACCACACCACCCAAGGAATGGTACTTTGTTGTTCGCTACTCAGCCGAACGGTCAGAAACTCGCTCACTGATCCCTCCAAAACGACGGCGAACTACGGTCACCGTTTCTCTATTTGTACTTTGCAAAAGGCTTCGGATACGTACACGTGATTCATCCACCAACACTTGTGCATCCAATTCAAAAAAGGCGCTATCCACACCCAAATAGCCTTTGGCGTTTTTCTTTACATCTTCACTTAAGCCAGCCATTTCTGACTCTGCTAAAAATTCATCAATGCTATCCCACCCATCAAATGGGCGTTTTTCAATTAGCTGAATCGCATCACTACTGCTTAAGTTTGGTGAGAACATTGCCACCAAAATCGGAGCTTGCTCAACATCAATCGTATTCACGTTTAAACGCCAGTCATCACTTGGTAATGCACAGACCAGCGGCTCCAATTTTTGGAAAATTTCACCACTCACCTGATAGACAGCCCGTAACTCGGAAGCATCTGCCATCCAACCATTTGATGCCAAATAGGAAGGTTTCATCGCTTCATATGTGCTGTCTTCAACCCCAGTAGTCGAACGGACAGAGTCGTCAGCATCAATGTATTCCCAAGTAGAGTCTGCAATGATTTCTGCTTGATATGGCTCGACATCCAACTCTTCTAATAGGCGCTGCAATACATTCACTAAATATGGTCTTGTAATTTGCTGACCCGTTGGTTGCACACGACTCAATACATTTAGATTAAAGCACGCTTGCTTGTCTCTAATTCGTCCCGCCGCTTGACCATAATCTAACGGATAGACTTGCTCTTTTATCGCCCACGGTTGACTCATATTAATCGTGTCGGTGTCTTTATAACTTTGTTCGATACCCACTTTTGCTAGCGCCTCGACGCCAAGGCTGTACCAGTACGCTTGCTGGTAATTGATTTGATTAGCGCCTCGCTGAAACTGCAAGAACAAACGTTCCGACATGCTGGCGGCAACCGTCGCCATAATCGCCAGCAACATCAACACTATAATCAAAGCAACACCGCGCTGACGGTTAACCATTATTGCTGTCTCCTGAACTTTCCTCTTTCTGACTCAATGTGCCATCAGGAGTGAGATAAGTGCGGGCAATTTCTCCATAGTCTTTGAGAGTGAGAACAACAGAAACCGCTTTCGGCAGCGCTTTTTCTTCAGCCCACTCTTTTTTCCATTGCTTACCATCATAAAAACGCATATCAAATGACTCGACCTGCGTTAGCAATAGAGTAACAGTGCCTTGTTGCCCAACCGGCGTATCAGGATAGCGCCACCATACTCGCTGCAGTGTTTCTTCTTTTAAGCGATAGCCAACCTTGGTTACTTCTCCACGAGGGAACTGCTGCTGAGGGTTGTGCCAACCTAAACGGGCAAACATCAGCCCTTTAGTATCGGAGTCCAACAGGTAATCGGACCAAAAAATTAGCCGGCTAGCAGGCTCTTCACCATTAGTACGTGTTTGACGCATCGCCATTTGACGAAAATCGTTATCCATCATCACCATGGCACGCTGAATTTCGTTTAAGCGTTGGGTTCGTTCTTGTGATAGCGCATTGCTACGCTGTACTTGCGATACCACTTGGTACGCAGCGACACTTAAACTGGCAAAGATGGCAATCGATACCAACACTTCAATAAGTGTAAAACCTTTTACCCTTTGGCGCGTATTTGCGCGGGGATTATTATTGCGCCACATAGCTTCGTACCGTTACTACAGGGCTCGCGCTTTTCTCTACCGAGACGCTCACATCAAATGCTTTCAGCAATGGCTGCGTCGTGGCGACTGGCGTGACTTTCCAGAACCAAGTGCGTCCTGCCAGCTCTTCTGTGCCGTTTTTCGCTTTGAGTTCTCCGGTATTCAACATCACATTTGCCATCTGATTATCCACAACCATGGCTGCAAACATTTTTTCTTCTAAATAACTGATTGTATTAATATGCTGGCTCACGGAGCGAATGACACTGATGGCAGCGGTGGCGAAAATTGCCAGTGCGACCAATACTTCCAGTAAGGTCATGCCTCTCGTCCGGCGATGACTCAAATTTGGGCGAGCTTGCTTAAAATTGCGCATTCTCATCCTCTTTCACTTCTTCGCCCGGAGCTAATAACAAAATTTGTCCACTTTCTTTGCCAATGACTCGCCAACCGTCATTAAAGGCATCACCATTTTGCGGAAAAAAAGACAGGGTAAATGGCGTGACTTCGGCGCTGGAAAAGATAAACACTTGCGGTGGCTGAATTTTCTTTTCGTCCTCTTCTTCTGCGAACATGTCTTCATCAAAAAGAGAACCTGGTTTGAATAAGCGCTCATCATTATCCCAAGCACCACCTCCGAGCTCGAGTTGTAGCGTAATATCTTCTTCTAGCTTGGTTTTGCTCGGAATCTGCTTTAATTTCAGAGGCTGCCAACCTTCTGAGGTTAAACTCAGTAGAGCGTAGGTCGATTTGGCATCATCCACTCGAACGCCAAAATCTTTACCGCTCAGCACCGCTTCTTCATTGAGCAGCTGTAAACGCTGAAAAAAGCTTTGAGCATACTGTTTGGAAAGATCTTTTTGGCTAGTAGGTAACGTCGAGATCACGGCCACAGCCGTAAGAGATAGCAAAACCAGCACCAATAGAATTTCTATCAATGTAAAACCGTTATGTTTTCGCATTTGTTTCATTAGTGCTGGCTTAGGCTCAATTATTGGAAATCTTGCATGTTCCAGTTGCCAATATCTGCAGCTGGACCTTCTCCACCCTCTTGGCCATCTGCGCCTAGAGTGAAGATATCGATTGTACCGTTATCACCTGGGCTTAAGTATTGGTACTGGTTGCCCCAGGGGTCATTAGGAAGACGTTTGATGTAACCACCATCACGGTAGTTGCGTGGCTCTGGGTTAGATGGCTTGCTAACCAATGCTTCTAGACCTTGGTCCGTTGTTGGGTAAACGCTGTTATCCAACTTGTACATATCTAGGGCATTTTCCAGCGCTACGATGTCCGTAATCGCTTTTTGTTGGTCAGCCTTCTCTTTGTTACCCAATAGGTTTGGAACAACGAAACTTGCCAAAATACCAAGGATAACGACAACAACCATCACTTCTAAAAGTGTAAAACCCTGTTGTTTACTACGCTTAAACTTCATTTTTTTTCTCCGAAAGTTAGATTAAAGCCATGCCGTTAGTAGACACGTCTTAATTCGAAATTATCCGCTCATCAAATTATTCATTTCTAGCATTGGCATCAAGGTCGCCATCACAATGAACAACACTAATCCAGCCATTAATGCAATCAGCGCAGGAGTAAACACACCCAGAGCAATATTGACTGTTGATTCAAAGTTTTGATCTTGGTTATCGGCAGCCCGCGTCAACATGCTCTCTAATTCACCACTTTGCTCACCACTGGCGATCATGTGTAGCATCATTGGTGGAAACAAGCGGGTTTGGTCCAACGCCTTACGCAAACTAGCGCCCTCTCGAACGTTATCCGCTGCAAGCAACACTTGCTGCTTCACATAACGGTTAGACATAACATCTACCGCAACGCGCATACCCTCGAGAATTGGAATCGCACTGGAAGTACAGATCGAAAGTGTTCGCGCGAATCGTGCGGTATTCAAACCTCGAGAGATCTTACCTATTAGCGGTAAGCTCAAGATTTTTCTGTCCCAAGCTAAGCGAAAGTCTGGCTTTTGCAACGCCAGTTTGAGGCCATAGAAAAGCGCCACCAGCACAACGAAAATAATCAGCCCCCAACCTTGCACAAACTCACTGGCTGCCAGTAAAAATTGCGTCGATTGAGGTAACTCTTGGCCCATCTGAATGATGGGTTCAATGATTTTAGGAACCACTGTCGCCAATAAGAACGAAACGATGACAACCGCGAATACCACCAAAACTACAGGATAAATCATTGCTTGAAGCAATTTAGATCGCATCTTTTGGCGGTTTTCGACATAGTCTGCCAAACGCTCTAATACGGTATCGAGGTGACCTGATTTTTCGCCCGCCGCAACCATGGAGCGGTACAGTTCATCAAACACGTGTGGGTAATCGGCAAAACTGTCGGCGAGCGGATAACCCTCGGTTACTTTCGAGCGAACCGCAGCCAACATAGAACGAATCCTCGGCTTTTCAGCCTGCTCAGAGACCGCACGCAAACACTCTTCCAAAGGCATTCCTGATTGGACTAGCGTAGACAATTGCCGTGTGATGAGTGCCAGCTCAGATGTCGAGATGCCGCGCTTAAAACTGACTGAACCTGAAGACTTAGCCGATTTAGCTTTCGTCTCGACCACTTCAATCGGGATCATCCCTTGCTCTTTGAGTCGCTGGCGCACTTGTCGGGCGTTGTCCCCTTCTATCGTGCCTTTTTTATGCTTGCCTTTTGCATCTAGCGCTTTGTACTCAAATGCCGCCATTAGGTTTCCTTCGTCACTCGCATCACTTCTTCAAGTGACGTAATACCACGACGTACTTTGCTTAAACCATCACTGCGAATACTTGGCGTATGGGCGCGAACGGCTCTCTCAATTTCTTGTTCACCAGACTCTCGATGAATCAACTCTTGCACTTGCTCATCGACCATAATGAGCTCGTGGATACCTGTTCGACCTCGGTAGCCTTTTTGGTTACACGCTTCACAGCCTTTTGCTCGGTGCAGTTCTAACGGTTCATGCGCTTCCATACCAAACAGTTTTTTCTGTTCCGCATCGGCTTCATACGGCTCTTTACAGCTTGGACAAAGCGTTCGAACTAAGCGCTGCGCTAGCACCCCTAATAACGAAGAAGAAATAAGGAATGGCTCAATACCCATATCACGTAGACGCGTAATCGCACCCACTGCGGTGTTGGTGTGGAGAGTCGACATTACCAAGTGACCCGTTAAGGACGCTTGCACTGCAATTTGTGCGGTTTCTAAGTCACGGATCTCACCGACCATCACCACATCCGGGTCCTGACGCAGAATGGCACGCAAGCCGCGCGCAAACGTCATGTCGACCTTTGGGTTCACCTGAGTTTGACCGATGCCATCAATATCAAATTCGATCGGGTCTTCAACCGTTAGAATGTTGCGTTCGTTGCTATTGATCTCTTGCAAGCCAGCGTACAAGGTGGTGGATTTACCAGAACCTGTCGGGCCCGTCACCAAGATGATACCGTGAGGGCGGCCAATCAAGTGACGGAAGTTGTCATGCACTGAAGGGGTCATGCCCAAACTATGTAAATCAAGACGAGTCGCGTTTTTATCCAACAGACGCATTACCACGCGCTCCCCATGAGAGGACGGCATCGTCGATACACGCACGTCCACCGCACGACCACCGATACGCAACGAAATACGGCCATCTTGAGGCACACGCTTTTCTGCGATATCTAGTTTAGCCATAACCTTCACACGAGAAACCAGCAAAGGCGCTAGCTTACGACTTGGGGTCAGAACTTCACGCAATACGCCATCGACACGGAAACGAATCGAAAGGGTTTTCTCGAACGTCTCAATATGAATATCCGACGCACCTTCTTTGATCGCTTCGCCCAACATGGCGTTGATCAATTTGATGATTGGCGCATCGTCTTCCGATTCTAATAAGTCTTCATCATGCGGCAGTTCTTCAGCCAAAGAGAAGAAATCATCGCTATCAGCACCAATATCTTCCATCAACTGACGCGCTTCAGACGAGTCGCGTTGATATGCTTCAGTCAGCTTTTTATCAAAGGCTTCTTTATCGATAGGTTGCGGTACGAAGCTTTTCTTTAATACACGACGGACTTCAACCAGAGCCGCAGGGTTAAGCGGCTCGACATAGTAAAGAATAGGTGGACGCTCAGGATGCTCTGTCTCCAGCACCAGTTTAAAGCGGTTGGCAAAACTGAATGGCAGACGACGCATACTTGGCGCTGTGTCTAACATATCAACCATTAGTTGTTTTCCATTTGATCAATAAACGCTTGAATCTCTGTTGGGTGCTGACGCTCCTGGCCAAAGGCAGGCATAACCGGGATCTTCTCGTCAGCCATCAACTTCAAACCTTGATCCGCTTTGTAAAGCTGTTCTGCGCGAATAAAGTTGTATTTACGCTGCGTAATACCGTCGGCCGTCACACCATCGCGAATAATCGTCGGCTTGATGAACACCATCAAGTTACGTTTTTCTGTTTGCGTGCTAGTTGACTTGAACAGATGGCCAAGTACCGGAATGTCACCCAATAGCGGCACTTTAGACTCACTTTCAAGTGCGCGTTCATCGACCAAACCACCAAGAACCAACATCTGACCATCTTGGATCATGACAGAGGTGTTTAACTGTCGTTTAGCAAAGCGAACGTCAACCGCACCGTTTGCGCCTAATACGTTGGAAACTTCTTGTTCAATGTTTAACTGTACAGAGTCACCTTCGTTAATTTGTGGCACTACTTTGAGTTTGATACCGACTTCTTTACGGTCAACCGTTTGGAATGGGTTGTCGTTGTTTGAGCCAGCCGTAGAGCCCGTAATAACCGGAACCTCTTCACCCACAATAAATGATGCTTCGCCATTATCCATTACGGTAATACTCGGAGAAGATAGAATGTTTGAGTTGGAGTCAGAAGCAACAGCACTAATTAGCGCTGTCCAGTCACCCATGACAATACTCATTGCCGCACCATTTACTCCGCTAAGTGCTGACGCTAGCGTAGAGTAGTCACCTGATTCAGTAACATCATATGGCGTTCGTTCGCCATTAGAGTTGGTATAGTATTCAGTTCGGGTTTGATCTTTTGCTTCTTCTAGACCAACCATCACCTGACCAATCGGGGCTCCTGAGTTACCGTACTGAATTACAGCACCCGTTTCTAACGAACCCCACTGAACACCTAGGTTAATACCATCACCTTCAGACATTTCGACAATTAACGCTTCAATAAGAACCTGAGCACGACGAATATCGAGTTGAGAAATGACGTCTTGTAATGCCATCATAATATCTGGCGGCGCTGTTAAAACTAACGAGTTAGTTGCAGCGTGAGCAGCAATGACGACCTCACCACGCGATGCACCTGATGTTTTCTGACCGGCTTGCTTTTCAGCTTGCAGGTTATCGGAAACACCTTTCAATACATCCACCAAGTCTTCAGCTTTCGCATTTTTCAGGTACACAACTCGGTTGTTACCTTTTGTCGCCATTTCAACATCAAGTTGACGAATCAAACGTTTCAAGCGGGCTCTTACTTTTGGATCACCAGAAATTAAAATCGCGTTAGTACGTTCATCGGCCACAATTTTAGGTTCAAGGAACTCTGGCGTGCTTTTCTGATTCGCACTTTTATTCAGTGCTTCGACAATGCGTACCATTTCAGCAGCAGATGCATTACGCAGCTCCACCAATTCAATTTCTTTATCACCGGCTTGGTCAACACGCTTGATGATCTCTGCTAAGCGATTCACTACTGCCGCACGACCAGTAATCAAGATAATATTCGCTGGATCATAATGAACCACGTTACCGGCACCGGCATTATCAATCAGTTGACGAAGTAGAGGAGACAACTCTCGAACCGACACATTACGCACCGCGACAACTCGAGTGATAACACTATCGCCTTGCGCGCTGCCATCACCTAACACAGGGATTGCTGAGGTTTTTGAGTCTTTTGCTTTGATAACCTTAAGTACCCCATTGTCCATTTCTACGACTGCGTAACCGTATACTTCAAGGACATTAAGGAAAAAGCTGTAGTATTGCTCTTCGTTAAGAACGTCATAGCTGCGGACATCGATTTTACCGCGTACTGAAGGATCAACAATGATGGTCTTTTCGAGGTTACGACCCACTATGTTGATGAATTCTTGAATATCAGTGCCTTTAAAGCTCGCACTAAATTCGTTTGCCATTGCACCTGGTACGCAGAGTAAACTTCCTGCTAGTAGCCAAGCACTTTTGCTGAACCAATGTTTCACGTATGTCTCCCTGAACTTACGCCGGTTGCCTAAGTCTTACAATTGGATATAGATATCGTACTGTTGGCCGTCTCGCTCAACAGTTAAATTTAATTCTTGCGGATCGCTCATCACTTGCATCAGTTGTACTGAAGAAGACGGGTCACTTAAATCGATCCCGTTCAGTTGAACCGCAATATCGCCAGGTTGTAGTCCTACATCATTAAATAATGCGGCATCACGACCAGGTGATACTCGATAACCAACAATGTCTCCGTCTTTTTTGACGGGTGAAATGGTGATGTATTTAAAAACGCTTTGTGGATCTTTCGCAATTTCCTCGCGGATTTGCTCTAATTTCTCTCCAACGTCAGACGTCGCTGCTTCTGCTCGCTGAGCTTGCGCCCTAGCTACCTGCGGCGATTCAGATAGCTTCTTATATTCTATACCTTCCATCATTAAGGTCTCGTCTCGACCTTGGTTATCAATGATGACGCGATCCACCAATACCGCTTTTAGTGTCGCACGTGTCCCTTCGATTTCTTCACCCAAACCGTACGTAGCTTGCTTACCTCGGTTAGCAATAACAGCAAGGCTGGTGTTGGCATCACTACTTGCAACCGCACCGACCAGCGTAAGGTTAAGGCGCGTCTTAGGGGCGTCTTTAACAATAGGCTGTTCTACAACCGCCGCTTTTTGCTCAGTGTATTTACCGAATAGGTTGGCATTCTGAAGGGCATTAAAATCTATCGCGTCGCCTTTATTGTTCGCAGTAACGCTACTCGCCGATGGACGCCATTGCGGCACTTCCGACGATTGAGGTATGGCTAACCACACAATTTTGCCAAGTATCCATCCGGTTATCGCAATAAACAGACAGGTAAGCAACAAGCTAAGTTTGGCTTGAATGGTATAATGATTGGACTTGATCTGAGCCAGTAGCGGTCTGCTTGATAATCCTGCACTTAGCTCTAAACGTTTCACTGAATGGATTCCTTTATTCTAACGTCCGTCATTTAAGCTATAACGATAGCTATCGACTTTAAATTGCTAAATTTGCAATAAAATTATTACTCAACAAAGAGCAGTGAACTATATCACAAGTTGTCTTTCATACCTTTTTCTTATGCAGTTTTTGCCAACTCCCTTGAAAAAAATACGCCTTGACTCCATCTGTAGGTGAATAATCCATCACTCATTGCCGTATTCGGGCAGTGATTAGATAGCGTAGTGTTCTATGAGTTCCCTAAATGAAGCCGTTAGGCTAGATAAATGGCTATGGGCCGCAAGATTTTACAAAACCCGCTCCATCGCGCGTAACATGGTCGATGGCGGTAAAGTCCACTATAATGGCCAACGAAGCAAGCCGAGTAAAATCGTTGAAGTGGGCGCTGAAGTCAGACTTCGTCAAGGCAACGAAGAAAAAATCGTGATCATCGAACAAATCTCAGATCAACGCCGAGGCGCTCCCATCGCACAAACCTTATATCGCGAAACCAATGAGAGTATCGCGAAACGTGAGGAACACGCGACTCAACGTAAGCTTAATGCCCACAACCCAAGTCCGGAACGCCGCCCAGATAAAAAGCAGCGCCGAGACATCATTAAGTTCAAACACCAATAAAAGCCGGAATTACCAACGAGGAAAGCACTCCATGGCAAATAATGTTTTAAACCGCTACCTATTCGAAGATCTTTCAGTACGTGGCGAGTTGGTACAATTGGATGAAGCGTACCAACGTGTTATCTCCAGCAAGGAATATCCGGCAGCAATAGAGAAACTGCTGGGTGAGCTACTCGTTTCAACTACTCTTTTAACTGCCACTCTTAAGTTCGAAGGTTCGATCACCATCCAGCTACAAGGCGACGGTCCTGTGTCTCTTGCCGTTATCAACGGTGACCATAACCAACGTGTTCGTGGCGTAGCTCGCTGGGAAGGCGATGTTGCCGATGACGCAAACATTCACGATCTAATGGGTAAGGGCTACCTTGTGATTACCATCGAACCGAAAAACGGCGAGCGTTACCAAGGCGTCGTTGGATTAGAAGGTGACACTTTAGCAGAAGTGCTAGAAGGCTACTTTGCAAACTCAGAGCAGTTAAAAACGCGCCTATGGATCCGCACTGGTGAGCATGAAGGCAAAGCACACGCAGCAGGTATGTTGATTCAAGTGATCCCTGACGGCACTGGCTCTCCAGATGATTTCGAACATCTAGAGCAGCTCACTGATACAGTAAAAGATGAAGAATTGTTTGGTTTAGAAGCGAACGAGTTATTGTATCGACTATATAACCAAGACAAAGTACGTCTGTACGAGCCGCAACCTGTCGAGTTCCATTGTGGCTGTTCTCGTGAGCGTAGCGGTGCAGCAATCATCACCGTTGAGAAAGCTGAAATTTATGACATTTTGGCAGAAGTTGGATCAGTTTCTTTACATTGTGATTACTGTGGCACAACTTATACGTTCGACGAATCTGAAGTCACTGAACTGTATGCACAAGCTTCTACAGACAAGAAAACCCTGCATTAATTTACATAGCTTATCAAGCACGTAATTTACCCTACAAAAGGCCAGCTTAATGCTGGCCTTTTTGTGATCAACCCCTCGTAATAACTAGCCTCAAGCGTAATAAAACAACTGCTTAATTTTAAACAATTAATAATGATTTTGCCCTAGCGCAAAGGATTGCGTGCACGATAGACTATTCCCACCAATATGTGACGGGTTACCTAAAACCTTATTGAAATCATGGGCAAATTTTGAGCTATCTCCCTGTTTTCTCCCCGCCCCGTTGCTAGCATGGTGAGCAGATTAAAATTAAAACATTCTTACAAAATCCCTACAAAATCCTTATAAGGAGCACCTATGACCGTTATGGAACATACTAAGGCTGCAACACTTGATCTAACCAAGCACGGACTGCATAACGTAAAAGAGGTTATTCGCAACCCAAGCTACGAAATGTTGTTTGAGGAAGAAACGCGTGAAGACCTAACCGGTTATGAGCGCGGCGTGGTTACTGAACTAGGTGCGGTTGCCGTTGACACTGGCATCTTTACTGGTCGCTCACCAAAAGATAAATACATCGTCAAAGACGCTACGACAGAAGAACATATGTGGTGGACGTCTGATCAAGTGAAAAATGATAACAAGCCAATCACTCCTGAAGTGTGGGACGAGCTAAAAGAACTGGTCACAAACCAGCTTTCTAACAAACGCTTGTTTGTTGTTGACGGTTACTGTGGTGCAAACCCAGATACACGTTTGAGCATTCGTGTTATCACAGAAGTCGCATGGCAAGCGCACTTCGTTAAAAACATGTTTATTCGCCCGACGGAAGAAGAGTTAGCGACATTTGAACCAGACTTCGTAGTAATGAATGGCGCAAAATGCACTAATCCAAAATGGGAAGAGCAAGGCCTGAACTCAGAAAACTTCACCGTATTTAACCTAACTGAGCGCATGCAACTTATCGGTGGTACTTGGTACGGTGGTGAAATGAAGAAAGGTATGTTCGCGATGATGAACTACTTCCTTCCACTAAAAGACATCGCATCAATGCACTGTAGCGCTAACATGGGCAAAGATGGCGATGTAGCGGTATTCTTCGGTCTATCTGGTACGGGTAAAACGACCCTGTCGACTGATCCTAAACGTGCGCTAATTGGTGATGATGAGCACGGCTGGGATGATGACGGTGTCTTCAACTTCGAAGGTGGTTGTTACGCAAAAACCATCAAACTTTCGAAAGAAGCGGAGCCGGACATCTACAACGCAATTCGTCGTGATGCACTGCTAGAAAACGTAACAGTACGTGGCGATGGTTCTATCGACTTTGATGATGGTTCGAAAACAGAAAACACACGTGTTTCTTACCCTATCTACCATATCGATAATATCGTTAAGCCAGTATCAAAAGGCGGTCACGCGAATAAAGTGATCTTCCTATCAGCCGATGCATTTGGCGTACTGCCTCCAGTATCTAAATTGACACCCGAGCAAACTAAGTACCACTTCCTGTCTGGCTTTACCGCCAAACTAGCGGGAACAGAGCGCGGTATTACTGAGCCAACACCAACTTTCTCTGCTTGTTTCGGCGCGGCGTTCCTAACGCTTCACCCAACTAAATACGCAGAAGTACTGGTTAAACGCATGGAAGCAGCAGGCGCTGAGGCTTACCTAGTGAATACTGGTTGGAACGGCACTGGCAAACGTATCTCTATTCAAGATACACGCGGAATTATTGATGCAATTCTTGATGGTTCGATTGAAGATGCACCAACTAAGCACATTCCTATCTTCAATCTTGAAGTACCAACGTCACTACCAGGTGTGGATCCAAGCATTCTAGACCCTCGCGACACGTACGTTGACCCACTTCAGTGGGAAAGCAAAGCGAAAGATTTAGCAGCGCGCTTTATCAATAACTTTGATAAGTACACAGACAACGCTGAAGGTAAATCTCTGGTTGCGGCTGGTCCTCAGATTGATTAAATCGAGTAACAGCGACGTCGCGTAAACTCAGTGAAAAGTTGGCATTAACTTATCACCTTTACGTAGGCCAAGTTACAAAAATTGCTTCAAGCCCCTCTTTTGAGGGGCTTTTTATTGAATACCACAGAATATTGATACAAGCTAAAGCCTATCTAGTTTTATTTAATAACACACGTAGGTTCTAGCAAAGATGAAAACAGCGCGTCGAGTTCTACTTCTGTTACTGGTTATCTTAGTTACCATTCCGGCCGCTACGATTGCGCTGCTAACAACATCTTACGCGGACGCAACCTGGCGCTTGCTGTCAAACACCTTTTCTCTTCCCTTCCGGGCCGAAAGCGTGCGTTATGGCTTTCCCTATCACCTAACTTTACAACGCGTGAACACCAGCGGAGACGATGCGTCTTACATCGAGCAAGTCGATTTATGGATGAATCCCGATGTTTATCGCGATGGTAAATGGATCGTTGATAGTTTATTGATTGATGGTATGAGCTTGCAGTATGGCGCACCAAAGCTCCCACCTTTAGACAACGTTTTATTCCATCAAATCGCGCTCAAAAATATTGATTACGCCGACGAGCAGTTCTCTGCCAATGGCATTGACCTTCAAATTCAATCACCACAATGGAATGGTCAATTAATACCATATGGCGAAGTTCAACTTGCAGCTGACCAACTCTATTGGAATGGCGAAGCCTTTAATCAAGTCTTAGTCGATATAGACTACAAACCGCAAGACAGTACGCTTTATGGCACCTCTTTTAACTGGCGTAATAGTCAAATATCTGGGCAAGGGGAGCAGTATCCTCAAGGCTGGTCTTTAGTAAATGTGACCATCAACAAGCTGAAACTGAGTAATACGCAGCGCCAATCACTGCTTGCAAAACCTTGGCACGATCTACCATTTAGCATTAATCATATTAATAGCTTAGATTTGCTTAACGCCGATATTGAATGGGGCGACTGGCACTGGCAGAACTTGGATCTTTCTGTGGAAAACGCCACGCTGCCACTGTCTCTCTGGAAGACAAAAGCTCAAGTGTCATTGCAGGCGGATAGCGTTCGATTCCAGCAGCAAACCGCAATAGAGCCACGTTTGAGTGCCGCTATCGAGCCAGGAGTAATCCAGCTCAACGAGCTCAGCTTAGATTGGCAGCAAGGTCGAGTGCAAGTTTCTGGATTGTTCACGCCAACACAATGGAAGCTCAAAGAAGCCTCTATTCAAGGCCTCAAGTGGGCAACACAGCCAGAAGACAACCTAAATTGGTGGCACGTCGCCACCAGCGAGTTAGAGCATGTTGCAATCGAACGACTCGACATTGAGCGCAGCCAAATTATCCAGCTATCTCACGAACCTTATTGGCAACTTTCCGGTTTAAATATCGAAGGGCAACAGCTTGATATTAAACAGTCGGCTCAACGTTGGGGCCTTTGGCAAGGCGAATTGGAAGTCAGCGTTGTCAACGCCAGCTATGACCAAATACTCACGTCTCACGCAGCACTTGCCATGCAAAGCAAAGATGGCTTTTGGCAATTGACTCGCCTTTTTGCGCCACTCGAGCAAGGCTACGTAGAAGGCATCGGACAAATAGATTTGAGTACCCCGAGCCAACCTTGGGCGCTCAACGTCAATGCTGATGGTATTCCCTTATCGCTCTTCCACGATTATTTTTTACCCGACACACTGGCTATTGATGGTTTTTCCGATCTCAGCCTCGATCTACAAGGGTTATCAGGTGATCGCAACATGCTGGCCTACAGCTTATCGGGTGAAGTGGAAGCCAATCTCCGAGATACCCGCTTGAAGTCCCAAGCGGATCATTCGCTCAAAGCCATTACCTTAAGTCCACTGCGTTTAAGCGCGCAACGAGGGGAAGTTGCCATAAAGCCGGTCACCATCTCAGGAAAAGCCATAAGTGGTAAGGTTTGGGGAACATTTGATATGGCCAACAACCCGCTAAGTGGCATTACTTATCAATTGGAAGAGTCGTGCGGAAACATTGAAGGCGATCTACTAAGTGGCGAAACCCACCGTAATGAGTGCGTGAACGCATCAAAACTGTCCGAGCCTACTGATATTGAGACTCCACAGAAAAATGAACCTTCCATCGAGCAGCCAATCGTAATTGATAACATCAATTTGGAGACTCAAGAGGAAGAGCTTTACGAAGAAGTTATCGAAGAAGATGAAGTACCCGACACGAATTCCGCAGCAGAACAAACCCTCTCACCGACAGAGCAAGAAGGTGAAACAGATAAGCGCCCAGCAGATCAGTCGGCGCTTACCCCATCAGCAACTGAGTAACTGCGAGTAGTTCGGTATCAGCATATAGGTACCGACAAAATCAACAGCTGGCGTGTCACCACTATAAATCACTACGTGAATAACGATGCGTGCTTTGCGTCCCGACTCCAATCGGTCTAGGTCACCACTGATCCCATCCAACGAAGTACTCGCCACGGGGTTTTGTTCGACTGGTTGACGATAGCGAATCGAGCTGTCGGCCAACACAATATCACCGTGCAGCCCACGCTCTTTAAGCAGCAGCCACGTCATCCCCCACCCTGTCAGGGTTGCTAAGGTAAAAGCTGACCCAGCGAACATGGTGTTATGCGGATTAAGGTTAGGATTAAGCTGCGCACAGCATTCAAACTGGTAACCCGTGTACTGGTTAATCTTGATCCCCATTTTGTCGCTAATTGGGATTTGTTGCTCCCAGCGCTGTTGAAGCTCAGTACACCATTCAGGGCGACGTAACACATTGGCCATCGGATCCAGTTGCTTCACCATTTGCTGATGGCGCACAGGGCCACGCTCATCGGTCAGCTCACCTCGACGCTCAAAGCCATTTTTTTCATAAAAGGCGATGGCATCTTCACGGGCATTACACACCAAGCGTTTCGCTCCTTCCTGGCGTGCTAACGACTCTAGTGCAACCAAAACCAGCGAACCCATCCCTTTGCTACGGCGATTATTTTTAACCGCCATATAGCGGATCTGGCCATCATTGTCCGGCGTAATGTATAAACGGCCAATCGCCATAGGACGACCTCGACCATCAACAATCATGCGGTGATGACTCATTTCGTCGTATTCATCGCGCTCTGAGCCGATCGGCATACGCCATGGCTCACGAAGCAGTTGCCAGCGAAACTGATAATACTTGTTTATCTGATTATCGGTTTTGGGAGTAATGAGTTTGAACATATCAATCCTTTGAAAGCACAACACTAATCAGTGTCGGAAAAATTACTCCAAGCCAATTCCATGAGCTTGGAGTTAAAGCTTAGACTATGGCGCCTGTGTTACCAGATTAGACCTGCAACCAAAACGTCACAGGACCGTCATTCACCAAGGACACTTTCATATCGGCAGCGAAGCGGCCACGCTGTGTGGGTAAGACTTCTTCACACAAGTCAGAAAAGTAATCATACAAGCGCTCTGCATCAACAGGATGCGCACCGCGAGAAAAGCCAGCTCGCGTGCCTTTTTTTGTATCCGCAGGCAGCGTAAATTGAGAAACCACCAGCACTTTACCTTCCACCTGTTTAACGTTCAGGTTCATCTTGCCTTCGTCATCTTCGAACACACGGTAGGTTGTAACACGCTCCATTAAACGCTTTGCTTTAGCTTCATCGTCGTCCTTCTCTACGCCCAATAAGACCAGCAGACCACGATCAATTTCTCCTACGACTTCACCATCCACGCGGACGGCTGCTTCACTGACTCGTTGAATTAGCGCTATCACTACTCTCGCTTCCTTCATCTGTTAACTGAGATTCAGCGGTCGAGTGTATCATGTCTAAATCTTCACTCCAGTGCTCTCGCTCACCAAGCGCAGCCGTAACTTCCGCCCCCAATAACACGATCATCCAGCATAAATACACCCAAACAAATAAGATAGGAATCGCCGCTAACGCGCCGTAGATGAGCTGATAAGACGGAAACTGAGTGATGTAGAGTGCAAAGCCTTTTTTACTCAACTCGAACAGTATCGCGGCGACTGCTGCCCCCATGGCACCATGAGCGAGGTGTACTTTTTTATTCGGCACTAGAATATACAAGCCAAGAAAAGCAAAAAAGGACAGCAACAACGGTAGCCAACGCAGAAATAAATTAAACGCACCAGATAATGTCTCGTTCTCTAAAATTTGCAGCGAAGTCACGTACGACGTCGCCGCAATACTCGCACCGACCATGATCGGCCCTAACGTGAGTACCATCCAATACATAGAGAATGAAAAGACTAAACGGCGCTTGTCTTTAACTCGCCAAATGTAGTTTAAGTTCTTATCAATGTTGGAAATCAGCATGACTGCGGCAATGAATAAAAACCCACCGCCAACCGCGCTCATTTTGCCCGTATTCGCCACAAATTCCTGTAATGCCGTATGTACAGCTTCTCCAGAAGCCGGCACAAAATTCTCAATAATGTAGCCTTGCAGCACCTCACCAACGTTCGCAAAAACGGGAAATTTCGACAATATTGATAACAATACCGTCAGCATTGGCACAATAGACAACAAGGTAATGTAGGCAAGATAGCCCGCGTTCACATTCACACGGTCATGCGTTAATCGCTTAAGAAGGTACGTAAAAAACGCGACGCAACTTGGCAGTAGATTGATTAATCTCGCCTTGTAACTCTCTGATAACTGGTTCATAGTTCATCCCATAATTAGCGCCGAGGACATAAGAATGCCTTATTTATTAGCAATTGTACTATCAATTTTCACTTTAACAGGGTGTCAATCTGCTTATTACTCAGCAATGGAGCAGGTTGGGTATCATAAACGAGATATTATGGTCGACCGCGTCGAAGATGCCAAAGAATCTCAACAAGATGCACAAGAAGAATTCACCAGTGCACTTGAAGCCTTATCTGCGATCACCAACTTTGATGGTGGTGAGCTAGAAAATGTCTACAACAACATCAATGACAAATACGAAGATAGCGAAAAAGCGGCTCAAGACGTACGTGACCGTATTGCTGCGATTGAAGACGTATCCGGCGCACTGTTTGATGAGTGGCAAGATGAGCTAGAGCTGTACTCGAGTGCGAAACTGCGTCGTTCAAGCGAGCAAAAGCTACGTGAAACCAAAGCCTCGTACAAAACCATGCTTAGCGCTATGAAGCGTGCAGAGAAAAAGATGACACCGGTACTGGATACGCTACGTGACAACACGTTGTACTTAAAACACAACCTTAACGCCAGTGCGATTGGTTCTTTGCAAGGTGAGTTCTCTAGCTTAGAGAAAGACATTCAGTTTGCGATCAAACAAATGAACGAAGCGATTGCAGAGTCCGATAAATTCCTGCAAAAGCTCAATCAAAAGTAAATGATTTAGACCTCCTCCTAGTGAGGAGGTTTTAGTCGACGACCTCACCGAGTAAACCGATGACTCTTCGAACAAAGCCTACTCTCTCTGGCACAGTTCCCCATGGTACTTCTACCACTTCATAACCCAACTCAGTGTAGACACTCAATAACGACTGATGAATCTCCAATGCTTCTTCAAAGCTGTGCGGACGCACTTCATCTTGTACGTAAATGGATGCTTCAGGTCGACAAGTAAACACCTGACTATGGTACCCAGCGCTTTCGGTTAAGAAAGCTTGGTCAACCTTACAGCCGCCCGCTTGTAGGTATGCAATGATGTCGGGGATGGCGCGATCAACAAACGCAACATCATGACAACGCGCATTACTCTTTTGCTTGTCCATCAACCCAAGACATAACTTGGCAAACTCAGGCAAATTCGTCCACGGCAAAATACCATTTTCTAACTGGCTTTGCTGCTCAATCAAGTCGCGGGACCCTTCAGGAAACGTGGCGTAACCACACGCGTCTAGCGCATTCAGCAATGTTGTTTTTCCCGCACCAGGCCCACCGGTGATAATAATCGGGTTCATATTCAACTCCAGAAAACAAAAAGCCCCGAGCATAACTCGAGGCTTCTTCTTAATTGAATCGCTTAACGAAAATTATTTCGCGCCACGAGAAGCACGCTTACGGTCGCTTTCCGTTAGGAACTTCTTACGGATACGGATGCTTTCAGGCGTTACTTCTACTAGCTCGTCGTCATCGATGAATTCTAGTGCTTGCTCAAGAGTCATCTTGATTGGCGGAGTAAGAACCTGTGCGTCATCGGTACCAGATGCACGAACGTTGGTTAGCTGCTTACCTTTCAGTGCGTTTACCGTTAGGTCGTTGTCACGGCTGTGAATACCGATAACCATACCTTCGTAAACTTCAACACCGTGACCGATAAATAGACGACCACGCTCTTGAAGGTTGAACAGTGCGTTAGTTAGCGCTTTACCCATCGCGTTCGCGATTAGTACACCGTTTACACGTTGACCGATGTTACCGCCTTTGTGAGGGCCGTAGTGATCAAACGTATGGTAAAGAAGACCTGAACCTGAAGTCAGTGTCATGAATTCCGTTTGAAAACCGATCAGACCACGTGATGGCATAACGAAGTCCATACGCACACGACCTTTACCGTCTGGAGACATGTCTTTCAGCTCACCTTTACGTAGGCCGATGTTCTCCATGATGCCGCCTTGATGCTCTTCCATTACGTCGATCGTTACAGTCTCGAACGGTTCCATCAACTGACCATCTTCTTCTTTGATGATTACTTCTGGACGAGATACTGCTAGCTCAAAGCCTTCACGACGCATGTTTTCGATCAGGATAGAAAGGTGAAGTTCACCACGACCTGATACGCGGAATTTATCTGGATCGTCTGTTTGCTCAACGCGTAGTGCAACGTTGTGTACCAATTCCTTCTCAAGACGCTCAAGGATGTTACGTGACGTTACGAACTTACCTTCTTTACCCGCGAATGGAGACGTGTTTACTTGGAACGTCATCGTTACTGTTGGTTCATCAACAGACAATGGTGGTAATGCTTCTACTGCGTTTTGTGCACAGATAGTGTCAGAAATTTTCAGCTCGCCAAGACCAGTGATTGCGATGATATCACCCGCGTTAGCTTGTTCCACTTCGTGACGCTCTAGGCCAAGGTAGCCCATTACTGTACCCACTTTACCGTTGCGAGTTTTACCGTCAGCACCAATAATGGTTACCTGCTGGTTTGGTTTAACGCTACCACGAGTTACGCGAGCCACGCCGATAACACCAACGTAAGAGCTGTAGTCTAGCTGAGAAACTTGCATCTGTAGTGGACCATCAAGGTCAACATTTGGCGCGTCAACAACATCCACGATAGTTTGGAATAGTGGTTCCATGTTCTCGCCAGTTTCGCCTTCTTCTAGAGAAGCCCAACCGTTAAGTGCAGATGCGTAAACTACTTTAAAGTCTAGCTGGTCATCAGTTGCACCTAAGTTGTCGAACAGGTCGAACACTTGGTCCATAACCCAATCAGGACGTGCACCAGGGCGGTCAATCTTGTTGATTACAACGATTGGTTTTAAACCGTGAGCAAACGCTTTTTGTGTTACGAAACGCGTTTGAGGCATTGGACCATCAACTGCGTCAACGATAAGTAGTACAGAGTCTACCATCGACATGATACGCTCAACTTCACCACCGAAGTCCGCGTGTCCCGGAGTATCTACGATGTTGATACGGTAATCGTTCCAGTCGATTGCTGTGTTTTTAGCAAGAATGGTAATACCGCGCTCTTTCTCGATGTCGTTCGAGTCCATGACTCGCTCTTCAGCTTCACCGCGAGACTCAAGCGTGCCTGATTGTTGTAGCAGCTTGTCAACCAACGTGGTTTTACCGTGGTCAACGTGCGCGATGATCGCGATATTTCTTAATTTATCAATCTGTGGAGTAGCCATGGATATTGATTCACTTAGATAGATGAAATGCCCCCACGCTGAGAACGGGTGCTCTCTGGCGACATTTGCTGATTAAAAAAACGGCCATAATGTACCAGATTTTAGCAAAAAGCCTAGAAATATGTGATCTACTCCCGAGCATTTCTGCGATTTTTACGCTTAATGCCCATTTTCTTCCTCAGAACGAATTGATTAAACGCAACTTTATTCTAATCGATGCATAATTCAAATTGACTCTTGCTCAAAAACTGGGCTGAATACGCAATGTACCTGTCACATTATGGTGCAACAATGATTTTTAGCACCATAATAGTGCAAGCAAAGATCATTTTGGTGCAAGCAAGTGCACCAAACTAGCATTCAAAAACACAATTGCTTGAAATTAATGGAATATTTTTTTTGGCACGGTTTTGGCTTTAGTTAAAACAGCATCGATTAATGAAAAGTCAAATTGATTAATCAATGCCAGGTTTCATGAATAATTCATAAATCGAGCTTTTACCGCTTATTAACACTGGAGGTTATCCAAGATGTCAGTAGAAAACGTTCTATCGCTGATCCAAGAAAACGAAGTTAAGTTTGTTGACCTACGCTTCACTGATACAAAAGGTAAAGAGCAGCACATTTCGATCCCTGCTCACCAAATCGACGCAGACTTCTTCGAAGAAGGTAAAATGTTCGATGGTTCATCAGTTGCTGGCTGGAAAGGTATCAACGAATCAGACATGGTAATGATGCCTGACGCATCTTCTGCTGTGCTTGACCCATTCACGGAAGACGCAACACTAAATATCCGTTGTGACATCTTAGAGCCTGCAACAATGCAAGGCTACGACCGTGACCCACGCTCTATCGCAAAACGCGCTGAAGACTTCATGCGTTCTACAGGTGTTGCAGATACTGTACTTATCGGTCCTGAACCAGAATTCTTCCTATTTGATGACGTGAAGTTCTCGACAGACATGTCAGGCTCTTTCTTCAAAATCGACGACGTAGAAGCGGCATGGAACACAGGTTCTGACTACGAAGAAGGTAACAAAGGTCACCGTCCAGGCGTTAAAGGTGGTTACTTCCCAGTAGCTCCAGTAGATTCATCTCAAGACATCCGTTCTGCTATGTGTCTAGTAATGGAAGAAATGGGTCTTGTTGTTGAAGCGCACCACCACGAAGTGGCAACGGCGGGTCAAAACGAAATCGCAACTCGTTTCAACACGCTAACAACCAAAGCTGACGAAATCCAAATCTACAAGTACGTTGTACACAACGTTGCTCACGCGTTTGGTAAAACAGCGACGTTTATGCCTAAACCACTTGTTGGCGACAACGGCAGCGGTATGCACGTTCACCAGTCTCTAGCAAAAGATGGCGTAAACCTATTTGCTGGTGACAAGTACGGCGGTCTATCTGAAATGGCGCTTTACTACATCGGTGGTATCATCAAACACGCTCGTGCAATCAACGCATTCGCTAACCCATCAACAAACTCGTACAAACGTCTTGTACCAGGCTTCGAAGCACCAGTAATGCTAGCTTACTCAGCGCGTAACCGCTCTGCTTCAATCCGTATCCCAGTGGTACCAAGCCCGAAAGCACGTCGTATCGAAGTTCGTTTCGGTGACCCAGCGGCGAACCCATACCTATGTTTCGCAGCAATGCTTATGGCTGGTCTTGACGGTATCAAGAATAAGATCCACCCAGGCGAAGCGATGGATAAAGACCTTTACGATCTTCCAGCTGAAGAAGCAGCAGAAATCCCAACTGTTGCATACTCACTAAAAGACGCACTAGCAGAGCTAGATGCTGATCGTGAGTTCTTAACAGCGGGCGGCGTATTCTCTGACGACTTCATCGATTCATACATCGACCTTAAGTCTCAGGACGTAGAGCGTGTAAACATGACAACTCACCCTGTTGAGTTCGAACTTTACTACTCTGTGTAAGGTCGACACTGTGTAAAATGTAAACACAGCAATAAAATATTAGGCTCGCCTCGCAGGCGGGCCTTTTTTGTATTCGCCACTCAAGCTTCGACGTTTAACATGAGGGGATAATAAAAATACGCTTAGAATTTTTCCTTACAGGTCAAAGAGCTAAGCCATTGAAACGTGAAATCATCGAACAAGAGAAGGTGAGCAATGAAAGTTCAGCTTATTCCATCACTGTGTGCACTCAGCGGATTGTTAATCGCCTCTACCGCCTTCGCGCAGGTCGCGTATACGTGGGTAGATGAAAATGGCGTGGTTCACTTTAGTGATACGCCAAACAAAGGAGCAAAAGCGATCGCACTGCCAAACCTTGAAGCCAGCGCACCAGCTCCTGAGGTAGAAAGTACTGAATCGCTCGCACCTCAGACTACGCCATCTACTGCATCACAAAACAAGCCAGAGAAAACAACCGAGAAGCCTCTTCCATTAGAACTCTCGATGCTGACTCCCAAGCACAACGAGACCATCCGCAGCAATCGAGGCATCATCAATATTCAATTAGAAACCAATCGCAAGCTTGGTATCGGTGAGCAATTGCAATTGTTACTCGATGGAAAACCCTATGGTGCACCACAAAACCATATAGTGTGGCAGTTAAACAATATTGACCGAGGCACTCACACACTTGCTGTGCACGCGAAAAGAAGCGGCAAGCTTATTGCATCTACTAGCCCTATAACGGTGCATTTACATAGAGCAAGTGTTAAGCCGACCGTAAAAGGGGCAAAATAGAATATCTGGTGAAAAAAATCACATCACAGCGGTGCTTTTCACTTTTTCTTCTAAGATTTATTCGCCATACTTAACGTTCAATTGCACCATTATTGTGCATCGCACAATCTTAAAGCAAAACAAGGACGTAATGTGGATACCAGTCTTCCTAGTGCCATTCTCAACAATATGGTGACAGCAACGCTGATTCTTGATGATGGATTGGCCATCCGTTATGCCAATCCGGCTGCCGAATTGCTGTTTTCTCAAAGCGCTAAACGAATTATTGAACAATCACTTTCTCAATTGATTCAGCATGCGTCGCTGGATCTCGCGCTGCTCACTCAACCGTTGCAAAGTGGCCAAAGCATCACCGACAGTGACGTCACTTTCGTTGTTGATGGCCGCCCTTTAATGCTAGAGGTGACGGTTAGCCCTATCACTTGGCAAAAGCAGTTGATGCTTCTGGTCGAGATGCGCAAAATTGATCAGCAGCGCCGACTCTCTCAAGAACTGAACCAACACGCCCAACAACAAGCGGCGAAGCTGTTAGTCCGAGGGCTTGCACATGAGATCAAAAATCCGCTTGGCGGCTTACGCGGTGCGGCGCAATTGTTAGAAAAAATGCTGCCAGAGCCCTCTCTCACCGAATATACACACATCATCATTGAGCAAGCAGACCGTTTAAGGGCGCTCGTGGATCGATTACTAGGACCTCAGAAGCCAGGTAAGAAGACACAAGAGAATCTGCACCAAATTCTTGAAAAGGTTCGCCAACTGGTTGAATTAGAGTCACAACGCTCAATCATCATTGAACGAGATTATGACCCAAGCTTGCCAGAGATTTTGATGGATACAGACCAAATCGAGCAGGCAATGCTTAATATCGTCAGTAACGCCGCACAAATTCTTAGCCATCAAGAGCACGGGAAAATAACCATTCGCACCAGAACGGTGCATCAAGCCAATATTCACGGCAAACGCTGTAAACTCGCTGCTCGTGTCGAAATCACAGACAACGGCCCAGGTATTCCACCGGAACTACAAGACACGCTGTTCTATCCCATGGTCAGTGGCCGCGAGGGAGGAACTGGATTAGGGCTATCTATTTCGCAAAATTTGATCGACCAGCACAATGGAAAAATAGACGTAGAAAGCTGGCCTGGTCACACAACATTTACTATTTATCTGCCGATCTGAGTGCGCTAATGGACTTCAAGTCGCGTCAGTTTTTCGGTTTGCTGCAAGGATTACTACATGAGTAAAGGATATGTTTGGGTCGTTGATGACGACAGTTCAATTCGCTGGGTAATGGAGAAAACGCTCTCCTCTGCCAACATCAAATGTGAAACCTATGCCGATGGGGAAAGCGTGTTAATGGCGCTCGAACGCGAAGTGCCGGATGTTCTAGTATCAGACATTCGCATGCCAGGTATTGATGGGTTGGAGCTACTAAAGCAAGTACAGCGCGATTACCCAGACCTTCCCGTGATTATCATGACCGCGCATTCAGATTTAGATGCGGCAGTGAATGCGTACCAAAAAGGTGCTTTTGAATATTTACCAAAACCTTTTGATATTGATGAAACTTTAACTCTGGTTGAACGAGCCATTGCACACAGCCACGAAAACAAACGCGAGCAGCTCTCTCCAGAAGACATTCCAGCAGAAACGCCTGAAATTATCGGTGAAGCACCAGCGATGCAAGAGGTGTTTCGCGCCATTGGTCGTCTTTCTCGCTCCTCTATTTCAGTCTTGATTAACGGTGAATCGGGCACGGGTAAAGAACTCGTTGCTCATGCACTGCACCGTCACAGTCCACGTGCTAACAAACCTTTCATTGCGCTCAATATGGCGGCGATTCCCAAAGACTTGATTGAATCAGAACTGTTTGGCCACGAAAAAGGCGCGTTTACGGGGGCAAACAATGTTCGTCAAGGACGATTCGAACAAGCCAATGGCGGCACTCTATTTTTAGACGAAATCGGCGACATGCCATTGGACATTCAAACTCGTTTGCTACGCGTTCTAGCTGACGGGCAGTTTTATCGAGTGGGCGGTCACTCTCCGATCAGTGTCGATGTACGAATTGTCGCGGCAACACACCAGAACTTAGAAAAGCTGGTGCAAGAAGGTGACTTCCGTGAGGACCTCTTTCATCGCTTAAACGTGATTCGCGTGCAGATCCCGGCACTGCGTGAGCGTAAGCAAGACATTGAAAAGCTTACACAGCATTTTCTTATCCGTGCGGCTGATGAGCTTGGTGTGGAAACAAAAACTCTCCACCCATCGACCGTGGAGATTCTTAACCGCCTTGATTGGCCTGGCAACGTTCGTCAATTAGAGAATATTTGCCGTTGGTTAACCGTTATGGCCAGTGGTAGCGAAGTGTTACCAAATGACTTGCCAAGCGAACTACTCGAAGAGAAAAAATCCATTTCAGACTCTGCACATGGTAGTTGGCAAGAACAATTGGCGGATTGGGCACGGCATTCACTCGCAGCAGGAGATAAAGAACTACTTTCTTACGCTTTACCAGAATTTGAACGCATTTTATTAGAAGCAGCCTTAGAGCACACTAAAGGTCATAAGCAAGATGCCGCTAAAGTATTAGGCTGGGGGCGAAATACACTCACCAGAAAATTAAAAGAATTGTACTGACAATCACTTACGTGGTGCGTTAACAACGAGCGTCGTTTGTCACTCGATATTAATAAAAACATCAGTACAATTGTGGCGCACCACTATCTATGTGATTAGGCGATGTCTACTGCTACGACTCAAATTACACTGCGTACTGCTGTTCTGATTCCATTTGTCATGATCTTCTTACTGGCGATCGGTGTCATTGTCTACGTCCAAAAACAAAGTTACGAAGAAGTGGTCACGGATATCAGTGACAAGCAACTTTCCGTGTTAACCGAAAGTGTCCACGACCACCTCAATAGCTATCTACGTAAGCCTTTTACTGCGGTTATGGCTCTCGCGCACAACGTCAGCTATCACAACCTTTATCGCCCTCACGATACCTCAGACATTCAAAACTACCTGCTAAGTGCATTCAAAAATCTTTACCAATCGATACCGCAGTTGGATGTAATCGCATTTGGTTCAGAAAACGGCGACTTTGCAGGCTTTCGCCGCGAACTTTCCGACGATTACACCTTAATGGTGCAAGATCGCCACACCGATGGTGATCTGGTTATTTATGGAACCAACCATGTGAGTAACAACATTCGAACGGTTATCTCCCAATACGATCCTCGCACTCGCCCATGGTATAAGCCCGTTGCGGAGAGCCAAAACGCCACTTGGTCTGAAATTTATACCAACGCTGATGAACGCCAGGATATTACGCTATCAGCCATGACGCCGGTGTACAAACACGACCAATTTGCTGGTGTTTTGGTGACAGACATTCGTATCAATACATTCAACGAATTCCTGCGCGAGTTAAAATACAACACTAAAGCGTCGGTCTACATCATGGACCCAGATCATCGTTTAATCGCTCACTCAGGCCCGGGAAGCGTCATCTCATGGGGCACAAAATTTTCGGATAAAGGGCAGCGTTTGCTTGCCGCTGAAAACGCAGACCCGATCATCAAAATCAGTGCGAGCCGCGTCCGGTCTTTCGATCTCAACAACACCAAGCAACCTTATACTTTTTCATTTGAACATGATGGCCAACGTATTTTCAGTCGGCTAACCCCGTATCGAGACCAAGACGGCTTAACATGGTTTATCGGCACCTCCATTTCGGAGTCTGAGCTTCTCGGCCTGTTACCGAAAAGCCAGCAAGAGAGTTGGCTCGTTGGCATTATTGTAAGCCTATTTGGGATCGCCATCAGTTGGATCATTTTCAACCGAGTTACCAGACCAATTAACGCGACGGCCGCCGCCGCTCAGCACCTGGCAAATGGGGATTGGGATAGCGGCATGCCAAAGCCTGGTTATGTGTATGAGACAACCGTACTGGTTCATGCTTTTAATGAAATGGCGAACAATCTAAGAGCTTCATTCAAAGCATTGCGTGAACAGTTGGTTTATGACTCTCTAACACGCTTATATAGCCGTCAGGGTTTGGTCGAAATCTGTGAAAATCAGTCTGATCTTTGTCACGGCAGTTTATTTTTACTTGGCATCAACAAATTTAGAGATATCAACGACAGTGTGGGTCATCACAACGGCGACCAGTTGTTGGTCAGCATCGCTGAAAGGCTAAAACAGCAGTTTCGTGACAACGCATTATTGGCTCGGATTGGTGGTGATGAGTTCGCGGTGTTTCTCTCAAATGTCGACACTGAAACCAAAATTAAACAAACCGAACGTCGATTACAGCAACTCTTTTCCACCCCATTTATGGTGGAAGGCGAGAATGTAGTGATGAAGATTTCACTTGGTATTGTACAAACCCAGCCAAACGAAACCATGCCTTTATGGTTACGCAACGCCAGCATCGCATTAAGTTACGCTAAACAAGACTCACTGACTGGTGTTTGTCACTACAGCCCAGAACTAGCGAGCGCTTCAAAGTTTCGTACGCAAATGCTGACCAAGATCCAAACTGGCATTGAAAACCGAGAGTTTATTCCTCATTACCAACCGATTGTGGATCTCGTCAGTGGCACAGTGTGTGGCGCCGAAGCACTTGCGCGTTGGCATAGCGACTCAGGTATGGTGTCACCATTAGATTTTATCCCAATCGCGGAAGAAAGCGGCATGATCAAAGCCATCGGCCAACAGATTCTGTTACAAGCTTGTCGCGACACTTACCAAGCGATGGAAAGCAAACAGTGGCCGTCGGACTTCCAACTGCATGTGAATATCTCCGTTAATCAACTATCTTGCCCAAGTTTTGTTGATACGGTGACAAGCGTATTGGATATCACGAAATTACCAGCAAGTAACCTCACACTAGAGATCACAGAATCACGTATCATTGATAGCGCACCGACCACACTAGAAAATATGACTAAACTGCGTGAAATGGGTATTGGTATCGCGATAGATGACTTTGGCACCGGCTACTCATCACTGGGTTACCTCCACTCTCTGCCGTTTACCTGCTTGAAGATTGATCGCACCTTCATCAATCAACTCACACAAGAAAACTTAAACCGTTCAGTCGTCGCTGCCGTCATCAATATCACAGCAGGTCTCAAAACTAATGTCGTCGCGGAAGGTGTCGAGGATAGCAATCAAGCACAATTACTGCGCTCTTTAGGCTGTAATCAGGTGCAAGGCTTCTACTACAGCCGCCCTATGCCACTAGAAGAATGGCCAACACATTTGGTGAACATGAAGTAGAAAAGAGCGAGAATCGTTGATTTCCTAGTCATCCTCTACTGACAATCTACCCAACTGTTATTTATACTTAACTGCAAATCTTACCCATGTATTGTCACAGATGATGTTTGGGCCCTGTTCCAGTTCATAACTATCCGGATCGACAAAATGATAACGAAGAACCTTCCTCTTACTGATTTGCACCGTCACCTCGACGGTAACATTCGTACTAAAACGATTCTTGAGCTAGGCCAAAAGTTTGGCATTGCCCTACCAGCGTACGATATTGAGTCTCTCACTCCTCACGTTCAAATTGTCGAAGCGGAACCCTCTCTTGTTGCTTTCCTTTCTAAGCTCGACTGGGGTGTTGCTGTACTGGGCGATTTAGATGCGTGTCGTCGTGTCGCGTACGAAAACGTAGAAGACGCGCTAAACGCACAAATCGATTACGCAGAGCTGCGTTTCTCTCCTTACTACATGGCGATGAAACACAAACTACCAGTAGCGGGGGTTGTTGAAGCCGTCGTGGACGGTGTGCAAGCGGGTATGCGCGATTTTGGCGTGAAAGCCAACCTGATCGGTATCATGAGTCGTACATTTGGTACTGACGCATGTCAACAAGAACTGGACGGCATTCTGAGCCAGAAAGATCACATCGTTGCTGTCGACCTTGCGGGTGACGAGCTAGGCCAACCGGGTGATCGCTTTGTGTCTCACTTCAAGCAAGTACGCGATGCTGGCCTTGGGGTAACGGTCCATGCTGGTGAAGCAGCAGGTGCAGAGAGCATGTGGCAAGCAATCAATGAGCTGGGCGCAACTCGTATCGGTCACGGCGTAAAAGCGATTCACGATCCAAAACTGATGGATTACCTAGCAGAAAACCGCATTGGTATTGAATCTTGCCTGACGTCAAACTACCAAACAAGTACGGTAGAAACGCTAGAAAACCACCCTCTCAAGCAGTTCCTAGAGCATGGCGTTCTTGCGTGTTTGAACACTGACGATCCAGCGGTTGAAGGCATCGAACTGCCATACGAATACGAAGTAGCGGCACCAGCCGCTGGCCTGAGCCAAGACCAGATTCGCCAAGCGCAAATCAATGGCCTTGAGATTGCGTTCCTTTCAGAAGCAGAAAAATCGGAACTGAGAGAAAAAGTAAAAGATCGCGCTTAAATCCAGCGAAAACATAAAAAAATGCCAGCATCTGCTGGCATTTTTTATATCTTGAATCTGTATCTCTGATTAAATAACACGAGAGAATTGTTGCTGACGTGCCTTTGCTCGCAGGTACTTATCGAAGCTCATACAAATATTACGGATCAGCAAACGACCTCGCAGCGTCACACGAATTTCATTGTCATCCACTTCCACCAGCTCATCGTTGATGAAGGTCTGAAGTAGCTGTAAGTCTTCTTTAAAGTACTGATCAAACTTCACTTTAAACTCAGACTCAATGGCTTTCTTGTCTAACTTGAAGTTACAAATCAGCTGCTTAATCACTTCACGACGGAGCAAATCATCGGAGTCCAGAGAGACCCCTTTCCATAGAGCGTGACGAAGTTCGTTGACTTGAGCGTAGTATTTCTTCAGCTCTTTCTGGTTTTGCGCGTACGCATCGCCGATCATCGAGATTGCAGAAACACCAAAGCCAACCAAGTCACATTCACCTTGTGTGGTGTAGCCTTGGAAATTGCGATGCAAAATACCTTCGCGCTGGGCAGCAGCAAGTTCATCGTCCGGCAAAGCAAAGTGGTCCATACCGATAAATTGGTAGCCAGCATCAGTCAGTGTCGCGATGGTATCTTGCAGAATCGCCATCTTCTCTTCTGCCTTTGGCAGGTCTTCGTCTTTAATCTTACGCTGCGCTGCAAATAGCTGTGGCATGTGCGCGTAGTTAAACACGGATAGACGGCCCGGCTGCATCTCTAGCACTTGTTCTAGAGTCTTGGCAAAAGATTCTTTGGTCTGCTTCGGTAAACCGTAAATTAAATCTAGGTTCGTCGAACGAAAGCCTAACTCTTTTGCGCGCGCAACCATCGCAACGATGAACTCTTCATCTTGCTCACGATTCACCAGCTTTTGCACTTCTTTGTTGAAGTCCTGAACACCGATGCTCAAGCGATTGAAGCCTTCACTACGCAGATGATCCAGCATGGTCAGCTCGATTTCACGCGGGTCAACCTCGATACTGATTTCAGCATCGCTACTAAAAGTAAACTCTTGGCGTAGCAGGCTCATCACACGCGTGATTTGCTTTTCAGAGAGAAACGTCGGTGTACCACCACCAAAATGCAATTGCGTCACGGTGCGACCAACAAGTAATGCAGCACGTTGACGAATTTCGTGTTCAAGCACGTCGAGGTATTCATCCGCTTTGTGCGAGTGGCGTGTAATGACTTTATTACATCCACAGTAGTAACAAAGCTTGTGACAGAACGGAATGTGTACGTACAGCGATAATGGGCGTTCTGGGTATTGAGTGCATGCCATATCATAATCAGAAATGGTGAACGCTTCATGAAACTCCAGCGCCGTTGGGTACGACGTATAACGAGGCCCGGAATAGTTGTACTTATCCAATACCGCTTGATCCCAGACGATTTGCTGTTTCGATTCAGTGTGTTGATTCGACATGGTGGTACTTTCCGTTAAATGCTAGGGCAACGAAAGCCGTCACCCGATATTCAGAGCCGCTATTTTGCCATACGACGATGACAAGCGTGGCAACGCCGACTGGCTTTTTAAGTATAAAACTAAAGAAGTGCTAGCGTGATCACGATACCCCCATTAGCCATAAGGAGACTATTGGGGGTCGCGCTTAAATCATCTGAATATTGATTTGATTATTCAGTGGCTGGACGTTTTTCTGCAACACTTTGAGCTCCTCAATAATCGCATCAGTGAGGCGGCTTTCCGCTTTATGACGCGTCAAGTTCTGTTGCATACGCTCTTTCTTGGCAAGTTGTTGGCGTTCTTCGCCACGCGCCATATCTTTCACGATGTGGTAAAGCTCAGAAATCGCAGGGTACGTTTTATCGAAATCAACGCGGTCTTCACCTTGTACATAATCCATGATGTTATACACACGGATACTGATTTCAGATAAATCGCACTGCCCTTGAATGCCCGCCTGACACAAGGTATGCACATTCTCAAAAATGTTGGCGTTACGTTTGTCTATCGCCAATTTTTGATGCTTCAGCTGCAATTCCTTTTGCTTTTTCAATTGAAGCAGAAGGTAACCTGCATAAGAAGCGAGTGCGATGATAATCACAACACCAGCAATAGCTAATAAGGTTACATTCATAGCTTAATTATCCTTTATAGTCGTCGAAATTAATGTCGTCGAAATCTGCCAGCAAGTCATCATCGTTGCGCGTGCTTTTCTCAGCAGGTGCAGTGAAGTCTTCCTCTTCTTCAGGTTCCAACAAACCTAGTTGGTCCATTAGCTTCTCAATGCGATCGAGTTTCTCATCGACGAATTTCTGTAGACCTGTGCCCAGGTTTTCACCCGCTTCAATACGGTCTAGCAACACGTTCAATTGCGCGTCATTTTCTAGCATCTCTAGTTCTTGCTCTGCCGACAAACGACGCTCTTGCTTCGTCATTTTCTTCGCAGGTTCAACAATCAGAGGTATTTTCTTTTTGCTGCCTAAGCGCGGGTCGCGATTTTGTGCAGCAGCTTGCTTTTTCTGCTCGTTAACTTCTGAGTTACGGTTACCCGTTTTCAGACCTTTACGCTTTTTAGCACGCTTGCGTAAGCGGCCTTCCACATCAGATTCTGTACGGTTACGAGTTACAACAAACTCAGGTGCACCAGCGGCACCCGGTTTTCTAGATTTTTTACTACGGCTCATTACTGGGGTTTCCTCAGTAAAATTACATCATTACCAATAAATTCGAGTTCGAGCTTATCCCGCTCTGCTAGGAACTGGAACGTGTCACGACTAAAGAACACTACGTGAGTGAGATCGTTCTTATAATGCCATGATTTGAAAGCCTCCACGTCGATGACCATTTTCGTCATCAGGCCTATCCAGCCCCCTGGCTTAACTAAATTCAACCATTGCTTCCACACCAAATCTGGGTGGTAGAGGTGCTCTATCACCTCTGTTGCTGTCATGAAGTCGTACGTTTTTTCTAAAACCGACGTATCAGGGTGGTAGTAGAGATCGTACAACGCCATGTTGTGCCCCGCCTCTTCCAGCATCAAGGAGAGCGTTGGGCCAGGACCACAACCAAAGTCGATACCATTTGATTGTGGAGAAATTCGCTCTGTGATCGGGTCAGTAATACGCGACAAAAAGCGTCGGTAACCCAAATCATCGGGGTTGTTCTCATGCAAATCATAGTGAGCTTTTTCGCTTTCCGCATCCAAACGTTGGTCTGGATTTACGAATACCAAGCTGCACTGCTCACATTGAAGATATTCACGACGCTTATCTTCAAAATAATGGTGAGTGCGCTGATTTTGGCATAAAGGACAGGTATGCATGCTGACTTCCTCAAACAGGGATGCGAAACATACCAGAAAGTGAACTCGGATTGGAGTGTTGTTGAGTATTTTTTCAGCAATTTTTGTTAAAAAACTTTGTTTACAACCTATAAAGCTAAATAAGTGCAGTAATATCAATTCAAGTTACGACTGAGCAAGTCAACGGATATAAAAAAAGCGACAGTCAGACTGTCGCTTTCTAAGTGCCATCAATTGGCGAAACTGTGTTGCACACATTTGGTGCACCAATGATCCCTTTGTTTTTAGAGCTTTCCCTGCCAAAAAGAGTTGTTTTTCATCTTCCTGATGAATTTTGGCTATCCGTTTACTTCCTGTCTACTGAGCAACTTCCTGTGCCTGATCCGTTTCACTGTCTTAACCGTCAGACGAGATGACCATCCTTATCTGATAGGCTCCCTACCTATCTAAATCCCTTTCTAAATCACCAAGCATCCGAGCTACATCCTTGGAGACCTAAACCGTGGTCTTAAATCCTTACATTCACTCCCTGTGAACGACTTCTACTTTACGCCATCCCGTTATGCTCACAAGTAATGGGTTGAAAAAATAATCCGCCTATTTTTCTAAAAAATCAAAATTATCATTTAATCAAAAACTTAAAAACACTAACAAGAAAAAGCCAACATCAAGTATGGCAAATGTCTCACAAACTGCCGAGCCAACTATCGCTTTCGCATCCAAACTCGACTGTGATATCTGTCACGAACAAAAATGCCCTAGTGGATTCACTAGGGCATTTTTGTACAAGTTGCTCGAACGATGTAGGGACATCTACCCAACCAGCTCAAGATGCAGGTTCTTGAGCGATTTAGGTATATTAGTGCAGACCGCCAACGTATTTAGACAGCACTTCGATATCTTCGTCTGTCATTTTCTTCGCGATGTCGCGCATCATGGCATTCATATCATTACCACGGTCGCCATCACGGAATTTTTCTAGCTGAGCTTTGATGTAGTCAGCATGCTGACCAGAAATTTTCGGGAAACCTGAAAGCTCAGTACCATTGCCACGAGGACCATGACATGCAATACATGCGGTTAGGCCACGCTCGGCATCACCAGCGGTATAAAGCGTTTTGCCTTTTGCTACTACATCTTCAGGTGTTGAGTTTTCTGAAACTGGTAGCGAAGCGTAGTAAGCAGATAGGTCTGCGATATCTTCATCGCTCAGTGGCATTGCCATACCACTCATTACAGGATCGTAACGACCTTGTTTACCACCACTTGTCATGCCTAGCTTAAGTTCTTTTAACTGCTTCTCAAGATACTTAGCGTGTTGGCCTGCGAGTTTCGGGTACGTTGTTATTGCACTGTTGCCATCTGCTCCGTGACAGGCGACACAGGTTTGTGATTTTGCTTTACCAGCCTCAATATTACCTTGGGCCCATACTGAGCAACTGGCTAAAAGACTCAAAATTAGCGCTAATTTCTTCATGACATTCCATTATAATTATCAAGCTTCCAGTACCACGGAATGTGAACATACCGCGTACACTCATGGTACAATAGGCGACCTTATGCCGAGCACGGTTATTTTACACATTTTCACAAAAAAGTAATCAATCGACTACACAAAGTCGAGATGGAGTTAACAGTGAGCGTAAAAATTCATTACCAAAATACGCATTTCATCACCAGCGCACCCGATATTCGTCACCTGCCGGAAGACGAAGGTGTCGAAATTGCGTTTGCAGGACGCTCAAACGCTGGTAAATCGAGTGCACTTAACCGTCTAACTAATCAAAAAAGCTTAGCCAAGACATCAAAGACACCAGGTCGTACGCAATTAATCAACCTTTTCAAAGTAGAAGAAGGTTGTCACATTGTCGATCTACCTGGATACGGTTTTGCTCAAGTACCGGTAGAAATGAAAAACAAATGGCAGAAATCTTTGGGTGAATACCTACAGAAACGCGAGTGCCTAAAAGGCTTAGTGGTTCTAATGGACATTCGTCATCCAATGAAAGATCTCGACCAACAAATGATTTTCTGGGCCATCGATAGCCACATTCCTGTGCAGGTTTTGCTAACCAAAGCAGATAAACTAAAAAGTGGTGCACGCAAGCAAACTCTACTGAAAGTTCGTAAGCAAGTAGAAACTTTCGGTGGTGACGTTTCTGTTGATGTGTTCTCCTCACTTAAAGGATTAGGTGTCGATCAGCTACGTGCAAAACTGGATACCTGGTTTGCACCAGCACTAGCACACCTGATAGAAGAAGACGAACAAGAGATACCAGCGAGCGATGAAGAATAATTAACAATATTTGTTAAATTTCTTCGACACGGCCCTGCCATTTGGTGGGGCTTTTGTTTATCTGAACTAAATAACAGGCAATAAAAATCCCCGCCTTCCTGGCAGGGATAACGGGAGAGAAAAATTGGTAATTATTGTTATGTGACGAAGCATTGCTGAACTGAGATTCGATTTCAATAGGTTAAAAAGCGCTCTTGTTTCCTGTGTATCACCAAACATTCACTCCAAAAACACCCAATAGCGTTACAATTCAGACAGTTAAGCCAAGCAAATCTTCAAAAAGATGTAACTTAGTTTCTTTCAAGAAAAAATAATAGTGTGACTGGCGTAAATTTACAGGATGAATAACGCAATAAATTTGAAGGAAAAATCGAGATTTTGCAGTAACTTAGAAAGGTCAAAAAAGAAGGTTTTTGAAGGCTAACTTTAAGCTGCTGATCCAAAAGAATAATTTTCTTTCGCCCAATAAAAAACGCCCCAGTCAAAAACTGACTGGGGCGGCTGAATCAGCCTAATCCAATAACGTGAAACAAAAGGTCTGAAAGATAGAACATCTTACCTCTGTACCCTACGAGTATTAATGTACAACAATTGGTCAGAATTGCAAAGAATTTTTGTAGTTTTTTTTCATGAAATTTTTATTAAGCAACATCAAAGTTAACTTTGCGCTAGCTTTTTTAATCTCAAAAAAAAGCCAGCGTTTGTGCGCTGGCTCATAATTAATTGGTTATTTTGGTCTAAAAGTGACTAATGAGCTTGATCCCAGTTATCACCGTGACCTGCTTCTGCAACCAACGGTACTTTTAGCTCTGCTGCAGATTCCATCAATTTCTGTACTTTACTTTCAATTTCGGACAATGATGACTCTTCAACTTCAAAGACCAATTCATCGTGTACTTGCATTAATAACTTCACACGACCATTGCCTTCTTCCTGAATCCACTGATCAACCAACAGCATCGCTTTCTTAATGATGTCCGCTGCCGTACCTTGCATTGGTGCGTTGATTGCCGCACGTTCAGCAGCTTTACGACGCATCCCGTTGCGCGATTTGATTTCTGGCAAATGCAAACGTCGACCAAAAATCGTTTCAACATACCCTTTATCTGCTGCTGTGCTGCGTGTGTCTTCCATGTACTGCATCACGCCTGGGTAACGTTCAAAGTATGTATCCATGTACGCTTGAGCCTCACCACGAGGAATGCCTAATTGCTTCGCCAAACCAAACGCACTCATGCCGTAAATAAGACCGAAATTAACCGCTTTCGCACGACGACGTTGCTCACTTGAAACGTCCTCAATAGAAACACCCATGATTTCTGCTGCGGTTGCCGCGTGGATATCTTTGCCATCACGGAATGCATTCAATAAAGCTTGGTCGCCAGAAAGGTGCGCCATGATGCGCAGTTCGATTTGCGAGTAGTCGACCGCTAAGATTTTATACCCTGATGGCGCGACAAACGCTTGACGAATACGACGGCCAGCTTCGTTACGAATTGGAATGTTCTGTAAGTTCGGATCAGTAGAAGATAGACGACCCGTTGCAGTCACTGCTTGGTGGTAAGAAGTATGCACGCGTCCCGTTGATGGGTTGATCATCTTCGGCAGTTTGTCGGTGTAAGTTGATTTTAACTTCGCCAGACCACGGTATTCCAAAATCAGCTTTGGTAGTGGGTAGTCTAGCGCGAGTTCTTGCAGAACTTCTTCATTCGTCGATGGTGTGCCTGATGGCGTTTTCTTCACAACCGGTAAACCCATTTTTTCAAATAGGATGGCTTGTAATTGCTTTGGCGAGTTCATATTAAACTCTTGCTCAGCAATTTCGTACGCTTTCTTTTCAAGCTCATCAAGGCGAGCGGTAATCTCGACTGACTGCGCACTCAGCTTCATTTCATCGATAAAGACCCCAGTGCGTTCAATGCGCGAAAGAACTGGCACCAACGGCATTTCAATCTCTTCGTAAACTGTCTTCAGGCTTTCATCCTGCTCGATATTAGCAAACAAGCGATTGTGCAGACGAAGGGTCACATCCGCATCTTCTGCCGCGTATGGCGATGCTTGTTCCAGTTCGATTTGGTTAAACGTAAGCTGATTTTTGCCTTTACCTGCAATTTGCTCAAAAGAAATGCAGCTGTGCTGTAGGAAGCGAAGCGCCAAGCTGTCCATATCGTGTTTACCGCCGACACTGTTGTAGATATACGATTCCAACATCGTGTCGTGCTTGATACCTTTTAGCTCAATGTCGTAACGAGCGAGTACAGACGCATCATACTTTAAGTTTTGACCGACTTTTGCTTTCGCTGCATCTTCAAGAATTGGCTTCAGCTGTTCTAGTACCCAATCACGATCAAGCTGTTCAGGCGCATCTAAATAGTCATGTGCAACTGGCACATAAGCCGCAATACCTTCATCGACAGCGAATGACAAACCAACTAGATTCGCTAGCATGTAATCTAGGTTATCGGTCTCCGTATCAAATGCAAACAGCTCAGCCGTTTGAAGTTTATCTAGCCAAGCATTGAAGGTTTCTTTATCCAGAATTGTTTCATATTGGCTGCGATCGATTGTTACCGCAGAAGTTTCCATCTCGGCTTGAGAAGAAGAAGCTTGTGAAGATCCTGCAAGCTCTACGGCCTCCACAGATCCAGAACCGCCTTCAAGTAGTTCATTCAACCAAGATTTAAACGTCAGTTGGCCATACAGCTTCACTAATTCGTCTTTATTTGGTTCCGCTTTCAGCAATGATTCTGGCGTTTCCTCAAGCTCAACATCCAATTTGATGGTCGCGAGCTCATACGAAAGCATGGCATTTTCTTTGTTGTCGATGAGCTTTTTCGCCATGGTTTTAGAACCACGGAAACCAAGCCCTGCAATATCATCGAGGTTTTCATACAACTTCGTCAGACCACCAATACCTTGCAGTAGTGCGGTCGCCGTTTTATCACCGACACCCGGTACACCAGGAATGTTATCTACTTTATCGCCCATCAGTGCTAAGTAGTCGATGATCAACTCAGGTGGAATGCCAAACTTTTCAACCACACCTTCACGATCCATTACGACGTTCGTCATGGTGTTGATCAAGGTAATGTTATCATCCACTAGCTGCGCCATGTCTTTATCACCAGTACTGATCAATACAGGCATGCCCTTTTGTGATGCTTGGTATGCTAACGTACCGATGACGTCATCCGCCTCGACGCCAGGAACACAGATCAGCGGCAAACCCATTGCACGAATAACATTGTGTAATGGTTCAATTTGACAACGCAGGTCATCCGGCATTGGCGGACGATTCGCTTTGTATTCTGCATACATATCATCACGAAAGGTTTTTCCCTTTGCATCGAAAACCACCGCGATGCGCTCAGACGCAAACTGACGCATCATGCTGCGTAACATGTTCACGACGCCGTAAACGGCATTAGTTGGAATTTCACCATTGCTCATGGTGCCCGGGTAGGCGTGAAAAGCGCGATATAGGTAAGAAGAGCCGTCGATAAGGATCAACGGATTTTCAGGAATACTTGCCATAATTGTCTGTATCCAATTCAGTACTTGAGAGATCTGCCTAGCATGCCATGACTGCTGATCTGAATCTATCTTGTTCGCTCGATCTAGGTCGCGTAAATTTTTCCGACTTTATTCACGAAAACACCACCCCCTGTGGATAACTCTGTTTATAGAAATTATCCACTGGTTATCCAATAACAAAAAACACAAGAAAACACCAACTCAAACTATTGATTTATAATAATAAATTTACATAACGGCGAGAAGATCAACGATCCTAAAATGATCATCGCATGTGGAAAAGATATTAATAGTGACGTCAAATAGAAATCGTAGAAAAGAAAAAAGCGACCCGAATGGGGTCGCCTAGCAGAAGTGGTAAAGCAAATTCTGTAAATAGAGCAGCTTAACCAAGAAGCTATAAATTACACTGGAAGCAATGTGAGCAATGTCGTGTCAAAAAGAATTCGTGCAAGTTCTCGGAAAAATGTTTCATCACTTCTCAACTTTCAGTTAATTAACTTCTGTTAATAAGTCACTCAACGTCCTTGTGAACTTTCCTCATTCCCTAAGACATGTTTAATAATAATGATTCTCATTTCGTAGTCAACAGTTAAATGAGAAAAAATCTCATTTATTTTCACATTGCTTTAATGAAATGCACTCTAGATTCTCGAAGATTTACTTTTTCTTCAAACTTTTCAATGATATAGCCATTTCTCAATAACAAGCGAAGCATAGCCGGAAACTGGTTTCGAGATTTCACTTTTAATGTGTTGTAGCCTTGTTCTGCCACCCAATCCTCTTGAGCTTCCAAAAGCAGTTGTGCCACGCCTTCATTTCGAGCTTCAGGGACAACACCACCTAACCAGCTATAGAAAACACCATCCTCTAATTCGTAACCTATTTTGAAGCCGACAATCGTGCCATTTTTTTCTGCAACGAGGATTAAACTGTTTTTCTCTTCTAAACGTTGAGTCATGGAGTCTACCGTTTCTCCTTTCGAAAACTCGGTAACACGCGCCACAACTTGAAGTGCTTCTTCCAATGTGCCTTCACGAATCAGCATTGTCATTGTTCTCTTCTCCAAAATAAAAATACCCAAGCACCTTGGATTGTTACTGTTGTAATCCGCCTGAGGTTACTTGGGTATATACAGACGAACAACTCTTGTTGGTCTGGTATTTCTCACTGAGCGATAATTACTCTTCTGTCGCTTCCGGAGTACGATTTAGGTGTTGAGCAGTTTGTGCATTCTCTTCTGCCAACCACTCAGCAACGTCTTTCGCAAAGTACGTTAAGATGCCATCTGCACCTGCACGTTTGAAGCACAATAGTGATTCCATCACAATTTCACGCTCTTTGAGCCAGCCATTCATGATCGCCGCTTTATGCATCGCGTACTCGCCAGAGACTTGATAAGCAAATGTCGGTACTTGAAGTTCAGTTTTTACTCGGCGAACTACATCTAAGTATGGCATACCAGGTTTAACCATCACCATGTCCGCACCTTCATTGATGTCTAGCGCCACTTCGTGAATCGCTTCATCAATGTTTGCTGGGTCCATTTGGTAGTTTTTCTTGTTGCCGCCTTTTAGATTTGAAGAAGAGCCAACCGCATCACGGAATGGTCCGTAGTAGTTCGATGCGTACTTAGCCGAGTAAGCCATGATTTGAGTATGAATGTAGCCCGCGTTTTCTAATGCTTCGCGGATCTTACCAATTCGGCCATCCATCATGTCTGAAGGCGCGACTACGTCAGCACCCGCTTCTGCATGAGACAAAGCCTGCTTAACCAATACTTCTGTGGTTTCATCATTCATTACGTAGCCATCTTCATCGATGATGCCGTCTTGGCCATGTGTCGTGAATGGGTCGAGTGCCACGTCTGTGATTACACCAATTTGAGGAATGTGTTCTTTAAGCGCTCGTACTGCTCGCTGAACCAAACCTTCTGGGTTGTAGGCTTCAGTAGCACATAAGCTTTTAGCGTCTTGGTTTACGACAGGGAAAAGCGCGATTGCTGGAACGCCTAGATTTGCAAGGTATTGTGCTTCTTCTAGCATTAAATCAATCGACAAACGCTCTACACCCGGCATGGACTCCACGCTCTCACGACGATCTTTACCCATAAGAATGAACATTGGGTAAATCAGATCATTAACAGAAAGTTGGTTCTCAGCCATCAAACGACGACTAAAATCGTGCTTACGTAAACGACGCATACGGCGTGCAGGGAATGGACCTTGAATTGATACAGACACCATTTTCTCCTTGTCTGGACGGTTATGATGATCAAATCATCTGGTGAACAAAATCATATCACTCTTGATGCATGTTGCGAGTGACAATCTGGAAAAAGGTAATGAAAAAAACTGAAAATGACCCAGCACTCACACTCAAGTATACTTCGAATACGAAACCAACCATGAAGCACAGAGAGTAACGATGATCGATACCCACGCGCACATCTATGCCAGCGAATTTGATAACGACCGCGATGAAGTAGTACAACGCGCCTTAACGCAAGGCATTAATAAAATCCTGTTGCCAAACATCGATCTGGACTCAATTGAGCCCATGCTAAAAACCGAAGCGACATATCCTGACGTATGCCACTCAATGATGGGGCTGCACCCTTGTTATGTGGACAGCAATGTTGAACAAACGTTGGAGATCATCCGCGGTTGGTTTGAGAAACACAAGTTTATTGCGGTAGGCGAAATTGGTATCGACCTATATTGGGATAAAACCTATCGTGCTGAGCAAGAAATGGCGTTCGTAGCTCAACTTAACTGGGCAAAAGAGATGGATTTACCGGTCGTTATCCACACTCGTGATTCGATTGAAGAAACACTCACTTTGCTGCGACAAGAGCAAGATGGTCGTCTGCGTGGTGTATTCCACTGTTTTGGAGGCAGCTTAGAAGAAGCACAAGCAATCAATGAGCTAGGCTTCCACTTAGGCTTAGGTGGCGTATCAACCTTTAAGAATGGCGGGATGGATAAAGTCATTCCACATTTGGATATGCAGTGGGTCATTTTAGAAACCGACTGTCCATATTTAGCGCCGGTGCCACACCGTGGTAAACGTAATGAACCAGCCTACACTTCTCTCGTTGCACAACGTGTTGCCGACTTGCGTGATGTCGACATCGCAACCATCGATGCCATAACGACTGAGAATGCCAAAAAGCTGTTTAATATTTAGTTCACGAGAATTGAAAAAAGCGACGAAATCAACGTCGCTTTTTTATCACCTAAACTATTGAATGGACGATTCAACCCGTTGAAATAGTAGAACAATCCATACAAAATTATTGATAAACATAATAATTAACTAGCAACTCTACTTACTTCTCATATCGTCACTTTACTTCGTCCGCTTTGCAAAACTGTCGACAACTCGACACATTATTTTTCTATACTGATTTACGCCCATTAATTAGCACAAATGTAAAACAGCATGAATATGGAAGTTGAAGTGTGTACACATGGTGCTTACTTACAACGCGTACCGCGCAGTTTTTTTCAAAAGCTGCTGGGCATCAAGGAAGTATACGTATGCACAAAATGTGGTTACGTCATGAAAGTTAAGTAATTAGCCCAAGAAAAAACCAACCGCAAAAAAAAGCGGCTCAATTGAGCCGCTTTTCGCATCTAGATTAGCCTTATTCTTCGGTTTCCGCTTCTACTTCTTCGCTTCGACGAGTATAAAAACGCGCGAAGAACAAACCGACTTCAAACAGTAAACACATCGGAATAGCGAGTAAGGTTTGCGAGATCATGTCTGGTGGCGTTAACACCATACCTACGACAAACGCAGCCACTATAATATAAGGACGTTTCTGTCTTAAATCTTCTGGTGTAGTGGCCCCAGTCCAACACAACAAAATAATCGCAACAGGCACCTCGAATGCGATACCAAACGCCATAAATAGCGCCAGCACAAAGTCGAGATAACTCGAGATATCAGTTGCAAACTCTACTCCACCAAGAGAGATGGCGGTAAAGAAGCCAAACACCAATGGAAATACCACGAAGTAGGCAAATGCCACTCCACAGTAGAACAATAGCGAACTAGAGAACAGCAGTGGCATGATCAATCGACGTTCATGCTTGTACAAACCTGGCGCTACAAATGCCCACACTTGATACAAGATAAACGGCACCGCAATAAATACCGAAGCAATTAACGTCAGCTTAAGTGGCGTAAAAAAAGGTGACGCTACATCCGTAGCAATCATGGTCGCGCCTTCAGGTAGACGTTCTACTAAAGGTGCGGAAACAAACTCGTAAATGTGGTTAGAGAAATAAATTAGTCCAACAAACACGACCAACACTGCGAGGATTGAACGCAGTAGTCGGTTGCGAAGCTCCAACAAATGACTAATTAAAGGTTGTGTCTGCTCGACGGTAGACATGGCAAACCTCTTATTAAAAACCAGATCAAAAAGGAGCTACCAATCACTAGTAGCTCCTCCTAATGAGACTATTCGGCTTTCTTATCTGCCGCTGTAACCTTGCTCTCTTGCGCTTTCTCTACCTTTTCTGCTGCTGGCTCTGTTTTTACAGGCTCAGCCTCTGAATCGATGTTCTTTGCGTAAGGACGATTTACAGATTGCGCTGCCTTCTTCAACTCTTCAACTGAAGATTTCAACTCAGGGGACAAATCATCCATCCCCATTTGTTCTGCTTTGCGCAAGTTTTCTTGCAGCTCTTGGACTTTCAGCTCGTGTGACAATTCGTCTTTGACGCTATTTGCCATACTCTTAGCGGCACCGATAAAGCGAGACACGCTGCGAATAGCATGAGGCAAACGCTCCGGCCCAAGAACGACCAGACCAACAACAGATATTAATACCAGTTCCCAAAAACCGATATCAAACACGTTTTACGCCTGCTCTTTGTCTTTTTTCGTTTCAGGAGCAGCTTCTTTTTTCTGCTGCTCTTCTAGACTTTTTGGTTCGAAGTCTGCGTCTTTGTCATTTTTCGCAGGTTCATCTTCGCTCATCGCTTTTTTGAAGCCCTTAACGGCACCACCCAGATCGCCACCGATACCGCGTAGTTTCTTTGTTCCGAATAGCAATACAACAATTACAGCAATGATTAGAAGTTGCCAAACACTGATACCACCCATTCTCTTTACCTCGGGTCTTTAAACAAACAAAAATATTTCAAGAGTTTAACGTCTATTGACGATAAGCTCGCCAACTAAGCAGCCAAAATGTGACACCTGCGATACCGCAGGCCAACGAAAGCTGCTCAAAAGCATCGTTCACCAATATTGCCGAGCATACGACTAAAGTCGCGCCAACGCCAAACAAAAACTTTCCTGTCGCCTGCTGGCGCTTGCTCTGGCGATACCCTTGATAAAGCTGATCCATACGTTGATTCATCGCTTTACCTTGTTTCAGGCTATCGTAAAGTAGCTCTGGCAGTTCAGGTAATTTCTCTGCCCAAAATGGTGCGCGGTCTTTAATCGCATTCACTAGAGCTTGCGGCCCAACTTGATTCATCATCCATTCCTCCAGGAACGGTTTTGCGGTCTCCCACAAATCAAGTTGAGGATATAGCTGCCTACCAAGCCCTTCCACGTACAACAGCGTTTTTTGCAACAGTACAAGCTGTGGCTGAACCTCCATATTGAATCGACGTGCCGTGTTGAACAAATTCAACAACACATGACCAAAGGAGATTTCGCACAATGGCTTAGCAAAAATAGGCTCACACACAATGCGAATCGCGAACTCAAACTCATCGACATTGGTATCCGCAGGCACCCACCCTGAATCCACATGTAACTCCGCCACTCGGCGGTAGTCACGATTGAAAAACGCCAGGAAGTTTTCCGCCAGATAACGCTTGTCTTCGCTATTAAGTGTACCAACGATTCCGCAATCTAGCCCTATCCACATTGGGTTCTCTGGATGTTCGGGTTTGACGAACACATTACCCGGATGCATATCGGCATGGAAAAAGCTGTCTCGGAACACCTGAGTGAAGAACACACTCACACCGCGTTCCGCGAGCAATTTCATATTGGTGCCATTTGCTTTCAAGCCTTCAATATCAGAGACTTGAATGCCATATATTCGCTCAGAAACCATGAC